>RHMC01000110.1 GCA_003719395.1 Streptomyces altiplanensis
CCGGAGGCGGCGCGCGGCGGCGACCGGCACGCGGCCGGTGCCGGTCAGCGCGCGGCCCTTCGGGGCGCGCCCCGCGGTGTACGTAAAGCGCCACCCCCGTCACGAACGCCGCACCCGCCACCACCCAGGCGGCCATCTGCGGCCCCGGCTGCATCGACCACGCCCACGCGGCGGCCGCACCGCCGGCGAGCGCGGGGCGCGGCCAGGTACACCGCGCCTCCGTACGCCGTCATCGGCAGCCGGCTCAGCCGTGCCCCGAGCAGCACGGCCCCGGCCGCGGTCACCCCGGTCGAGCCCAGGACGTTACGGACCATGGCGGGGCTTCCGGAACGCCCGTGTCCGCCGGCAGCCGCGCGGTCCCCGTGCCCCGGAACGACGGGGCGAGGACCAGGCCTCCGCGTCACGCGCCGGGCCGATGCCGCCGTGCGCCTGTGCCTCGGTGTACGTGTCGGGGGCGCCGCCGGGGCCGGGGCCCGCCGTCATGCCGGGGCCCGTGTCCCCCGGCCCGCCCCGGCCGCGTACGTCACGCCGGTCAACGGGGCGCACACCTGCCAGCCCAGCGACTCGTACAGCCCCCGCCCGTCGGTCGTCGCGCCCAGGATCCCCACCGTGGCGCCCTGTTCGTACGCCGCGTTCTGGAGCGTACGCATCAGGAGCGCGCCCAGGCCCTTGCGCCGGTGCGCGGGGGCCGTCTCCACCTGGTCCACCACTGCCGTCCTGCCGGTCGGAGCGACCTGGCCGCGCGCGGCGAACCCGCCGTCGGGGGCGGCGACGAACAGGCGCGTCACGCCGCCGCGCCGCCAGGACTTGAGCGTGTAGCCCTCGGGGGTGCCGGTGCCGGTGCCGGTGCCGGTGCCGGTGCCGGGCAACGGCCGCAGCGGCGCCGTCATCAGCCAGCCGGGCCCGTCCGTCCTCCACCCCGGGCCGAGCCACGGCGCGACCGTCTCCGGCTCCAGGAACATCTTGAGCGAGACGGCCGGTGCGGCGTACACCGCGGCCAGCTTGCGGACCGTCGCCTCGTCGGCGTCGGTCATGACGTGCCGGGTGGCGTGGTGCGGAAGACCGGCATCGACCGTGAGGCCCCAGGGCCGGGGCACGGGGTCCGCCGCGCCCCGGGACACGACCCATCCGTCGACCCAGGCACGGACGGCGTCGGCGGTGGAACCGAAGAGCGGCGAAGGGGCCCGGGATGTCATCTGCGCTCCTGACGTAATAGTCCAATCCATAGTTTGATCATTACATACCGCCTCCGGGCGGAGGTGCGGGATCCGGGACGGGGCATGCCGGAGGAGGCCGCCGACGGCAGAGGCGACGGGTGCCGCTCAGGGGCGCGGCGTCTTCTCGCCGTGCACGGCCGGCGGTCGCCACCCGGGCGTCATGCGCGAGGCCGGGCGCTGATCGCTCACAGCGAACACGCGCCCGGGAACATTCGGAAGCTCACAAGCATTGAGTCGGCATAGCTCAAGTTCACTGCCGAAGGGGAGATCATGGCATCGACGTCCAATCCGCTCACCCTGCCCGTGCTGCCGCTCGACGACGAGGTAGTGCTGCCGGGAATGGTGGTGCCCCTGGACCTTTCCCATGCCGATGTACGCGCCGCGGTGGAGGCCGCGCAGGCCGCCGCCCGCTCCAGCGGCAACAAGCCGCAGGTCCTTCTCGTTCCGCGTATCGACGGCACGTACGCCGCGATCGGCGTCCTGGGCACCGTCGAGCAGGTCGGGCGGCTCTCGGACGGCGACCCCGGCGCCCTGATCCGCGGCCGCGACCGCGTCCGGATCGGCGCGGGGACGACAGGGCCCGGTGCGGCGCTCTGGGTCGAGGGCGCGAGCGTCGAGGAGACGCTGCCGACCCCCTCCCCGGAGCGGTCACCGAACTGGTCAAGGAGTACAAGGCGCTCGCCACCAGCTGGCTGAAGAAGCGCGGCGCCTGGCAGGTCGTGGACCGTGTCCAGCAGATCGAGGACGTCTCCGCCCTCGCCGACAACTCCGGCTACTCGCCGTTCCTCACCACCGCTCAGAAGATCGAGCTGCTGGAGACCGCCGACCCGGTGGCCCGTCTCAAGCTCGCCGTGAAGTGGCTGAGCGAGCACCTGGCGGAGCAGGACGTCGCCGAGTCCATCGCCAAGGACGTGCAGGAGGGCGTGGACAAGCAGCAGCGCGAGTTCCTGCTGCGCCGCCAGCTCGACGCCGTGCGCAAGGAACTGCGCGAGATCAACGGCAAGGAGGGCGAGGACGAGTCCGACGACTACCGGGCGCGCGTCGAGGCCGCCGACCTGCCCGAGAAGGTGCGCGAGGCCGCCCTCAAGGAGGTCGACAAGCTGGAACGGTCCTCCGACCAGTCCCCGGAGGGGTCGTGGATCCGGACGTGGCTCGACACCGTCCTCGAACTCCCCTGGACCGAGCGGACCGAGGACCAGTACGACATCCAGGGCGCCAAGGCGGTCCTGGACGCCGAGCACGCCGGCCTGGACGACGTGAAGGAGCGCATCACCGAGTACCTGGCGGTCCGCAAGCGCCGGGCCGAGCGCGGCCTGGGCGTCGTCGGCGGCCGTCGCGGCGGCGCGGTGCTGGCCCTCGTCGGCCCGCCCGGCGTCGGCAAGACGTCGCTCGGCGAGTCCGTCGCCCATGCCATGGGCCGGAAGTTCGTACGGGTCGCGCTCGGCGGCGTACGCGACGAGGCGGAGATCCGCGGACACCGCCGTACGTACGTGGGGGCTCTTCCCGGCCGGATCGTGCGCGCGATCAAGGAGGCCGGGTCGATGAACCCCGTCGTCCTCCTCGACGAGATCGACAAGGTCGGCTCCGACTTCCGCGGCGACCCGGCCGCGGCGCTGCTCGAAGTCCTCGACCCCGCCCAGAACCACACCTTCCGCGACCACTACCTGGAGGTCGAACTCGACCTCTCCGACGTGGTCTTCCTCGCCACCGCCAACGTCCTGGAGGCCATTCCGGAGGCGCTGCTGGACCGCATGGAACTGGTCAGGCTCGACGGCTACACGGAGGACGAGAAGGTCGTCATCGCCCGCGACCACCTGCTCCCGCGCCAGCTGGAGCGGGCGGGTCTGGAGCCCGGCGAGGTCGCCCTCGACGACTCGGCGCTGCGCAAGCTGGCGGGCGAGTACACCCGTGAGGCGGGCGTACGGAACCTGGAGCGGTCGGTGGCGCGCCTGCTGCGCAAGGTGGCGGCGCAGAGCGAGCTGGGCGAGCGGAAGCTGCCGTTCACGATCACGGACGGCGACCTGCGCGCCCTGATCGGCCGGCCCCACCACGTCCCCGAGTCCGCCCAGGACCCGGCGGAGCGCCGCACGGCGGTCCCGGGCGTGGCCACGGGGCTCGCGGTCACGGGTGCGGGCGGCGACGTGCTCTTCGTCGAGGCGTCGCTGGCGGACAAGGAGACGGGCGGAGCGGGCCTGACCCTCACGGGCCAGCTCGGCGACGTCATGAAGGAGTCCGCCCAGATCGCGCTCTCCTTCCTCCGCTCGCACGGCGCGGAACTGGAGCTGCCGGTCGGTGACCTGAAGGACCGGAGCGTGCACATCCACTTCCCGGCGGGCGCGGTGCCCAAGGACGGACCGAGCGCGGGCATCACGATGACGACGGCCCTCGCGTCGCTGCTGTCCGGCCGGCTGGTCCGCACCGACGTGGCGATGACGGGCGAGGTGTCCCTGACCGGCCGCGTCCTGCCAATCGGCGGCCTGAAGCAGAAGCTGCTGGCGGCGCACCGGGCGGGCACCACGACGGTGGTGATCCCCAAGCGGAACGAGGCGACCTGGACGACGTCCCGGCCGAGATCCTGGACAAGCTGGAGATCCACCCGGTGACGGACGTCCGCCAGGTCCTGGAGATCGCACTGGCTCCGGCAGAGGTGCGGGTGCCGATGGCGGCGTGACGGACGCCTGTCGGTGACCCGGCTGCGGAACGCCCCCTTCCCCCACTGTGGGGGAAGGGGGCTTCTGCTTTCTGCGTGTGCGTCTGCTGCTTCTGCTTCTGCTTCTGCGCGCAAACGAAAGGCGGAGGGCGGCCGGTCAGCCGTTGGCGAGGGCCTGGACGCGGTCGAGGGCGCCGTTGAACTTGTTGTGGTCGCCGACTGTGGGACCCGTGGAGGTGTACTGCCACATGGTCTGTACGCCCCAGCCGGCGGGGAGTTCGCCCACGGTGGTGTCGTAGCGGGCGATCCACAGCGGGTTGACGGAGCCGAAGCCGCCGTAGTTGCCCGTGCAGGTCTTCCACCAGCTCGTCGCCGTGTAGATGACGGCGTCGCGGCCGGTGCGGGCCTTGTAGGTGTTCAGGAAGTCGCGGATCCAGGCGACCATCCCGCTCTGCGTCTTGCCGTAGCACTGCGCGCCGTAGGGGTTCCACTCGATGTCCAGCACGCCGGGCAGCGTCCTGCCGTCGCGCGACCAGCCGCCGCCGTTGTCGACGAAGTAGTTGGCCTGGTTGGCGCCGCTGGAGTCGTGCGGTGTCGCGAAGTGGTACGCGCCGCGGATCATGCCGACGTTGTACGAGCCGTTGTACTGCTGTCCGAAGTAGGGGTTCTTGTAGTAGTTCCCCTCGGTGGCCTTCACGTAGGCCCACTTCACGCCGCTGGTCCACAGGGAGGACCAGTTGACGTTGCCCTGGTGGCTGCTGACGTCCACGCCTTCGGTCTGCGTGACGCGGGTGCCGGGCGGCAGGCCGCCCTGGCCGTCGTGCTGGACGACGCCCATGCCCATGCGGGCCGAGCCGCGTTCGGGCTTCTCGGCGGCGGTGACCGCACCCGGCAGGGTCAGGACGAGGGCGAGAGCGGAGAGGACGGAAAGGAGAATCCCGGCCGCCGCGGTGTGCGGGCGGCGGGCCGTTCCGGATCTGTGCACGGGCATGTACGTGCCTCCGAAAGGCTCGGTGGGGATGCTGATGCTGGGGACAGGACTGGTCCGGCAGGCCCGGTCGGGCGACCTGTCGACAAAGCCACTGGTGTGGACATGTCAGCAATGAAGCTACGCACGTAGACAGGCGGTGCGGAAGAGGGGCCGGGTGCTGCCGTTGGTCTAAACCTGCGAAATACTGGCCGAGCTGCGGCAATGGCCGCTGGTGAAAGAAAACTTCAGGGGTGAGGAAAGCGCGCGATGAGTTCTGACGTGCACGGAAGCGGAAGAGCGAATGACGGGCGTGTTCCGGAGGTGAGTGGTGTGGACCACGAATTCCTCGCGCTGGAACGCGAACTGGCCGTATTCCTGCGCCGGGCCCGCGCCTCCTCCGGCGACATGGCCCGCGAGGTCCACCCCGACCTGGAGCCGGCGGCGTACGGGCTGCTCGTACGGCTCGACGAGGCGGACCGGCAGCGGGCCACCGAGCTGGCCTCGTGGTTCGGCGTGGGCAAGGCGACCATGAGCCGGCAGCTGCGCGCCCTGGAGGAGCTCGGCCTGGTCACGCGCGAGCCCGACCCGGCCGACGGCCGGGCCTCACTGGTCGCGCTCACCGAGGAGGGACGCGCGCGCTTCCGGCGGGTACGGGACGCGCGCCGCGCCCGCTACGTGCGGAAGCTGGCCGACTGGGACCGTGCGGAGGTGGCGGAACTCGCGCGCCTGCTGCACCAGTTGAACAGCCGCGCGGAGAGCTGAGCCGGGCCTCCGGAGGGCCCCGGGCGGGCACGCCTCCGTCCTCGGCCCTCCGCCTCCGCCTCCGTCCCCCCGCCCCGCTCACAGCTCCGCGTAGACCACCGCCGCGTCGTCGTGCCGCTTCCAGCGGCGTACCAGCGGCGCCCTCGCGCCGTCGGCCTCCAGGGACCGGACGCGGTCGATCAGGGACTGGGCGCCCTCCTTGCGCAGTACGCCCAGGCAGTCCGCCCAGTCGCCCTCGCCGAACATGTCCACCCAGCGCGTCACGCCGTCGCTGAGCGCCGCCAGCGCCCGTACCCGGGCCCGTGGATCCGTGCCCGTCACCGCCCGCGCCGCCACCGCCGGATCGGCCGCCGCCGTGAAGAAACCGCCCTCGGCGTTGCGCAGGGCGTCGGTCGCGGCGAGGGAGGCGAGCACCTCGCGGGGGACGAGGCCGAGGCGGTCGTCGAGCACCGCGCGCACCGTGCCGTCCGGAGCCTCCAGCAGCAGTGCCGAGTCCGACAGCACCAGGTGTTCGATCTCCTCCGCACCCCAGCGCGCCAGAACCACTGTCGCCTGCGGCGTCCGCACGTGAGAAAGGTCACAGGTGCGGCGGTGGGCGTCGGCGGTGCGGCGAATGGCCTCGGCGAGGATCTCGGCGAGGGGCAGATCCAGCCGAGAAGTGGACAATTCGATCAATGCGCCACCGAGCTTGGCGGTGAACCAGGGAACCGAATGCAGGCATCCGTCGTCGCCCGCCGGAGGGGTCACGCCGTCCAGCAGGACGAGTGCCCCGCCCCGGCCGGTGGCGGGGAGGGCGACAGACGCCCAGTCCTCGTTGGGGCGTTCGGGATCCCCGGGGGCCGTGGCCAGTTCGAAGCGCATGCGGTCAAGTCTGCATGAGGCCGCCGGGCGCGGCCCGACGGTTTCCTCCGCGCCGCCAATTGGCCCGTACCAGCAGGTGAGGCACGGGTTTATGGGTGGAATGAGGCACTCCGTGAAGCTGCGGGGGCGCATCCTGCCAAAGGCCGGGCGGAACTTCCAACCGGCGCACCGCACGCCCGCGAGGCGGGCCGGATCAGAAGTTGTTCGTCAACTCCCGAGTGTTGTTCACTCGTTCAAGTGGCGGAGCGGGTGATGCGCGACTTCTTCCCAAAAGCGCTGGAATGGTCTGAAGCCATCCCCGGGGTAGGGGCGCTCTCTTGTGTGACGAGTCGTCACCTCGGCCACATGAGCAGACGAGTCAAGCAAGAATGCGAGCACCGGTGCAGAAAAAGCGGCCTCGGGGCGATAGCGGTAATGGCGAGCGGACCGAACGCACCGTACGGGTACGCAGCCGGCTGGTCGCCGGCGTGGCCGTCGTCGGCGTCACCGTCCTCGCAGCCGGTACGCCCGCCATCCTCAGCGCCTCCTCCGAACTCTCCGATTCCCAGCGTCTGGTCACCCTTGCCGAACTGAACCGGCAGGCCGTCACCCTTGCCCACTCCCTCGCCGACGAACGCGCGACGTCACCGCGTACATCGCGGCCGGACGCGGCGGCGGGGACGGCGCCGGGGACAGCGCCGGAGGCGGTGCCCAGGACGGCGCCGCACGCGACGGCAAGGCCAAGGGGCTGTCGGAGAATCACAGCGCCCGCGTCGACCGGCAGATGGACGAGATCGAACTCGTCGCCCCCGCCGGCCTGCACCGTGAGCTGGCCAGGATCCCCGGCATCCGCAGGGAGGCCCTGACCGGCGAGGGCACCGCGCTGGAGGCCCACAAGGCGTACACCGAGGCGATCGAGAAGCTCCAGGACCTCGCCGACGAGCTCGCCGACAGGACGCCTCCGCGCGCAGCCGAGGCCACCCGGGCGCCCGCCGCGCTCAGCCGGGCCGTCGAACAGGCCGCCGCCACCCGCGGGCTCCTGCTCGCCGCGCTGTCCGTGCCGCGCGAGAACACCGGCAGCCGCGTCGACCCCGTCACCGGACTCCTCGTCCCCGCCGAGGAGGAGCCGGACTCCCCGAGCGCCCGCACCCGCGACGCGCTGAGCGCCGCGGCCCAGCAGTCACGGGTACGCGAGCTCGCCGCGCTCGCCGACTTCGACCAGGCCGCCGGGTCCACCGCCCGCGAGTCGCTCAAGGCCACCGTCACCGGCCCCGAGGTCAAGACCGCCGAGGAGTACCTCACCCGCCTCACCGACCAGCCCCGGCTCTCCGAAGCCGAGCTCGGCACCGACCGCGCGAAGGCCGAGGCCGCCCTGTCGGCCCGTATCGACCTGATGCGCGGCGTCGAGTCCTCCCTCGGTTCCGCGCAGGTCACCCGGCTCTCCCGGCTGCGCGACGACGACGTCACCGCGCTGAGCTCCGGATCGCCCTGGCCGGTGCCTGCCTGCTGTTCGCCGTCGGTGCCAGCACGGCCGTCGCCCGTACGCTCACCCGCCCGCTGGCCGAGCTGCGGCTCGGCGCGGCCAGGCTGGCCGCCGGGCCGCAGGCCGCGGGCGCCGAGGCCGCACAGGGCGGGACCGCGGACGGCGGGACCGCGGGCACGACCGCCGTGGAGCCGATCCGCTTCACCGGCCGCAACGACGAGTTCGCCCAGGTCGTACGGTCCCTCAACACGCTGCACGCCAGGCTCGCCGAGGCCGGCGCCCGTGTGGAGAAGCTCACCGGTGACCGTACGCACCTGATCGGCCAGCGCGAGACCCTCGCCACCCAGCGCGCCGAACTCCAGGAGCAGGTGGCCGAGGTCACCACGCAGCTGGAGCGGATGCGCCACACCGTCCACTCCACGTTCGTCAACCTCTCGCTGCGCACGCTCGGCGTCGTGGAACGCCAGCTCGGCATCATCGAGAGCCTGGAGGAGCGGGAGCAGGACCCGGAGCGCCTCGCCACCCTCTTCAAGCTCGACCACATGGCGACCGTCATGCGCCGCCACGGCGAGAACCTGCTGGTCCTGGCCGGCACCGAGCACGGGCAGGGGCAGCAGGGCCCGGTGCCGCTCGTCGACGTACTGCGCGCCGCCGTCAGCGAGATCGAGCGGTACGAGCGGGTGGACATCCGGTCGATCCCGCCGCACGCCCAGGTCGCGGGCTTCGCCGCCAACGACCTCAGCCACCTCCTCGCGGAGCTCCTTGAGAACTCCACCTCCTTCTCCCCGCCGGACGCCAAGGTCGAGCTCTCCGGCTGGCTCCTGGAGAGCGGCGAGGTGATGCTCTCCGTCCAGGACGAGGGCATCGGCATGACGCAGGACCGCCTCACCGAGCTGAACGCGCGGCTCGCCGAACCCTGTGCGTACGAGCCGGGCGACGGCACCGACGGCGGCATCGGCCTGCACGTGGCCGCGCTGCTGGCCGCGCGGCACGGCGTACGCGTGACGCTGCGGGAGCAGAAGCAGGGCGGCATCGCCGCGGTCGTCGTACTGCCGGCCGCACTGCTGCCCGAGGCGCCGCCGGTGAGCGCGCCGCCCGCCGTGCCGGTGGCGGGGGACGCGCCCACGCTGAACCTCCCGGGGTCGGCCGCGGAGGCCAACTCCAACGCGCTGCAGGGGCGTTCGGTTCTCGGCGAGCCGCCGCGGGAGGGTCTGGAGGACCCGCTGGTGGCGGCGGCCGAGCGGTCGATCCGCGAGGACGCGCAGAAGTCGGCACAGGACGCAGAGCCCGCCGAGCCCGCCGGCCCTGCCGAGCCCGCGGAGGCCGAGCCCGAGGCGCCGGCTCCCGGGCCCTACGCCGTCGCACCCGACACGCACGAGCGCGTCGCCGACGGGGAGGCGGACACCGGGGCACCGGCCGACGAGCCGACCCGGACGGTGCGGCTGCCCAGGCAGCCCGCCGCACCCGAGACGGAGTCGGCCACCGAAGAGCCGGTCACGGACCACCCGGCCACCGACGAGCCGGTCACGGACAAGGGACTGCCCAAGCGCACCCCCAAGATCGTCAAGTCCGGCCCCGCCCAGCCCAAGGAGCGCTCCACCGGCGTCGACGCAGACGCCCTGCGGCGTCGGCTCGGCGGTTTCCAGCAGGGCGCGATCAAGGGACGTCGCGACGTCGAGGCAGAGATCTCAGGCAACGGGGAACGTCCAGAGACCAAGGGGGACACAGTTGAGGAGGAACGCAGTTGACTGCGTCCAGCACATTCGGGCTGAGTAGCGAAGCCCGCAATCTCCATTGGCTGTTGAGCAATCTCGTCGAGGAGGTGCCAGGACTTCTCTCGGTCGCCGTCGTGTCGTCCGACGGGCTGCTCCTCCTCTCCTCCGACCCGGAGCGGAACGCCGGACCGGCCTCTCCGGCCGCCGGCCAGGACGGCCCGAAGGGATCGAGCGCGGACCTCGCGACCATCGTCTCGGGCATCGCCAGCCTCACCCAGGGCGCCGCGAAGCTGATGGACGGCGGCGGCGTCAAGCAGACCATGATCGCGATGGAGGAGGGCAGCGTCTTCGTCATGTCGATCAGCGACGGCTCGCTGCTGGGCGTGCACGGCTCACCCGACTGCGACATGAGCGTCGTCGCGTACCACATGGCGCTCTTCGTCGGCCGTGCCGGACACGTCCTCACCCCCGAACTCCGCAGCGAGCTGCGCAAATCGATGGAGAGTGCTCTGTGACGCCGACGCCGACGTCCGCCGCCAGGCTCCCCGTACGGGGCGAGGGCCGCAGGCCCGCCCGCGTACGCCCGTACTCGCTCACCGGCGGCCGCACCCGCTTCACGCACGTCCTGCTCGTCGAGACCTTCGTGGCGGCGATCGAAGCCCCCGAGGAGCGGCGCGAGCTGACCAACGGCGGCCTCCAGACACGTGTCATGCCGGAGATGCGGGCCATCGTCGAGCTCTGCCGCCGCATGCGTACGGTCGTGGAGATCTCCGCGCTGCTGAAGATGCCGCTGGGCGTGGTCCGTGTGCTGCTCAGCGACTTGGCCGACCAGGGAAAGATCCGTGTGTACGGGACCGGGCACGCCCCCGGCCAGCCCAACCGCGCGCTGCTCGAAAGGGTGCTGAGTGGACTCCGCCGTCTCTGAGACCTTCCAGGCCCGCACCACCGGGCACATACCGTCGGTCCCGGACCGGACACAGCCGCCCCTGCCCGACCCGGTCCTGCCGCCGGAGGCGGACGAGGGCGCCCAGGACTGGCAGACGGACCGCACCCGGGCCCCGATCGCCACCAAGATCGTGGTCGCGGGAGGTTTCGGCGTGGGCAAGACGACCTTCGTCGGCTCGGTCTCCGAGATCACCCCCCTCAAGACCGAGGCGGTGATGACCACCGCGAGCGAGGAGACCGACGACCTCACCGCGACGCCCGACAAGACCACGACCACCGTCGCGATGGACTTCGGCCGCATCACCCTCGACGACGACCTCGTGCTGTACGTCTTCGGGACGCCCGGCCAGCAGCGGTTCTGGTTCATGTGGGACGACCTGGTGCGCGGTGCGATCGGCGCGGTCGTCATGGCCGACACGCGCCGGCTGTCCGACTGCTTCCCCGCGCTCGACTACTTCGAGAGCTGCGGACTGCCGTACATCGTCGCCGTCAACCACTTCGAGGGAACGACGGCGTACGAGGTCGAAGACGTCAGGGAAGCCCTGACCGTACCGGCGCACGTACCGGTCGTGATCATGGATGCGCGCAAGCGGTTCTCGGTGGTCGAGTCGCTGCTGGCCCTCGTCGGTCACGCGCTCACGACCACGCCCGAATAGCGCCGTACCACCGAACAGCCAATCAACGGAGAAACCCCGCCATGCGGAAGATACTCATAGTCGGAGCCGGTCAGTCCGGGCTCCAGCTCGCCCTCGGACTCCAGAGCCGCGGGTACGAGGTCACCCTGATGTCCAACCGCACGGCGGACGAGATCCGGTCGGGCCGGGTCATGTCGACGCAGTGCATGTTCCACACCGCCCTCCAGCACGAGCGCGACCTCCAGATCAACTTCTGGGAGTCGCAGGCCCCGAAGATCGAGGGCCTCGGCGTCTCCGTCGCCGCGCCCGACTCCTCGCGCGCCGTGGACTGGGTCGGAAAGCTCGACGGTTACGCCCAGTCCGTCGACCAGCGCGTGAAGATGGCCGGCTGGATGGAGACGTTCGCGCAGCGCGGCGGGCAGCTCGTCATCCACGGCGCGGCCGTTTCCGACCTGGACTACTTCTCCCGTACGTACGACCTGGTCATGGTCTCGGCGGGCAAGGGCGAACTGGTCTCGATGTTCGGCCGCGACGCGTCCCGCTCCCCGTACGACGCCCCGCAGCGCGCCCTGGCCGTGGCGTACGTCCACGGGCTCGGCCCGCGTCCCGAGCACCCGGAGTTCGACGCGGTCCGCTGCAACCTGGTCCCGGGTGTCGGCGAGCTCTTCGTCATGCCGACGCTGACCACGTCCGGCCGCGCGGACATCCTCTTCTGGGAAGGCGTTCCCGGCGGTCCCGTCGACGCGTTCAAGGGCGTGAAGGACCCCTCCGAGCACCTCTCCCTCACCCTGGAACTGATGGAGAAGTTCCTGCCGTGGGAGTACGCCCGCGCGACGAAGGCCGAGCTGACCGACGCGAACGGCACACTGGCGGGCCGGTACGCCCCGACGGTACGCAACCCCGTCGGCCGGCTGCCTTCCGGCGGCCTGGTCCTGGGCGTCGCCGACGTCGTCGTCGCGAACGACCCGGTCACGGGCCAGGGCTCCAACTCCGCGTCGAAGTGCGCGGCCTCGTACCTCTCCTCCATCACGTCCCACGGTGACCAGCCGTTCGACGAGGCATGGATGCGCTCCACGTTCGACCGGTACTGGGACACGGCGCAGCACGTCACCAAGTGGACGAACGCGATGCTCGGCGTCCCGCCGGAGCACGTCCTGAACCTGATCGGCGCGGCGAGCGGCCTCCAGCCGGTGGCCAACCGCTTCGCGAACGGCTTCAACGACCCGGCGGACTTCGAGAACTTCTTCTACGACCCGGAGAAGACGAACGCCTACCTGGCCTCGGTTTCCGGAGCATGACGGACCTCTGAGTACCGAAGACCCCCAGCCTCGACCGGCCGGGGGTCTTCCCGCTCGCGGGGGCGGACGGTTTCGAACCGTCGGCATCCGCTGTGCGGGCCCGGTCGCGGGCCGCTCGGCGCCACCGGCGTGACGACCGCCGGCCCTTCACCACCGGTCCTGGACCACCTGCTCCACGCCCTTCTCGTGAATCTCAGAGCATGATGAGCAGACGCGTCTTCGGCTTGAGCTTCCTGTTCACCGAACGGCTCTGCACGTATACCTCCAGCTTGGGATTACGCCCCGCCTTCACGGAGACGGTCCCCTGGATGCCCGTGCCGAACAGAAGGCTGCGTGCCGCGTCGCCCGTGTACGCGCGGTCGGTGTCCTTCTCGACCACGATGACTTCCTTGTCGGGCTGGACCTGGACCCGGGTGCCCAGCTGGTAGTAGCAGGAGCCGCGTTCGTACGTCACGCCCGGATGCGAATCGACGAAGGACCGGATCTCGACCTCCGTGTCGACCTTCAGGAGCCGGTACTTGTCGGCCGGGACCGGTTCGAGATTCGCCCGCACGTCGTCGACCGATATGTCCTGGCCGACCGCGAACAGGTTCTTCGTGCCGCGCACACCCTGCTCGCGGCCGCGGAGGAAGCTGGTGGCGGCGGCGCGCACGGTACCGATCGCCTCCTCGACACCTTCCTGGGAGTCCGCGTCCCAGATGGCGATGTTTCCGGCCGGGAAGCCGTAGTTCTGGGCGGTTCGTTTCGCCAGGGAGTTCGGAACGAGGATCGCGGAAGTCCAGTGGTCCGGGAGCGCCCCCATCTTCGCCGCGATCCTGTCGAGCCAGGGGCCGAGGATGGTCATGTCGCCGTCGTGACGACGGTCGCCGCCGGAGGCGCGCGTGGCCAGGCGCCATGATGGCTTCTTCCGTTGCTCCGGCGGGGAGTTCACCCGCGAGACGGCCCTCGGACATGACGAGGATGCGGTCGCTCATGCCGATCAGCTCCGGGAGCTCGGAGGAGATGATCAGTACGGCGAGACCTTCGCGGGCGAGCTCGCGCACGAGGGTGTGGATCGCGGCCTTCGCCCCGACGTCGACGCCCCGGGTCGGTTCGTCGAAGAGGAGCACCTGGGGGCGGGCCGCCAGCCACTTGGCGATGACGATTTTCTGCTGGTTGCCGCCGGAGAGGTACTGGACCTGCTGGTCCTCCCCGTGGGCGTGCAGGCGTACGCGTTCGAGGAGGGCGGTGAGTCCCCCGGCTGCCGTCCGGGGCCTGTCGCGGGCGGGGACGCGCGGGTGACGAGGAGGGCGTTGTCGCGTACGGACTGACGCAGCGCCAGTCCCTCCGCCTTGCGGTCCTCGGTGACCAGGGCGATGCCGCCGCGGACGGCCTGGCGGGGGCGCGCGGGCCGCAGCGGGGCGCCGCCCACAGTCATGGTTCCGGTGGTGAAGGGCGCGGCCGCCGAACTGTGCGCGGGCCAGCGACGTACGGCCGGATCCCTGGAGGCCCGCCACGCCCACCACTTCGCCGGCGCGGAGGGTGAGGTCGATGCCCCGGACCCGGTCGTTGCCGCCGCCGGTGAGGGTGAGCCTCGCTTCGCCGATCTCCTCCGGGCGGGCGCGCGGCGGGTAGTAGGAACCGAGGTCCCGGCCGACCATGGCCCGTACGACCTCGTCGACGCGGGTGTCCTCGGTGCGCAGGGTCGTGACGCGCCGGCGTCCTTGAGGACGGTGATGCGCCGGGCGAGGCCGAAGACTTCGCGGAGCCGGTGCGAGATGTAGAGGATCCCGAGCCCGCGTGCGGTGAGGCGGCGGACGAGCGCGGAGAGGAGCTCCACCTCGTGGTCGGCGAGCGGCGCGGTGGGCTCGTCCATGACGAGGACGCGGACGTCGGAGGCGAGGGCCTTGACGATCTCGACGGTCTGCTGACGGGCCACGGACAGGTCGCGGACGGGGGTCCGGGGCGTGATGCCGGTCTCGTCGATCTCGGCGAGGAGTTCGGCGGTGCGGCGTTCCATGGTCCGGCGGTCGACGAGGCCTCGCCGGGT
The DNA here is from genome assembly GCA_003719395.1 of Streptomyces altiplanensis. Classification (GTDB taxonomy): domain Bacteria; phylum Actinomycetota; class Actinomycetes; order Streptomycetales; family Streptomycetaceae; genus Streptomyces; species Streptomyces altiplanensis. The sequence goes on from RHMC01000110.1 coordinate 14,545, forward strand.
GGGCTCCCGGCCGAGGAAGACGTTCTCGGCGACGGTCCGGTGCTCGAGGAGCGCGAACTCCTGGTGGATGATGCCGATTCCGGCGGCCTGTGCCTGCGCGGGGTGGACGAACGTGTGCGCCGTGCCGTCGAGCGTGATGGTGCCGGTGTCGGCGGTGTGCTCGCCCGCCAGGATCTTCATGAGGGTGGATTTGCCGGCCCCGTTCTCCCCGACGACGGCGTGCACTTCGCCGGGTTCGAGGTCGAGGCCGACGTCGTGCAGCACTCTCACCCCGAGAAAGCTTTTGGACACGCCCTGCATCGTCAGCATCGCCTGGCTCCTCAGAAAGCGTTTGCACAGCAATGTCGTGACCCGGCTTTGACCTGTCAAGGGCTCAAACAGCTTGGCATCAAGGCGAGTTGGACCGTACTTATGCCGACAGCCGAACACCGACTGCCTTGTGAGCAGCGGAAGTCGTCCCTAGGGTGGCTGCCATGTCTTGGTCGACGGATCACAGCAGTTCCGCCACCGCCCACTCGCCCGGCCAGGTGCTGAAGCTGATCAGCTCGGGGGCGGTGACGACGCGGGCCGACATCGCGCGCCTCACCGGACTGGCCCGTTCCACCGTCTCCCAGCGGGTGGACGCGCTCGTCGCGCACGGCTTCGTCGACGAGGAGGCCGACGGTCCCTCGACGGGCGGGCGGCCGCCCCGCAGGCTTCAGCTGCGCACCGTCAGCACGCGGTGGCCGGGGTGGACCTCGGGGCTTCGCACTGCCGGGTGTCGCTGATGGACATCGGCGGGGCGACGCTCGCCGCGCGGGAGGACCCGCTGTCGATCGCCGACGGACCTGATTCCGTACTGCGCCATGTGAGCGCACGCTGCACGCGCTGCTGGAGGAGGCGGACCTGGAGCCGCGCACGCTGCGTTCCATCGGGGTGGGCGTGCCGGGTCCGGTGGAGTTCTCGACGGGGCGGCCCGTCGATCCCCCGATCATGCCGGGGTGGCACCAGTACCCGATCCCGGAGTTCTTCGCGGCCCGGTTCGGGGTGCGGGCGCTCGTCGACAACGACGTGAACGTGATGGCGCTCGGCGAGCAGCGGACCGCGTTCCCGGGCTGCCGCTACCTGCTGTACATCAAGGTGGGTACGGGGATCGGCTGCGGCATCGTCGCGGGACGGGCGGCTGCACCGCGGCGCGCAGGGCTGTGCGGGCGACATCGGGCACATCCGGGTCGGCGACGAGGGTGATCCGTGCCGGTGCGGGAACTCCGGCTGCCTGGAGGCGGTCGCGGGCGGTTCGGCGATCGCGGCCCGGCTGGCGGGGCTCGGTCTTGACGCGGCCTCCGGCAGTGACGTCGTACGCCCTGGTGAAGTCCGGCAACCGGGACGCCGTACGGATGGTGCGCGAGGCGGGCCGCGCGGTCGGCGAGGTGCTGGCGGGCCTGGTCAACTTCTTCAACCCGGACACGGTGGTGCTCGGCGGGGCGCTGGCCGCGTGCACGACCAGCTGCTGCGCGGGCGTACGGGAGGCGGTGTACCGGCGGTCGCACCCGCTGGCGACGCATGTGCTGCGGATCGAGCCGAGCCGTACGGGTGAGAACGCGGCGGCGACCGGCGCCGGAATCCTCGCGATCGAGCACGCGCTGTCCCCCGCGGAGGTGGACCGGGCACTGGCGCGGGCGGCGTCCTAGGGCTTCCCGGGGCGTCCGGACCCATTCGGCCGCATTCGAGAACGTTCAAAAGCGTTCGAAACCGGAAGGCCGGTGGCACACGCGGTGTCACCCGCCTGCACGCCGGACGATGCGGCCTGGGGTGATGACGGGGAAGGCTCTCCGTCGGTACGAACAGAACACCATCCGGCACCGCCCCCACCGGGAAGGGAAGTCACGATGAGCCGCGCCCATGACGACACGGACGGCAACGCCGCGTACGGAAAGAAGCCCTTCAAGCGGGCGAGGAGCCACTTCGCGGACCGCATCACGGCCGACGGCAAGGACGGCTGGCCCGTCGAGGCCGGCCGCTACCGGCTCGTGGTGAGCCGCGCCTGCCCGTGGGCGAGCCGCGCGCTGGTCTCACGACGGCTGCTCGGCCTGGAGGGTGCCGTTTCCCTCGCCGTCGCGGATCCGGTCCAGGACGACCGCAGCTGGCGGTTCACCCTCGACCCCGGGGGCCGCGACCCCGTACTCGGCATCCGGTACCTCAGCGAGGCCTACGAGGCGCGGGAGCCGGACTACCCCGACGGAGTCAGCGTCCCGGCGATCGTGGACGTACCCAGCGGCAGGCTGGTCACCAACGACTACCAGCGGATCACGCTGGACTTCGCCACCGAGTGGACGGCGCTGCACCGGCCCGGCGCACCCGATCTGTATCCGGAGCCGTTGCGCGCGGAGATCGACGAGGTGATGGAAGGCGTCTACCGCGACGTCAACAACGGGGTCTACCGGGCGGGCTTCGCGACACGGCAGAGTGAGTACGAGGACGCCTGCCGGGATGTGTTCCGGCGGCTGGACCTGGTGGCGCAGCGGCTCGCGGACCACCGCTACCTGGTCGGGGACACCATCACGGAGGCGGACATCCGGCTCTTCACCACGCTGGTGCGCTTCGACGCGGTCTACCACGGCCACTTCAAGTGCAACCGGTGGAAGCTGACCGAGAACCCCGTGCTGTGGGCGTACGCGCGTGACCTCTACCAGACGCCCGGCTTCGGGGACACCGTCGACTTCGACCACATCAAGCGCCACTACTACCAGGTGCACACCGGCATCAATCCGACCGCGATCGTGCCGCTGGGGCCCGATCTCTCCGGCTGGGTGACACCGCATCACCGTGAGGAGCTGGGCGGCCGCCCGTTCGGCGACGGTACGCCGCCGGCGCCGCGCGGCGGCGCGAGCGGGTGCTGTCCGGCGGCTGAGGGCCTCCGGGAAGGGGCCGGTCGGAGAAGGAAGGGGCCCGCCCCGCCCGGACGGACGCACGAGGTGCCGCCGGTGCCTGAACCTGCCTGTGAACGGGCAGACGAAGGGAAGAGAGCGTGCGATCGCGAGCCGTCCGGGAGGTTCCATGAGTGCAGAAGCCTGGATGCTGCTCGTCTTCGCCGTGGTCTTGGCGGTGGCGACACTCGCCGTGGCGGTCGCCGTGCTCGTACGGCTGGTCCGCGCCCGCCGGAGTCTGCGGCGGGCGGGACTGCCCGAGGGGCGTCCCTGGGCCTTCTGGGCCGCTGTCGCCTACCTCGTCCTGCCGGCGGACCTGATGCCCGACCCGGTGTACCTCGATGACATCGGCGTACTGCTGCTCGCCCTGAAGTCGCTGCGCGCCGACCGCGACCCGGGCTGATCCGACGCAGCCCACCTCTCGGACACGGCCATTGGTTCACACCACTGACGCGTCGCAGGCCCGCGTGCCGTCGCGGCGAAACCCTCCGCCGCGCCCGTGCTGACGTGCGAAGTCCCTGCGGCCGAGCCTCATTGACGGATCGTCCGGGAGCCGGTACCCCTTGTCATCGCGTCCCGCCCGCAGGCCCTTCGTGTACCACCCGTCCCTGGAGGCCGCATTGCAAGGATCCGTCACGCCACAATCCACGAGGGCGCGCAGACGTGTCTGGCAGGCGGGGGGCCTCGTGGTGTCCGCCGCGCTGGTTCTGCCGCTGCTGTCGGCCGGGCCCTCCGCCACCGCGGAGCAGCCCGCGCGGCCCGCTTCCGGTGCGCTGCATCGGCGACTTCGCGGCGGCCGCCGCGCAGTACCGGGTACCGCAGAGCGTACTGCTCGGGGTGGCGTATCTGCAGTCCCGCTGGGACACGCACGGCGGCGCACCGAGCGTGACCGGCGGCTACCTCCGTGCACCTCACCGACGCCGGGGCCGCGCTCGAAGAGGCGCCGCACCACACGGACTCCGGGGAGGACCCGCGCGGTGACGACGCCCGCCCCGCGCGGACCGGTGGTGAGGCCGGAGTGCCGGAGGTGTCCGAACTCCCGGCCCGGCTGAAGACGCTGGAACGGGCCGCCGCACTGACCGGGCTGCCGGCCGCGGAGCTGCGCCGGAGCCCCTCGGCGAACATCCGGGGCGGGGCGGCGCTCCTGGCCGCGCGCAGCAGCAGCTCGGGCAGCCACTCAGCGCCGACCCGGCCGACTGGTACGGCGCGGTCGCCCGCTTCTCCGGAGCCGACGACACGGCGACCGCGACGACGTACGCCAATGACGTGTACGACGTGATCCGGACGGGTGAGCGGCGTACGACCGACAGCGGCCAGCGGGTCTCACTGCCCGGCGCTCCCGGGCTCGCGCCCGACCGTACGCAGGCCGCGGACCTCGGGCTGCGGACCGCCGACACGGGACTCACCGAGTGTCCGAAGACGGTGGCGTGCGAGTGGATTCCGGCCCCGTACGAGGAGTTCGGGGACGGCGACTACGGCAACCACGACAAGGGCGACCGCCCCGCGAGCCAGGGCATCGACTACATCGTCGTCCACGACACCGAAGCCACCTGGGACACGACGCTCAAGCTGGTCCAGAACCCGGAGTACGTGTCCTGGCATTACTCGCTGCGCTCGTCGGACGGGCACATCGCCCAGCACGTGCCGCTCAAGGACGTGGCCTGGCACGCGGGCAACTGGTACGTCAACTCCAAGTCCGTGGGTCTGGAGCACGAGGGCTTCCTGACCTCGCCGGACGCCTGGTACACGGAGGCGATGTACCGCACGTCGGCGCGGCTGGTGAAGTACCTGGCGAAGCGGTACGGCATCCCGCTCGACCGGCAGCACGTCCTGGGCCACGACAACGTCCCGGGAACGACCACCGCCACCATCCGCGGGATGCACACCGACCCGGGCCCGTACTGGGACTGGGCGCACTACTTCAAGCTGCTCGGCAGGCCCTTCACCCCGTCGGCGGGCCCGGACAGCGCCGTGGTCACCGTCCGGCCCCGGTACGCGAAGCACCAGCCCCTCTACACGGGCTGCGTGAAGGCCGGCCAGCCGTGCGCCCCGCACGGCTCGGGCGCCGTCCGGCTGCACACCGCACCCGCCGAGGACGCGCCGCTGGTGAAGGACATCGGCCTGCGCCCCGGCGGCCAGGACTCGACGAACGGCGTCAATGACACCGGCGCGCGTGCCTCGACGGGGCAGCCAGTACGCCGTCGCCGAGCGCAGGGGCGACTGGACCGCGATCTGGTACCTCGGCCAGAAGGCCTGGTTCCACAATCCGGGCGGGCAGCCGACCGCGGTGAACTCCCGGGGGCTGCTGCTGACGCCGAAGGACGGTGCCACGGACGTGCCGGTGTACGGACGGGCCTACCCGGAGGCCGCGGCGTACGCGGGGACGCCGGTCCCGGTGCAGGCCCTCTCGCCGCTGCCGTACAAGCTGCTCGCCGGGCAGAGGTACGTGGTGGGTGACCGTGCACCGGGCGAGTACCTCTTCGCGCCGACGTTCGAAACCGCGGGGCACCGGGTGGTGCGGGGCGAAGAGGTGTACTACGAGATCCAGTTCGGGCACCGAGTCGCCTACGTAAAAGCCTCTGACGTGCGCGTACTCCGGCCGTAGCGGGCCGCGGACGACGACGGGGCGCCATCGGCCACGACCGGCGACGGCGCCCTTTCGTATGACTAATCGGGGTGAGGCGTGGGCCGTACGGGCGACGGGTAGGGCTGGGCCGGAATTGACCGGTCCGCGCCACGGTGGGTGCGCGGACGTCCCTGAAAGGCCGGACGTACATGGCACAGCAGCCCTTCACCCTGCCGGACTTCTACGTTCCGTACCCGGCGCGGCTCAATCCCCATGTCGACGAGGCCCGTCGCCACACGCGGGAGTGGGCGCGCCGGATGGAGATGCTGGAGGGCTCGGGCATCTGGGAGGAGCGCGACCTCGAAGCGCATGACTACGCGCTGCTCTGCGCGTACACCCACCCCGACTGCTCCTCCGAAGTGCTGGCGCTGGTCACCGACTGGTACGTGTGGGTCTTCTTCTTCGACGACCACTTCCTGGAGACCTTCAAGCGGTCCCTGGACCGGGAGGGCGGGAAGCGGTACCTGGACCGGCTGCCGGCCTTCATGCCGATGGACCTGGCGGACGGTATGCCGGAGCCGGAGAACCCGGTCGAGGCGGGGCTCGCGGATCTCTGGGCGCGGACCGTGCCGAGCATGTCGGGCGCGTGGCGGGAGCGGTTCGCCGAGGCGACCCGGAACCTGCTGAACGAGTCCCTGTGGGAACTCTCCAACATGGACGAGGGCCGGATCGCCAACCCCGTCGAGTACATCGAGATGCGGCGGAAGGTCGGCGGCGCGCCCTGGTCGGCGGGGATCGTGGAGTTCGCGTCGGACGCCGAGGTCCCGGCGCCGGTGGCCCGCTCGCGCGCGCTCGGTGTGCTGCGCGACGCGTTCTCGGACGCCGTCCACCTGCGCAACGACCTCTTCTCGTACCAGCGCGAGGTCGAGGAGGAGCACGAGAACAGCAACGGCGTGCTGGTCATGGAGCACTTCCTGGGCTGTACGACGCAGGAGGCCGCCGAGGCCGTGAACGATCTGCTGACGTCGCGGCTCCAGCAGTTCGAGAACACCGCGCTCACCGAAGTCGGGCCGCTGTGCGCGGAGAAGGGCCTGACCCCGGCCGAGACGGCTGCCGTACTGGCGTACACGAAGGGCCTCCAGGACTGGCAGTCGGGCGGACACGAGTGGCACATGCGCTCCAGCCGCTACATGAACGGGGGCGGAGGCGGGAACAGGGCGGCGACCGGTCCCGCCGCGAGTGGCTGGGGCACGGCGGCCGCGACGATCCACTTCACTGCGCGGGCCGAGGCGGCGCGCCTGCGCAGGCATACGCACGTGCCGTACCAGCACGTGGGCCCGTCCCTGATCCCCGATCTGGACTTCCCGTACCCGCTCACCCTCAGTCCGCACCTGGCGGGGGCGCGGGAGCGGAACATCGCGTGGGCGCGGCGGATGGGGATGCTGGAGCCGCAGCCGGGACGGCCCGCGTCGCAGGTCTGGGACGAGCGGCGGGCGCGCAACATCGACCTGCCACTGTGCTCGGCGGGCCTCCAGCCGGACGCGACACCGCAGGAGCTCGACCTGTCGTCGAACTGGCTGACCTGGGGGACGTACGGGGACGACCTGTACCCGGTGATCTACGGTCGCACCCGCGACCTGGCGGGGGCGCACGCGGCCAACGAGCGGCTGCGGCTGTTCATGCCACTGGACGGGGAGTCCGCCCCGGAACCGTCCGACGCGATGGAGCGAGGGCTCGCCGACCTGTGGGAGCGGACGGCCGGGCCGATGAACGACGCTTCGCGGCGTACGTTCCGCAAGGCGGTCGAGGACATGATCATGAGCTGGGAGTGGGAGCTGGCCAATCAGGCGCTCCACCGCGTTCCCGACCCGGTGGACTACATCGAGATGCGGCGGTTCACCTTCGGCGCGGACATGACGATGCGGCTGTGCCGGCTCTCCCACGGGGACCGGGTGCCCGACGCCCTCTACCGCAGCGGGACGATCCGCTCGCTGGAGAACTCCGCGGTCGATTACGCCACGCTGCTCAATGACCTCTTCTCGTACCAGAAGGAGATCGAGTACGAGGGCGAGGTGCACAACGCCGTCCTGGTCGTGCAGAACTTCTTCGGGGTCGACTACCCGACGGGGGTCGACATGGTGCACGAGCTGATGAAGGGTCGGATGCGACAGTTCCAGCATGTCATCGAGCTGGAACTGCCGCTTCTTTACGACGACTTCGCGCTGGATGCCGAGGCCCGCGAGATCCTCGACGGCTATGTGCGCGAGCTCCAGGACTGGCTGGCCGGGATCCTGAACTGGCACCGCGGGTGCGTCCGCTACCGCGACGAGGACCTGCGGAGCGGGGCCGGCGGCGCGCCGTGGCACCTGAGCGGTCCCACCGGGCCGGGCACTTCGGCCGCCCGGGTCACCGCCCTGCTGGGCCGGCCGGCCGCGGCACACGCGTAACACCGCCCGCACACCGCCCGGCGCCGGCGAACGGGCCGCTGCGTACGGTCTGTTCGCCGGGGGCGGGAGAGGTAGGCGGTCAGCGCCGTGCGTCGGTGGCCGCCCGGTCGAAGGTGGCGGGTACCGGCAGGTCGTCCAGCCGGCCGACCGGCCAGGCGACCACCACCGCGCGCCCCACCACGTCGTCCACGGGCACCATGCCGGCGCCGGGCTCGCGCCGGTGGTAGCGGGAGTCCCCGGACGCTGCCGGTGGTCGCCCATCACCCAGAGGTGACCGCTGGGTACGGTGACCTTGAACTGCCCGTCCGGGTCCGTGCTGCAGGCCGTGTTCCCGGGGAAGACGTACGGCTCGTCGAGCGCCTTGCCGTTGACCTTCAGCGGGCCCGCGCCCTCGCACTCCACCGTGTCGCCGCCGACCCCGACGACCCGTTTGATCAGGTCTTTCTCCTCGGCGGACGGCATCAGTCCGACAAAGCCGAGCGCCTTTTGCACCGCACTGGGCTGCGGCGCCGGCTCGTTCTTCAGCCAGTCGCCCGGGTCGTGGAAGACGACGACCTCGCCGCGCTCGGGCTCGGAGCCGAACCACGGGGTCAGCTTGTCGACGAGTACCCGGTCACCCTTCTGGAGCGTGTTCCGCATGGACTCCGAGGGGATGGAGAACGCCTGTACCAGGAACGTCTTGATGAACAGGGCCAGCAGCAGCGCGATCACCGCGAGGAGCGGGAGTTCCACCCAGAAGGGACGCTGTTTCTTCACCTTCGGATGCCGTGCTTCCGGTACGCCGACCGCCACGTCTCCCACCACCGCTCCTCGCCTCACACGGAACTCAACCCTGCTGGAACAGCTCCGCGGGCAGGGGCTTCAGCAGCGCGTACAGGTCGTCGGTGATCGGCCGGTCCCAGCTGGCGATGGTGACGAGCACATTGTCGCTGCGGTCGAACTGTACGCAGGAGATGCGGCTTTCGGAGAGCTTGATGCGGCGCACGATCAGCAGGTTGTCGCCCTGCATCACCGGCATGTCCTCGCTGTCGACCACCTCGACGGGCTCGTCGTTCTCGAGCGCCGCGAGCAGCTGCGCCACCTCGAAGGGCACCTGCCCTTCGGCGAGCTCCCGGGCCGGGGAGCCTTCCGGCAGGTTGCCGATGATCATCGCGGGCCGCGGCCGCCGAACAGGTCGTAGCGCAGGAAGACACCCTGGCAGCTGCCGTCGGGGGCGGGCAGCAGGCCCGCTCCGAGGTTGCCCGGCCAGTCGCCCGGGTCCATGGCCAGGACATCGAATTCCGGGCCCGCGGGCGTGGCGGAGGGGCGGCGGCGGAGGAAGGACATGCCGCCATGGTACGTGGCCCGGGCGCGCTTCCGGCGCCGGGGCGGGCCGGTGCGCGGGAGGAAGGACATGCCGCCATGGTACGTGGCCCGGGCGCGCTTCCGGCGCCGGGG
>RHMC01000111.1 GCA_003719395.1 Streptomyces altiplanensis
AGGCCACAGCCCCTGAACTGAACCACCATCACGCCAAACGCAGTTGCAGTACTAGGGCCCGGTCCGAGGATGCGCCGGCCGCCGAAGTGGGGGTCCTGGTCGACCGAGCCTCAGCACCAGGAGCAGATACCTTCCCGGTCGCTGGTCCGCAGGTGATCCGGGCAAGCCTCCTGCCGACGGAGTAGGCAAGCCGTCCTTGCGGGAGGTTTGCCCAGAGCGGTGGCAGTCACAGGGCAGAAGCATTTGCCCTACAGGTTGCCTTACAACTTGCCCTACAAGTTGCCCCCAGGGTGTCCCGTATGCGTGAAAATCTGCACGTCAGAGCGTTGGTCAAGGGGTGGAAGGCGCGCCGACTACTTCTGTCAGACACCCCTGGGAACCCGGAACGCACAGAAGTACGACCTGACCGGACGGGACGGGATGGAAGGAGCGCTGCCACTCCACCGACTGGGCCGGGCACCAGGACGTGTCGATGTCGTCCGCGCCGCTCGTCCGACAGCGCGCCGGACGCCTGAGGAGCGACGGGAGGACGGGCCCGGTACCTGTGCTCATCCGGCTGTGCCTCTCGCGCTCGCTCAGGCTGTGCCGCGTCTGCCGCACTGGCGGCCGGGGGTGTGGTGGCCGAACGGATCGGTTCCGCTGGCTCGACCGTCACCGATGCCCAGCTTGCTGTCCTTGGGGAGGAATTCGGGCCTGCCCCGTCTCGCACGTCCGGCCTACTCGGAGCGGGACGGCTTCTCCGCGGTTGCCTTGGGCGCCTTGGGTGCCTCCGGGGCTTTGGGCGCGTCCGGGGTTTTTGGGGGCTTACTGAAGTCGTTCTTCTTGGGCCTGTTCTCCAGGTCCTCGTCCTTCTGGAGATCGCCGTATTCCTTCACGGTCGCGCTCGCGTCCTTCATGCCGTCGGCCGCGGCTTTGGTGACCGATCCGGGGTCCTGGGCGTACTGGGCCTGCGCGCCGGCGGATGCCTGGGTGGTCTGGATGAAGGAGCCGAGGAAGCCCAGGACGGCCCGCGCCTCGGGCGATGTCTCCTGCACGATCTTCGCGCGGGAGGAGGCGCCGTGGATCGCGTTGTTGAACAGGCTGGTGCTGGTGTCGTCGTACGTGCCGTCGTCGGAGTCCTCGAAGTCGACGTCCTCACCCGGCTGCGGCTTCGTGCTGTCGGTGGTCACGGAGAAGAGCCCCGCGCCCTTGCCGGCGGCGTTGAAGATGTTGTCGAACACCATGGTCGTCACCTCTGGTCGTCGTCGTGGCGGCGGTGCCGCGTGGTCAGGGCTGCTTGTAAAGGGTCTGCTGGCTGACGGTCAGGTTCTCGACGTCGAGCATGGTGTGGTGGACGTCCAGGGCGGAGACGACCTCGGCCAGTCCCTTCATGCGGAAGCCGCCGGGTGTCAGGTCGATGTCGTTGATGTCGCGGGCGACCATGTGGCTGCGGCCGGGGTAGGTGCCGGGCTGCGGGGGGGACAGGACCGCCACCGGCACGGCGTACTGCACCGCGATCAGCCCGGAGAAGGTCACCGGGATCTCGTATGTGTACTGGTTGCGGGTGCGCCGCTGGGTGACGATGGTCTGTACGCGGGAGTACGCCGGCACCTTGCCGGAGATCTGCGACTTGGAGGCCCAGCTGGTGTTCAGGGAGCCGCCGACCGTGGCAGCGATGCCCAGGGCCAACTGGGCGTTGAGTGACGCGTTGCCGGTGGCGCTGCCCGTGGTTGTGAACCCCACCGAGTTGGTCATCGTGTTCGAGGAGGAGTTCGTCGCGGAGCTGCTCGCGGACGTCTCGGTGGTGTTGGCGTTGTCGACGCCGATGCTGTCCTTGCTGTTCTTGTTGGTCACCGTGTTCGCGTTCTTGTTCGCCGCCCCGTTCTGGCATGACGCCGCGAGCTGTGACTGCAGGTCCAGGCGGAGCTGGTTCTGCAGCTGCAGCTGGAGCGAGGCGCCGATGCTGCCGCCGAAGGTGAGTTTGGCGTCCCCGTGGAGCGACCAGGTGACCCCGTTGGAGACGGTGAAGTCGACCGAGTCGGTGAAGGTCATCTCGGTGCCGCTGCGGTTGACGTAGGTGCGGGAGGAGAACGTGTCGGGCGGGGGCTGGGCGATGTCGCCCCGCACCTCGATCAGTGGCTCCCCGAGGTTCATGTAGGCGAGCCAGCCTTGCTCGAATGCGGTCCCTGAGAAGGTGCCGAAGCTCGACTTGTTCACGGAGAACCCGACGGGCTTGTGCTTCACACCGGAGGGGTCGGCGTAGACCAGGTTGGGGTGGTTCAGGATGGCCTGCGAGATCTGCTCGATGTTGAGTTCCCGCAGGTTTTTCTTCGTCAGCGGCTGACGCCTGGCCTCTGCCAGGCTGTATGCGGTGGAAGGCATCTATCCGTCCTCAACTAATTCAGCCGAACCGTGCTCGGTGAAATTTGCGGAGAAAACTGCGCATGTTCCGCCGGACGAAATTACCGCGTCTCCTCGCGCCCAGGAAGGTGTAGTCACATGCCACACTCAATCGAGTGATCGATTTCCGGAAATCACTTCCGAAACGCCGATGAAGTGACCTTTCTTCACCGGCATTCACTCGATCGATGGTTTTTGTCAACCTTGCCCATGGGTACTGTGGCCCCAGGCGCTACCGCAGGGGGAGTTTCGCTTTCGGTCGTTCATTCAGCTCCATTCCGCTTCGGTTCGAAGGCCAGGTCCGCTTCAATACGGCTCCATTGAATGCCGCGTTAAGCATCCGAAGTTTTTGTGTTTCGCATTCAGAACAGGTGAGGTTTCTGCGATGTACACCCAAGAGCGCACGGCAATGTCCAATTTGGTGGTCGGCGGTCCGGTGGCGGTGAACAGCTACGACAACGCGATCGTTGCGGCGCTGGTCGAGAACCGGCCGGTCATGCTCGTCCACGCCTTCAACGGCGGCTACCTGCGGCCCGCGGAGCTGGGCGAGGAGAGCCACGACAAGGGCGTCCAACTGGCCACCGCCCTCGACGACACCGTCAAGGAGGCCAAGGGCCACCTCTGGCACATCACCCCCGCCGGCTTCTTCGGGCAGCGGCCCCTGTACTTCATCGAGAGCGCCGCCGGCCAGGCGACACCCCAGCCCGCAGGCGCGGGCGGAACCGACGCCGGACGCGGCGACGACGGCACACCGAAGCCGCAGCGCAGGCGCATCACCGTCCACCAGGACGCGCCCCAGAGTACGACCGACACCGTCCAGGTCGGCCTGCCCGACAAGGTGGGCGAGAAGTGGCGGGGGAAGAACGGCGCACCCGAGGACACCCAGCTCTGGGTCGTCACGGTCACGCCGTGGGGCGGCATCACCTTCGTGCCCATCACCCACCCCGACACCATCCTCGGCTTCAAGGACCACGCGGTGACCGCCAACAGCGAGGTCCGGCTCACCCACAACTGGGGCGGGGACTTCACCGGGACGGTCATCAACACGTTCTACCCGCGCCTGCCCAGCGAGTGGAACGTCCCGTACCACCACGTCTTCACGTGATCCGCCGCCACCGCCGTACGACACCCGTCCTGAGCCACCGTCCGCACCGCCTGGAAGAGGCACCACGATGCCCGTGCCCACCGAAGAACTGAAACTGGAGATCGTCAACGCCGCCACGGGGGAGACCCTCGACGGCAGGGCCGCACCGGGGCAGGACGGGGCGCTCGTCGTCCGTGAGCTCCCTGAGGGCGGTCCGGCCCCGGAGCAGTGGCAGATCGTCCCCGTGCAGTCCGGGCAGGACGAGCAGGTCTACGTGATCCGCAACGCGGCCGGCGGCGAGGTACTCGAGCAGCCCGCCGCCGCAGGCGGCGGCGTCCGGCAGGCAAACGCGGCCGACGGCAGGAAGACCCAGCAGTGGCGCCTCGTCCCCGTCGAGGGCGAAGTCGCCCTCTACTTCATCGAGAGCGCGGCCGACGACACCGTCCTCGACCTCGATGCCGATCCCGGCGTGTCCGCTGAACAGGGCACCCCGGTCGTCGTGCGCGCGTACGACGAGGACGCGGAGAGCCAGCGGTGGCGTCTCGTGCCAGCCGAGCGCCCGAGCGCGTCAGCGACCCTGTACTGCGCTGGGCACGGCTGGGGCACTGGAACGGCCGGCAGTCCTGGCGGCTGGCTCCCTCGGGGGCGCTGCGGCCCGCACCCGACGCGACACCCTCGTTCAGCGATCTGCTGCTGGTACTCGACCGGTTCGGAACCGACCAGGACGCCGGCGGCTGGAAGATCCAAGGAGCCGCGCCACGCCCCGGCGCACAGCCGGGCTTGTGGGCCGGACTTGGCGCGCGATTCCTCGCCGAAACCGCCGGCAAGGCGCCGCGGAGATCGTCGCGCTCAAGCCGGCCAAGGGGGCCGTGACGGCGGCCGCGCGAGGTGACGGCACGTTCGAGGACGAGGAGCGCGTCCTCACCCGCCCGCGCCCTCCCCGAGTCCCGCGGACCTCTGGACCCTGGCCGACATCACGGGCGAAGGCAAGCCAGGCATCGTGGTGCTGGCAGCCGATGGTGTGCGGGTGTCCCTCCAGGAGGAGGACGGAACGCTTGCGCCCGCGGGCGGCGAGCCGGCCCTCAAGGCGTTCGGCCACGGCGATCAGGCCGGCGGGTGGATGACGGACAAGCATCCCCGCTTCCTGGCCGACACCACCGGCAATGGCAGGCTCGACATCGTCGGCTGCCACGACGACGGCGTATGGATCTCCCTCCAGGACGAGGACGGCGGCTTTGCCGAGCCCCTGTACGTCCTTGACGACTTCGGGACCGACCAGGGATGGGCCTCGGCGGAGGAGCACCCCCGGTTCCTGTTGAAGACCACCGGCGACGGAGCGACGGACATCGTCGGCTTCGGCCCCCACGGTCGTCGTCGTCGCACGCGGACTCGACGACGGCACCTTCGCGTCCCCGAAGCTCGTCCTGAACGACTTCGGCACCGCCCAGGGATGGACGGCCGAGAAGCACCTGCGCTTCCTCGCCGACGTCACCGGTGACGGCCATCCCGACATCGTCGGCTTCGGCGACGAAGGAGTCTGGGTGGCGCACAACCTCGGCGACGGTACGTTCGAACAGGCCCAACTCGTCTGCCGCGGTTTCGGGTACAACGACGACGCCGGCGCCTGGCGGGTCGGCCACCACCCTCGCTTTCTCGCCGACATCACCGGCGACGGACGCGTCGACATCATCGGTTTCGGAGGACCGGGCGTCTACGTGGCCCGCAACCTCTACCGCCGCTTCCGAACCCGATAAGCCCTGGGTTGAAACAGCAGCAGCGGCATCTCGACAATGGGTCACCGGGCTGCCGTCCTGTATACGGCCCCTGGATGCGGTCCCGTGCGGAACCCGGCACCCCGGCCGGTCCAGTGCTACGGCACCGGCTCCGTCAGCCAGAGCGTCTCGCTGCCCGTACACGGGCGCGAGGACCACATCCCCGCCCCTGCGGACGCGACACGGCGCTCCCGGCCGGTCGCCCCCCGCTGGGCGCCAGAGCCACTGCACTGCCCGGTCCCCGCGCGTACCCATCGTGCTCGGGGTCTCGCTGTCACACTGCGCGACCCTGGCGTACCCGAGGACGTTCGTCTATGAACACGCCAATCTAATGTGTAATCGATCAAACACTCTGCGTAGTAGAAGTTGGGAGAATTCATGCGTAGGTCCACGCAGGCATGCACGGTACTCGCGCTGGGAGCGAGCTTGTTGCTCGGAGGGCTGGCGCCCGGAGCCACTGCTGCGCCCGCTCCTGGTACGGTCACGGCGCTCCGTGCGCCGACGCCTCCATCGTCTGTCCCTGATCTCGATGCCCCGGGGCCGGCCAGGACGGTCGAGTTCCCGCCGGACGGGCGGGTCCGCTCAAGTCCGGGGCATGTGAAGATCCAAGCTCCGCAGTACACGCGCATCGTCCGGGTGGACCCCTGGTGCAGCGGCATGAGCTGCCCTGTGTCCATTGCCCCCGACGGCTCATCCGCCAGCTTCTCGCTGCAGAGCAACAACTGGATCTGGAGCCGGCCCTTCAAGGTCGACGTTGTCGCCGCAGATGACGCACCCATGGCAGGTGGCCGGTACACCGGCACTCTCACCTTCGAAGGTGAGACGGTGGACTGGACCGTCAACATCACCCAGGGCACCCCCGGGGCCTTCGGCGGGTACGTCAGCAGCGTCCCCGGGGGAGGAGGCGCCCGGGTTCGTTTCGTCGACCCCGATCTGAATGCCGCCGCTGCAGGGTTCAGAGACAAAGACATCATCACCTCCGTCGACGGTCAGCCGGTCACGTCGGCGGCATCCCTCAGCGCCGTCCTCGCCGGCAAGCGAGCCGGAACCGCGGTGCCCGTGGGCATCACGCGCAACGGCACCCAGATGACCCTGCAGTACACGGTCGACGAGTGATCGCCACGACATTCACGCGCGGCCGCGCTTGCCCCCTGCCGCTCCTGCGGTCTTCGGACACGATCGGCAAGGCCTCCGTCCTGGCCGGCACACGGTGAGGAGATGATGATGAGCAAGGCCCAGACAGCAGCAACAGAGGGTGAAGACCTCGCCCCCGAGATCACTACGGTCGCCGGTACCGGAGATGCCGGGGCCACAGGAGACGACGGGCCCGCTGTCGAGGCCCGGCTTGACCATCCCTACGGCCTCGCGATGGACAGCAAGGGCACCCTCTACGTCTCCGACCACAACAATCACCAAGTCCGGAAGGTCACCACCGACGGCAGGATCCGCACAGCGGCAGGGACCGGCACAGCTGGGTTCGGGGGCGATCACGGCCCTGCCCTCTCAGCCCAGCTGGACGGCCCGCGTGAGGTGGCGGTCGACCGTGCCGGGAACCTCTACATCGCCGATTCCGAAAACCACCGGATCCGCAAGGTCACGGCCGACGGACAGATCGACACAGTCGCCGGCACGGGCACTGCCGGGTTCAGCGGTGACGACGGCCTCGCCATTGCCGCCGAGTTGAACTGTCCGTACGGGATCGCAGTGGACAGCACCGGCAACCTCTACATCGCCGATACCGACAACCACCGGGTCAGGCAGATCACACCGGACGGGCAGATCCGCACAGTCGCCGGGACCGGAACCCCGGGATTCTCCGGCGACGGCGGGCCTGCCACCGCGGCTCAGCTGAACACCCCGTACGGCGTTGCGGTGAACGGCGCCGGCGACCTCTACATCACCGATGCCGAGAACCACAGGGTCCGCAGGGTCACCGGGGACGGCACGATCAGCACGGTCGCGGGCACGGGCACCGACGGCTTCAGCGGGGACGGCGGCCCCGCCGCCTCCGCCCAGCTGAACTACCCATTCGGGCTCGCGGTCGACTGCGTTGGCGCCCTCTACATCGCCGACTACGTCAACAACCGCGTCCGGAAGGTCGCGGCGGCGGCCATGGCAGGACTGCCCGAATCAGGCACGGTGGTTTCCTGGGCGAGCGTTCGCAGCCGCCTGCGGATCGGGGTCACGCGCGAGTCGCTCAAGGACGGAGCCAAGATCCAGCAGTCGCTCGCCGCTCCCCGCCAGTCGCAGCGGTGGCGGCTGATCGTAGCCGGGAAGTGCGACAGCGGCGACGTGGTGTACACGATGGAGAACGTGCGCAGCGGAAAGGTTCTGGAGGTCGACGAAGCCCGGGGAGCGGCCGGAGCGGTAGTCGCACAGCGCGCCTACGAAGGCGACGAGGCGCACCATCAGCAGTGGCGGCTGATCCCGGTGGGCACCGAGGCCGATGGCCCCAGGATCTACGAGATCGCGAACCGGAACAGCGGTTTGCTTCTGGGCGTCGAAACCAACGCGCCCGTGGTGATCACGCAGCGCTGGGCGGAGGGCGGCCACCTGGGCAGGCAGTGGCAGCTGCTGCCAGTGTGACGCACGAGCAGGGGGGAGGACCTGCCTCGCCGCTCCTCCCCCCTGCCCCGGCAGCAATCAGCTCCTCGGTCCCCCTTGGCACCTTCTGCCCCTTTGGCCCCTCCGGGCCCGAGTGAACACCCTCGTACGGTGCGCGCTGGTAACCTACCGCCGCTCTCTTCGGCCCGGGCCCAGACGCTCCGGGCAGTCGATCCGGCCTCTGCCGCCGACCTCCTCCCCGGCCTTCCCGGACTCCGCCTCCCAGAGCTGGCCAGCTAGGCACGTGACGCAAGCCGGTCATAGAGAAAGGCTCAGCGCCTGTGGCAAGCAGCAGTTACGGGACAGCTTTTAGGGCCCGCCGGAGAATAACGTGTAGGCGGTCAGCGCGCTGACCTGCAACGTTAGACCTAGAAACCCGCAGGTTATTCTCCGGCAGGCCCTTAGGCCAGCAGGACACCTTGGTTGATGTTGAACTCTGGGAGCTGGAAGTAGGTGCCGTCGGGCTCGGGCAGCGGGTGGCTGAGGGGGCAGTGGGGCGCTGAGGGGTTGGAGGTGGCCGGACGGCCGTAGGAGACGGGCCGCTGCGCCTTGTACAGGGTGCCCCCGGTGGGTGATCCGTCGGGGTTCGTCCTTTGGGGAGGCGGCGGGAAGGCGGTGTGGTGGGCCACCCATTTCCCCGGCTCAAGGGTCTCGAAGGTGAAGGGACCCTCCAGGGCCTGACACCTGTCGAACGAGACGGTCATCGACTGGAACCACGTCTCAACGAGCCCCTGCGGGCCGAGCTCGAGGGTGCTGGTAGGAGCGATGTCGATGTCAGGATCTCGCAGGGTGATGCTCCCGAACATCGGATGGAATGCTCTCATCGTGAAGTTCAGTGTCCGCAAGCGAACGAAGTCTGTTCCGCCGGCCAGGACCTTCACGGTGCGGGAACCGACGAAGTTCAGCGTCGGCAGCGGCGGCGGGGCGTTCACGCGCAAGGTGGCGCCGAAGCCGTTCAGACCGAGACGGATGGTCTGCCCGATCTCCGGAAGCTCGGCGGGCGTGGGCGCTGGGGCGGGGGAGGAGAGGGCAGCGGCGGTCCCGCTGGCGATACCCGGTGCGAGCAGCGCCCCCATGCCGGCGGCAGCGACGGCGTGTCCGAGTAGACGGCGGCGGCTGAGAGAAGAGGTCATGCGCCGATCATGAACCTCCTCTTCCTTGCCCAGGTCTGTTCCGGCCATCAGGTCCCTCTCACGGGTGATGCCCAATTTGCGGGCCCATCCGCGGGGCACGGCGGCCAGTTCCGACGGCTTCCGCGAACGCAGAGCGGGGCGGTCGGTCAGGTTCGCGAGCATCCGCCGAACGGTCTCCAGCCCAGCCGCATCGGCCTGCCTGAGTCTGCCGCCACGATGATCCCGCTGACCCTGACCGCCCAGCCCGGCGCCGCGCGGGTGTCGCCCTCTCGGTGCCGGGCCGACCGACCCCGGCACCCCCCACCCCGCGTGAGTCACGCCGGGATGCGCGCGCGGCGCTCTGCGGCGTGAAGGGGCCCCGCGAACCGTGAGTTCCCGGGGGCCCTTTCACGGTGGGGTGGGTCAGCGGCGGCGGATGTTGACCGTCACGGTGATGCCTCCGGCGGCGAACGCCGCGCCGCCGGCCTGCCACCGAACGATGGGTGTACGAACGCGAGCTCGAAGCCCGGGCCGCGCACGTGGCCTACGACCGAGCGAGCGAAGACCTCATTCGCTTGTGGGAGGACGTGAGCCCGAGGATCGCACTCGCCGAGTTCACCGAGCAGGTGACCGGCGTACGGACCGGGACTGGCGAGACCGTCCGCAACGCCCGCGAGAACCAGCACCGCAAGCAGTGAGAGGTCGACACTGCGTTTCTAACGGGCACCGCGCGGAGCACCCGTCTAACGGGCACCGCGCGGAGCACCCGATTCGGATGTGGTGAAGTCGACGGGGAGTTAGATTAGGCACTGTTTCTCGGATCCCCTGACGCGGGTGGGGTGTTGGGGCCAGGCTGGCTGTATGGGCCGTGGGGATCTGACGAATGCGGAGTGGGATCGGCTGGAGTCGTTCTTACCTCCTGGTGGTGCGCGTGGTGGTCGGTGGAGTGACCACCGTCGGGTGATCAACGGGGTTCTCTACCGGGTGCGGACCGGTGTGCAGTGGCGGGATCTGCCGGAGCGGTTCGGGCCGTGGGAGACGGTCTATAAACGACATCGTCGCTGGTCAGCTAATGGAACCTGGCAGATGCTGCTGTCCCGCATCCAGGCAGCCGAGGACGCGGCGGGCAGGGTCGACTGGGACGTGTCGGTGGACTCGACAGCCGTGCGAGCCCACCAGCACGCCGCTGGTGCGAGGAAGGCGCCCCCGGCCGCCGTTCCTCAAAGGGGGGCCGAGCGGGGGACGAACCAGGTCGATCCGGTACTGCGGAAACTGGCCGTCCGGCTGGAGGAGGTGGTCAGATCGGCGAGTGTCTGGGACGTTCCCGCGGAGGATTCACCACCAAGATCCACCTTGTCGCGGAGGGGCGGTGCCGGCCCCTCGCCTTCGTCCTGACACCCGGACACTACGGTGACGGACCCCAGCTCGAGCGGGTCCTGGAGCAGGTATGGGTGCCCCGAACCGGAGTCGGCCGGCCTCGCACCCGGCCCGACCGTGTCCTGGCGGACAAGGCCTACACCTCCCGCAGAAACCGTCGCTACCTGCGACGACGTGGCATCCCGCACACGATCCCCGAACGTCTCGACCAGCAAAGACACCGCAAGAACCGAGGTTCCCGAGGCGGCCGGCCGACCGGTTTCGACAGCGAGCGCTACAAGAAGCGCAACACCGTCGAACGCACCATCAACCGCCTCAAAGGCTTCCGCGCCGTCGCGACCCGCTACGAGAAACGCGCCTACATCTACCTCGGCACTGTCACACTCGCAGCCCTCGTCATCTGGCTCAGGACATGATCCGAGAAACAGTGCCTAGGAGGAGGTGATTGCTCGGGATTCCGCGAGGACGCCCTAACGGGCTCGGCAGGCCGGTCTCGTCGCCGAGCGTGCCGGCCGCCGACGGTCTTGTCCCGGCTTGGACGACCGACGGCTTGGGTCCGTGGCTACGCAAGCATCGTCGGGACTTAGTGGGCGTTTAGTGACGATTCAAGATGGGTGCTTCAACACGATTTGCCGCATTCATCACCAACCTTCGCGACCTGAAGGGCCTTGAAACTCTCTACCGATTGGGAGCTTCTGCCTCATTGCCAAACCAGACGGAATCCAGTGCCGAGAAGCAGATCAGACGGGCACACGGGCCAACGCCCATAAGGTACCGAAAGGGCGCGTAAGGTGGAGAATCCACCCGAAGATCGTCAGCCATAAAAGCGACTTAGCATCACAGCACATTCCTAAACACCCACTGAGAGGTCGTTTTCATCCACCTTGGTCGCTTATGGGCTGTTTCTCGGGGGGTGGAGTGGCGGTGCGGGTGAGGCGATAGGTGCGGCCGGGGGCGGTGGGTGGGAAGGGGTGACGGGTGGGGCAGGTGACTCCTCGTTCCTGTTTCATTTCAGGATGTCCGGCCCCGGCCTTCCCGGCCCCGTGCTTCCGTCGTCATCGCTGCGCGCCTGGGCGCACTCGGCCTGCGGCGGTATGCCGGATGTATGGCGAGGCGACGTTCGTATCCGAGTGATCTGTCCGATGCCCGCTGGGAGTTGATCGAGCCGGTCCTGGCCGCCTGGCGCTTCGAGCGCCGTGGCCGGGCCCTGGACTTCGGTCGGCCGCCCGAACACGACCTGCGCGACATCATGGACGCCATCTTGTACGTCGACCGCACCGGCGTGCAGTGGCGCTACCTCCCGCACGACTTCCCGCACTGGAACACGGTCTACGGCTACTTCGCCAAATGGGCGGACGAGGGCGTGTTCGCCCAGCTCAACGGCGTGCTCAGGCAGCTCCTACGGGAGAAGGAAGGCCGGGCCGGGGAGCCTTCCGCATGTGTGATCGACGCGCAGAGCGTCAAGACGTCAACCAGTGTTCCCGCTGCAGGCCAGGGCATCGACGCCGGCAAGAAGATCGTCGGCCGGAAACGGAGCATCGTCACCGACACGCTCGGACTTCTGATCGCGGTGCTGGTCACCGCGGCCAGTGTGCAGGACTCGGTGGCGGGCACCGCCCTGCTCGACCAGGTCGCCGCCGAGCACCCCGGCATCCGCAAAGTGTGGGTCGACGGCGGCTACCGCCAGCACCTCGTCGAGCATGCCGCCAGCCTGGGCATCGACATGGAAATCACCGCCCGCAAGGCCGGGACCAGAGGCTTCTCCCCGATCCCAAAGCGGTGGGCGGTCGAGCGGACCTACGGCTGGCTGATGCTTCACCGGCGCCTGGCCCGCGACTACGAAACTCTTCCCACACGCTCCGAAGCTGTCATCCACATCGCCATGACCGACCTCATGGCCCGCCGCCTCACCGGCGAGAACACCATCTCCTGGCGCGACCCCAAAATGCTCGCTAAACGGCCTATCTCGGGATGAAACATCGGGCCAAAACGACCTCTGAGAACCATCCACGCACGCCCGTGACCAGTCGAGTTCGCTGGCCGCGTTCAACTCGGAGAGCAGGATTCGGTGCAGTTGGTCGAAGACGCCGGCCTGCTGCCACCGCTCCAGGCGACGCCAGCACGTCTGCCCGGAACCGAACCCCAACTCCAGCGGCAGCAGTTGCCAGGCAATGTCGTTGTAGAGGGCATACAGGATGCCCTGCAGACAGAGCCGGTCCGCCACCGGCCGTGGCCCTGGCGACCGCTCGGGCCAGGGCGGCAACAACGGCTCGATCAGCGCCCACAAGTCATCGTCCACGATCCACGGCCGAGTATTCACACCATCACGAACGGCCGAACTGTCACGCCGGTCACGCCCGACCAGGGCATCTCAACAAGATCGTGTTACGAGCTCTGCGGAGCGATTACGTCGCGCATCTGTATGGGGTCGGGTCGTCGCGGGATCTGGGTGGCCAAGTTCTTTGAGTCATCGATCGGCGACAACTCACCGCCGTACCGGGAGCCCCTGGGCTCCTCTGATCCTGCGAATGATCAGATCCGACTCGCTTGGAGGGTGAGACGAGTTGTTTCGGTGATCCCGGGTTGTCTCAAGCCCGGTCAGATGGCTGCCGTCGTGCGCCTGTGCGAGGGACGGGTTCGCGTCCGGACGGGTTTGCCGGATCTCACCCACACGGTGGGTTTGCCGGAAGCGTCTTCATTCTGGCTGCGTATATACCTTTGGCATGTGCAAGCCTCACGTTGCTGGACATCCGTGTGCGTCGTGACAATCTACATTCTTTACGCATATGCGAAAGGTGTGGAGGTCATTGTTTTGCGTGCGCCCCCTTGCGATGAATGAGGGTGTTATGGCAATCGAATTGAATCAAGCACTCATCGATCCGGACATCAAAGAGATCCCTCCGGCTCGTAATAGGCAGACCGAACTGCAGGGTGTTCTGAAGGGCCTTCAGGGCACCATCCTCAAGAGCCGCGGGCGCAAGCACAGTCGCCACCTGTTCATCTACTTCTTCGTCCCGAGTCTCAGTGCGCTCAGGGCGTTCGGCACGGCCGGGGAGAACTGACCGTGACCGATTTCCGCACCGCAGTCAACGACCTGGCTCGCAAGCTCAGTGGTTACGTCTGCGAGCCCGGCAGCCCGGAGTACACCCAGACCGTTGCGATCGACAACAGCCGTACCCGCACGCTCCCGGCTCTGGTCATCCGGGCCAACTCCAACGACGACGTCCGCCGGGCCATCCTTTTCGCCCAGAAGACCGACCTGCCCCTGACGGTACGCGGCGGCGGACACAGCGCAGCGGGGTACTGCCTGAACCGGGGCGGGATCGTCCTGGACCTCGGCCTGATGAAGGTCATGACCCTGGATGCGGACAAGCGGCAGCTGACCGTCCAGATGGGCGCCACCTGGAACGACGTGTACGGGTACGTGGACCGTGAAGCCGCCCCGCTGATCCCGGTCGGCGGCGGCTGTCTCACCGTGGGACTGCCCGGCTTCCTCCAGGGCGGCGGCTACAGTTTCGTCTCCCGCTCCTACGGCCTCGGCAGCGACAACGTCACCATGATCAAACTCATGGACGCGTCCGGCCGGCTGCGCACCCTGACCGCGGGCGCGCCCCGCAAGGAGGACAAGGACCTGTTCTGGGCCTGCCGGGGCGGCGGAGGGGGCAACTTCGGCGTCGCGGTGGAGATGACCCTGTAGCTGCACAAGCCACCGGCCGGCACCGTGCTCGGCGGGCAGCTCGCCTTCTCTCTGGAGCGGGCCGAGGAGGTGATCGCCGCCTACGACGCGTGGGCGAAGAAACTCCCGGCGGCGATGGCCGCCTACGGCTACGTCGGCCATGTAATCGACCCGGCCGAGCCCACCCGGAAGATTCCGAGTTTCCGGATCACGCCGATCTACAACGGGGATTACGCGCAGGGCGCGGAACTTCTCCAGCCGATGCTCAAGCTGAACCCCTTCGGCGTACAGCTGTACTCGATGCCCCTGCCGAAACTGGAGATGGACATGGGCCGGACCACCCTGGTCGACGACCGGCTGGCCTACATCCGCTCGGGGATGATCGGAGGCGAGAGCGGCTGGACCCCGGCCATGATCAAGGCCGTTCAGAAAGCGATGGCCACCACACCGTCGAAGGACAGCTTCGTCGTATGGACCCACGGCCGCGGCAAGGTCAACGACCCGGCCCTTACCGGCCAGGGCCCTTATCCACACCGTGACAAGCGCTACATCTTCGAACTCAAGACCATCTGGGACGACCCGGACGACACCCGGGCCAACGTCGAGTGGGCCTTCGACTTCGGCGAGTCGCTGAAGGACGACTTCCACGGCGCCTACGTCAACTACATCGACCCGCTCCAGAAGGAATGGGCCAAGGCCTACTACGGCGAGCCGAACCTGACCGAGCTGCGGCGGATCAAGAAGCAGGCCGACCCGGGCGGCTTCTTCAAATTCCAGCAGTCGGTCGACTCTCCTTTCGAGCCGGACCTGACCCGCCCGCTCGACCTGAGCCCTCTCAACCGCACCATCATCTGAATCTCCTCCACCCCCCCACGGGAGCACCCGCATGGGCAACGACACCCCAACACACCCTGACCCCAAGGGCATCTTCACCGACATCTCCGTCGAACTCACCGGCTTCGACCGCGCGGAGCTGGGCGGCACCGGCATGGTCGACACTTACTACGACACGCTGCTGCGGATGATCGGCGAACGCGAGGCCGGACAACTGTTCCGGTACGCGCAAGAGGCCCTCGACGCAGACCGGAAGGAGCAGCGGAAGGACAACGCGGCCTTCAAGAAGGCGGTGATCGACAACCCCCGCTTCGGACCGGTCGCCCTCGGCCTGATCAAACTCTGGTACCTCGGCCGCTGGTACCCCCTCTCCGCCGCCTACCGCGACCGGTTCGGATCGACCGCGGACGACGTCGAACACGTCGTCTCCGGCCAGGGCTACCGCGAGGGCCTGGTCTGGGCCGCTGCCGGAGCCCACCCGATGGGCGCCAAGCCCCCGGGCTTCGGCTCCTGGGCCGAACCGCCGTCCCCGACCCCCTGACCCCGAGGTGGAACCATGAGTAATCTCCCCGTCCCCGACTACGACCTCGTCATCGTCGGCGGCGGCATCTCCGGGGCCGTCATCGCCAAGACGGTCATCGAGCAGGCCGCCAAGAAGAAGAAGTTCCCGCGCATCCTGATCCTGGAGGCCGGCCGGGCCACGGCCCTGAGCGCCGACAAATACGACACCTACGTGGAGGCCTACCACAAGGCACTCGTCAAAGTCCCCAACTCCCCCTACCCGGCCAGCAGGTCAGCGCCGCAGCCGGACGTGCTGGACATCAGACCGCTTGACAACACCGACGCAGACCCCGGCGGCCAGGGGTACTTCGTCCAGAAGGGCCCGATGCCCTTCGGCAGCGACTACACCCGCTCGCTCGGCGGCACCACCCTGCACTGGCTCGGCACCTGCCTGCGCATGCTGCCCAACGACTTCAAAATGCGCACCACCTACAACAAGGGCGTCGACTGGCCGATCGACTACGAGGCCCTCAAGCCGTACTACGAGCGGGCCGAATGGGACATCCTCGGCGTTGCGGCAAACGTGGAGCACCAGCACTACCCGGGCCTCACGGGCAGCCCGGAAGAGTTCTTCAAGAGCAACAACACCACGAAGTTCCACGAGGGGTCCTACCACTTCCCCATGGCGGAGATCCCCTCCAGCTGGCTCGACCAGTACATGGCCCACACCGTCGACGGCATGACGATCAGCCTGCCCGGCAAGGCGAAACCAGAGCACACATTCAAGATCAAGATCAGTAACACCCCTGTCGCCCGCAACTCGACCCCCGCCGCCGGATACAACGTCGTCGGAGCGGTCGGCAACGCCGACCAGGGGCAGCGCTGCCAGGGCAACTCCAGCTGCATCCCGATCTGCCCGGTCCAGGCCAAGTACAACGCGCTCAAGACGCTGTACGAACTGATCGTCAAGTACCCCGACCAGTTGAAGGCAGGGGAACAGCCCGGGACCCGCGCCAGGGTCACCATCCAGTCCCAGTCCGTCGCCACGAACGTGGTGCACACCAAGGCAACGAGCACGGACAAGGGGAAAGTCACCGGCCTGACGTACAAGAAATACTACGACGACGGCGCCCCGCCGCAGGGCACCCCGCCAACGGAGTACACGGTGACCGCTCGCACCTACGTCCTCGCCGCCAACGCCATCGAGAACGCCACCCTTCTGCTCGCCTCCAAGGCCGCCAACACGAGCGACCAGGTCGGCAGGAACCTGATGGACCACCCGCTGCTGCTCACCTGGGGCCTGCTTCCGGAGAACGTCGGCGCCTACCGGGGCCCCGGGTCCACCTCCGGCATCCCCGCCTTCCGCGACGGCGCCTTTCGAAAGGACCGGACCGCCTTCCGCGTGGAGATCGGCAACTGGGGCTGGAACTTCCCCGAGGACACCCCCTACACCACCGTCCTCGATCTGGTCGGCGGTAACGAGGACGGCAAGGCCCAGCTCCACGGAAGGGAGCTGCGCAAGCGGCTCGGCGAGATCCTGCCCCGCCAGTTCCGGATCGCCTGGGAACTGGAACAGGACCCCGAGGGGCGCAACCGTGTCACCGTCGAAGACCGCTACAAGGACGCGCTGGGCAAACACCGTCCCGTGATCGACTACGACCTCTCGGACTACATGAAAGCATCGCTGCCCTGGGCGGCGGAGGCAAGCAGGCAACTGTTCGAGAAGCTCGGCATGAAGAACAAGGTCCCACACCTCCCCTGCGAGCCTGAGAAGCCCGGCAGGAAGAAAGCCCGTTCCTACGAGACCGGCGACTACACCCACTACGCCTGCGATGACGCCTCGAAGGTGAAATACGGGGGCGAGACCTACGCGGTCCGCGGTGCGGGGCACGTGGTGGGCACCCACCGGATGGGCGCGGATCCGACGACCTCAGTCGTCGACAGCTACCAGCGCAGCCACGACCTGCCCAACCTGTTCATCGTCGGATGCGGCAGCATGCCGACGCTCGGCACGTCCAACCCGACACTCACCATGACCGCCCTGGCCCTGCGCACAGGTGACGAGATCGCCGCCAAGGAGCTGAGCGCATGACCACAGAACCAGCACCGATCAAGGACATCGGGGAGCTCAAGGCGGCCCTGCAGCTGGCCATCGGGCTGGAACTGAGCACCATCCCCGTCTACCTCACCGCCCTCTACTCCATCAAGGACGGCACCAACACCGACGCGGCGCAGGCGATCCGCAGCGTGGTCATGGAGGAGATGCTCCACATGGTGCTCGCCGTCAACGTCCTCAACGCCCTCGGGGAGAAGCCGAGCGTCAATCCTGTCAACTTCAGAAACCGCCGGCTGAACCCGATCCCCCGATACCCGCACACCAGCCCCCTGATTCCCGGCATCGGCGAGCTCGCGCTGCGCCCTCTCACACCCGCGGCCGTGGACAGCTTCATCAAGATCGAACACCCCTACCACGGGGCAGTTCGCCCGGACGACATCAAGTGCGCCCGAGACGCCTACCCCACCATCGGCACGTTCTACGAAGCGATCCAGACCGCCCTGCAGGACCTCGACGGCCTGCACTTCCATTCCGCCCACCAGGTGAAAGCCACCCAGTACTACGGCGGCGCCGGCGAGGTCATCGAGGTGAAGGACCGCGAAACCGCACTGAAGGCGATCGGAAAGATCATCGACGAGGGCGAGGGTCTCCCGCCGAACCAGCTGGACAAGCAGGCCAAGAAGGTCACCACCCAGGACAAGTTGAACTCCGGCTGGCAGATGTACTCCCACTACGCCCGCTTCCGGGAACTCCAGACCGGCCGCCGCTACCGCAGCACCCAACTGGCCCGGGAGACCCCGGAAGGCTCCTTGCTGCTCGTCGACTACAGCGCGGTCCACCCGGCGAAGTACATCAAGCTCGACGACGCCGAGCCGCAGGACAGCCCCGAGAGCATCGCGCTCAACGAGTTCGACGCGGCGTACACGCAACTCGTCAACGACCTCTATCTTGCCTTCTCCGGCAAGATGAAACCGGTCAAGGACAAAATCGCCCCTAAGGGAGAGAGGGAAGCGGACCCGCTCCTGCTCGCAGTGCACGGCATGAGGGCGCTGAAGGACAAGGCCGTCGCCCTGATGCGCACCCCGAACCCGGCGAACCCCACGCACACGCTGTGCCCGCGGTTCCACTACGCGTCAACCCCCTGAACAAGAGAAGCCGATGACAGAGATCAAAGAGCGGAGGGGAGTATCCAGGTGATCTCCATCATTACGAAGTGGTGGCACGTCGAAGGCAAGCGGGACGAGGCCCTCGCGGCGCTCAAAGACCTGGTGGACCAAGTGAGGAAGGGTGAGCCCGACACGTACATGTACTGCCTGCACACCGCCATCGTGGACGGCTCTCTGCCGCCGCCGAACAAGAACGAAGTGATCTTCGTCGGTGCCTGGAAGGACCGGCAGGCCTTCGAACACCACCGTGACGGCAAGCTCTTCCAGGACTGGCTGGCACGAAATCTCGACCTCTTCGTGCGGAACGGCGAAAAGCTGTATGTCAGTGCCGAGTTCGCCGACCGATTCACCGGCTTCGTACGCGGCGAGGCCGTCGGCACGAAGTGAGTCGCGGGCGTCGCCGGAGGCGGGCGATCCTCAGTCGCTCGGCGCTGCGCGGTGCGGGGCACGTGGTGGGCACCCACCGGATGGGCGCGGATGCGTACAGCAAGCCGTGCGGCCCGAGCCCGGGGCGATTGCCCGCACCCTGCCCGCGGCCACGGCAGGCAGGCATCGCACCGCACCTTGGGCCACCGCCGGGTGCGGACACCCACCCGGCGGCCACGTCCCGAGCACCCGTCGAACGCGGGATGGCACGACTCAAGTCCTGGGCGATCTTCCGAAGATCCCGATACGGCCCGAATCGAATGATGTCAATCGCCGAGGCCATCCCCACCCTGGAGAGGCAACGCTGAAAACGCTCGGTGCCTCCAGGCCCGGCGACACCCCCAGGCCATACGTTCGACAGGGGGGCAGTCATGCCGGGCCCGGAGGCCGGGAGCCCCTTTGCGGAGCCGACGAAAACGGTAACGAGGGGCTGATCAGTTCGTGATGGTGGCCTTGTACCGCGTCGTTTCCTGCTTGGGGTTGATCACAGCAATGGTGACATCGCCGGGTTTGTCACCTGCGTGGAGTGTGGGGGCGGTGGCGATACCACGGGCGTCGCTGATCGCGGTGATGCGGGGGCGCAGGCCGTCGGAGGTCTCGAAGGCCGCGTTGCCGGTTTCGACATGGAAGGTGATCCTGGCGTCGGGCAGCAGGTCGCCGTTGACTCCGCGGACTTCGGCTTCCAGCGGGACAGGGAAGGGTTTGTTGGGCTGGGCACTTTGGTTCTGGAGTCGTCCGACGGTCCCGGTGCTGTTGACCTCAGCAGAGCGATCGCGCCGGGGCGCCGGGGCGTCGAGCCGGCTGACCTGACGCGCGTCCTTGCCGGCAGCGCAGTGGATCAGGTCGGGCATGGTGAAGGTGCCCGCAGTGAGGCCGAGGCTGGGGCGCCAGTGGCTGTCCTTGACGATGGAGTACTCGGCGGTGGCGATGGCCTTGGCGAAGAGATCGGCGACGATGTGGCCGCCGACACCTGTCAGACGTCCCTTGTTGAACTCGGCCTCGCGCAGGACGTAGAGCCACAGCGGTGTGTGCGTGGCGAGCTTGGTCTTCTGTTCGTCGCTCAGGACGCTGCTGAGGTCGGTGCCGTGCTCGGCGCCCTTGATGATCTGGTCGCGGTTGAGCTCTGCGAGCCCGAACTTCTTCGCCATCTGCTGGCCGGTGGCGAGGCCGAGCTTGGTGGCGCGCAGCAGGTTGCGGTAGGCGAGGTTGCGCAGGATCGCGTCCTTGGGGCTCTGCGCGGCGCCGAAGGAGCCGAGCGGCAGAGTGGACAGCGGGTCGGTGAGGACGGTGTCGATCCGGTCGGCGAAGTTGAAGTCCTTCCCGGCGACCTTGAGGAAGGCGTCGCTGTATCCGGCCCTGGGGAAGTCGAACAGCCGGCGGTAGTCGGCGACCCAGTTGGTCGGCAGTCGCGTGGTCGCCGGATCCTCGCTGTCCTTGGGGGAACCCGGGCTGAGCGTGCCGGAGGTGCCGGTGAAGCTGAACAGCAACGGTAGGGTGCCGGGAATCGCCTCGCCGCCGAACAGCTTGGCGTGGCTATTGAAGACACGGTTCCACTCGTAGGTGCCGCGGACCATGCTGTGGCCGAAGCGGTAGGCGGCGACGGAGAATTCCAGCGGCATGTGGAACGGCTCGTCGGGTTTGTGCGCGGCCTTGGCGAAGGCCGCGTCGAGGATGGCCTTGTCGAGGATGCGGGGCAGGAAGTCGTGGCGGACCATCCACTGGTAGTGCTTGGTGACCTCGGCGCGGGCGGATGCGAAGCGCTTGGCGTAGTCACCGGGGCCGGGGAAACGCGTGTCGACGACGTGGTTGTGGAAGCGGATGAACGCGGCGTGGATCTGGGCGACGATCAGGTTCTCGTCGTTGCGGGACTCAGGGATCCACGGCTTGCGCTTGTCCGCGAGGCTGAGGTTCTGCTCGGTGGAGAAGGAACCCGTGCGGGGGAGGTCGGCGCCGTGCAGGTCCTGTCCGGCCACCGGGTCGTTCTCGGGCTCGTTGGTTCCGCGGCTGGTACCGGTCCTGAGCTTGGCCCGGTCCGCTGGATCGTAGTACTTGGCGTCCTCCTTGTCATCGGGGCCGTTGCCGTAGACGGAGTCGAGGTCCAGTTCCGGGCTCCGCTTGTTGACCACCTTGCCTTCGTCGTCGGTGATGGACTCCAGGTTGGGAGTGTCCGCGTCGCGGGTCAGGTCGTGGTCGGTGAACTGGCCGAGGTAGGTGTAGCCGGCGGGCACGCCCGACGTCGCGGGCACGACGCCCTTGCGGGTCATCTGCTGGGCGATGGCGCGCAGGGTCGCATCGTCGAGAGTGCGTGATGTTCGCAAGCCGATACGTCGACCGCCGCCGCTACGACGCCGTGATCGTCGGGGGCGGTGTCTACGGCAGCCTGATGGCCAAGCGGCTCGGTGAGCGCGGCTGGCAGGTACTGGTACTGGAGGCGGGCACGGGGACCAGTGCACCGTGGGAGGGCTACACCGCTTCGGTGAGCGAGTTCCACACCTCGCTGAAGAAGACCGCCAACTCCCCCTACCTGGACAACCCGGCCGCGCCCTCCCCCGACAACACCGACCCCCACGGGTACTTCGTCCAAAAGACCGGACAGCCCTACGCCAGCGACTACCTGCGCACCCTGGGCGGCGCCATGCTCCACTGGGAGGGCGTCGTACCACGCATGCACGAGCAGGACTTCCTCACCCACACCCTGTACGGCAAGGGTTTGGATTGGCCCTTCCCGACACAGGGTGCAGGTGCCAATACCACGCTCACCCCCGAGATCCGCGAGGAGATCGGAGACTACTACCGGCAGGTGGAATTCGAGCTCGGCGTTGCCGGCGACGCCGAGAAGCTCAAGAACAGCGGCCTGCACGTCCCCGGCTACGTCTATCCGATGAAACCCCTGCCGCAGTCCTACCTCGACAAAACGATCGCCAGCCGGCTGAAGTCGGCGAGCACAGTCGTGGACCTGGCCGAGACCAAGCTGACCCCGACACTGGTACCCGCTCCGCAGGCCCGCAACAGCGACCCGAACCCCGCCTATGACAACCACCACGGCTACCGGCCGCAGGGCACCGTCGGCCTGCCGAACTTCGGCGAGCGCTGCGTGGGCAACTCCAGCTGCATCCCCATCTGCCCTCCCCAGGCCAAATACACGCCACTGCGCACGCAGAGCCAGTTCGACCACCAGCACGTCACGGTGGCCACCCACAGCATCGTCACAAAGGTCATCTTCAACGAGACCGGCCGGGCCACCGGGGTGGAGTACAAGGTCTACGACGATCCCCGCTCCACCGCCGCCACCATCCACACCGTGGACGCCGACATCGTCATCCTGGCCGCACACGCCATCGAGAACGCCAAACTGCTGCTGGCCTCGGATGTGAAGAACCCCTTGGTCGGCAAGCACCTGATGGACCACCCGGTAGTCGTCCTGCAAGGACTGATGGACACCGCCATCGGGCCGCACCGGGGACCCCCGGCCACCTCCTTCATCGACACCTTCCGCGAAGGCCCCTGGCGCAAGGATCTCGCGTCTTTCCGCATCGCCGTCTTCAACTGGGGATGGGCGGTCAAGGGCCACACCGTCGCCCAGGTCGAACGCATGATCGACACCGGTTCCCTGCACCGGCAGACCGACAGCATCGCACGCGAGCCCGTGGTGGGCCGCGCCCTGCACGACGCCCTCGCAGACCACCTGCCACGCAAGTTCCAGTTCGACTGCATGCTGGAGCAGACCGCCGACCCCGCCAACACCGTCACCATCGACCGGGCGCACCGCGACCGCTTCGGCACCTTCCGCCCCGTCCTGCACTACTCCATCGACACATACGTCGAAAAGGGCGCCCTCGAAGCAGTACGGATTGGCCAGCAGCTGTTCAAGGCGATCGGCGCCACCGAGGAACACCGCAACCAACTGCCCGCCGCAACCCGCCAGGGCGATGACGCCGTCATCAAGAACATCCAGGCCGGCGAATTCCACTACGACATCCTCGGCGCCCGCCACGGCGCCGGCACCCACGTCATGGGCCGCACCGCCGCCACCTCAGTGGTCGATCCCCACCAACGAGTCCACGGCCACCCCAACCTCTTCGCCGTCGGATGCGGCAGCATGCCGCCATCGGCACCTCCAACCCCACCCTCACCGGCGCCGCCATGGCGCTGCGCACCGCCGATGCCGTCCACGATGACCTGCACGCGGTGAACAA
>RHMC01000112.1 GCA_003719395.1 Streptomyces altiplanensis
CCCGCCCGCCCCGCCAGACCACACCGGCGCCACCGCACCCGGCCGGCCCGCCCCGCCGCTTCACCCCTCGCACCCGGACCACGTCCTGACCGGCCGTCTGCGAGCCGCATCACCTCCGGCGTTCCCTCGCGCCCGCCGAGTGCTGCGGGCTGATGAGAAGCCCCCGTCCCGAAGGGGCGAGTCGTCACCAGACGACGTCTCCCCCGACGGCGCCGAGGCGTACGTGACGGACCACGACTCCTTCGGCGTCACGGTCGTGGACACGGACACGATGGACACGCGCCGCATCGAGACCGCTCCCTGCGGCACCGAGGGCGGACTCGGCTCGTGGCTCAAGCCGCACTGCACGGCCGTACGCCCCTCCGACGGCCGCCTGCTGCTGCCGTTCGAGGGCGAGAAACTGGTCGCCGTGGGCCCGGACACCGGCAGGTCGTCGTCGAGCGGATGACCGCGAACACCCACCAGCACGGCGCCGCGATCACCGCCGACGGCACGCTGCTCGTAGTCGGCACAGGCCCGATCGCCCCGGCCGTCGACGAGGGGCCCTCGCTCACCGTCCGCAACCCGGGCGGCGAGGAGAAGGTGGTCCCGCTCGACGGCCCGCACGAGGACGTCGCCGTCTCGAAGGACGCCGCACGGCCTATGTCACCGGAGGCTTCACGCGCGACGGCTGCTGGAACGGCATCACGGTCGTCGACCTGGACACCGGCAGGACGCACCGGCTCCCGGCGGGCCGGCGCCCGCTGGGCATCACAGTCCTCTGACCCGGTCCGGCCGCTGAACGGCCAGGGCCGGCGATGCCCCGCGCGGGCTCACGGGCGAGGCCAGGGGCGTCCGCCGATGCGCTCGATGTCGGTGTTGAAGCGCCTCAGGTAGGAGGCGAAGGCCGCGATGTCCTCCTCCGGCCAGCCCACCATGATCTGGTCCAGGACCTCGACGATGCCCTCGCGTTCCTCGTCGAGCATGTGCGCACCCTTGGCGGTGATGCGGAACTTGCGGGCCATGCCCCCGTCGGGATCGGGAATGCGTTCCACCAGTCCGGCGCGCATCGCCGCGGCGGTCTGCCGGTTGAGGGTGGAGGCGTCGAGTCCGAAGGCGTCGCTCAGCTCACCGATCGACATGGGCCCCTGCATGCGGATGCGGCTGAGGAGGATGTAGGCGCTGCGCTCCAGTACGCCGTCCTTGCGGCGTCCGCCCCTCTGGTTCAAGAACGTGTGGCGGCTGAGCAGCATCTGCTCGTACTCGACCTCGTGCGTCGGTCTGACCATGCGTCCCGGCGCCTCCCGCTTCCTGACGTGCCGTGCCGTCGGCGCATCGCGCCTCAAGGCGGTTCCTTGCCCCACCATCCTCTCACGTACATGTATCACCCACACGGTGTGCTCGATACATGCAATGTGTACGATGCACATCCCTGCTGTGAACACACTCAAGGAGCTCCAGGCATGGACGTCCCCCGGTCCGCATCCCGCCCCAGTGGCGTGGTGGCCACGCTGGCGTTCGCCGGCATCACGGCAGCGATCATGCAGACGCTGGTCACTCCGCTCATAGCGGAGCTGCCGAGGATCCTCGGGACCACACCCTCGAACGCCACCTGGGTGATCACCGCCACCCTGCTCGTGTCGGCCGTCTGCGTACCGGTCTCCGGACGTCTGGGCGACCTGATCGGCAAGCGCCGGATGCTCCTCGTGTGCGCCGTGCCGCTGATCGCGGGCTCGGTGGTGTGCGCGCTCTCGTCCTCCGTCGTCCCCATGATCGTCGGGCGCGGTCTGCAGGGAATGGGCATGGGCATGGTGCCGCTGGGCATCGCCCTGCTGCGTGACGTGGTCCCGGCGGAGAAGCTCAGCTCCTCCATCGCGCTGGTCAGCGCCTCCATGGGCATCGGCGGCGGCCTCGGCCTGCCGATCGCCGCGGCGGTCGCCCAGTACACGAACTGGCGGGTGCTGTTCTGGGGCTCCGCGGTCCTGGCCGTGGCGGTCGCGGTACTGATCTGGTTCCTGATCCCGGACGTCCCGGCCGGCGCCAAGGGCCAGCGCTTCGACACGCTCGGTGCGCTCGGCCTCGGCACCGGCCTGGTCTGTCTGCTGCTCGCGGACGTCCAAGGGTGCCGACTGGGGCTGGGGATCGGGCGCCACGCTGGGCCTGTTCGCCGCCACCGTCGTGGTGCTGCCGGCCTGGGGCCTGTGGGAACTGCGTACCAAGGAGCCGCTGGTCGACCTGCGTACCACGGCCCGTCCCCGGGTGCTGCTGACCAACATCGCCTCGGTCTTCGTCGGCTTCGGCATGTACGCGAGCATGCTGGTCATGCCGCAGCTGCTGCAGTTCCCCGAGGCCACCGGCCACGGCCTGGGCCAGTCGATGCTCGCGGCGGGCCTGTGGATGGCGCCCGGCGGCATCATGATGATGTTCGTCTCCCCGCTCGGCGGGAAGCTCACCGACGCCCGGGG
This sequence comes from Streptomyces altiplanensis, assembly GCA_003719395.1. Classification (GTDB taxonomy): domain Bacteria; phylum Actinomycetota; class Actinomycetes; order Streptomycetales; family Streptomycetaceae; genus Streptomyces; species Streptomyces altiplanensis. The sequence continues at coordinate 2,445 of RHMC01000112.1, forward strand.
TCCGAAGTTCACGCTGGTCTGCGGTGTCCTCGTCATCGCCGCCGGCTACGGCCTGTCGCTGGCGCTGATGGGCTCGGCCTGGGGGCTGATGCTGGTCGGCATGGTGATCAACAGCGGTGTGGGCCTCGCCTACGGCTCGATGCCCGCCCTGATCATGGGTTCGGTGCCGCTCTCCGAGACCGCCGCGGCCAACGGCTTCAACACGCTCATGCGCTCGCTCGGCACCTCGGTCGGCGCGCCGTGATCGGCATGGTCCTCGCCCAGATGACCACCACGGTGGGCGGCCACAGCTTCACCTCCGAGGAGGGCTTCCGCACCGGCCTGATGATCGGCTGCGGTGTCGCCCTGGTCGCCGCGGCGATCGCGGCCGTCATCCCGGCCGCGCGCCGCGCCGCGGCCGATGCCGGGGAAGCCGGCTCGGCCACCGGGGCCGGACGGTCCGCGGTCAGGGCCTGACGATCGCAGCACGCCGGAGGGGCCGGGCGGCGAGCCCGGACCCGAGAGGGCACCACCGCACGTCTGCGCCGAGGAACGCCCCCGCGCCGCTCGTCACGGCCGGCCCGGCACCGTTCCTCGGTTCACGCCCCCGGAATCACCCCGGGGATTCGTGTGCCGCCGCCCGGGCGTCGTGCGCCCGCGCAGCGGCACGGCCACAGAGAGGAAGAAGGACCCCATGTCCCGTCCCGACGGTTCGCCCGTTTCCACTCCCGCCGATCCTCAGGAACTCGGATTCGACCCCGCCGCCCTCCGGGCCCGCTACCGGGCCGAGCGGGACCGCAGGATCCGGCCGGAGGGCGGCAGGCAGTACCAGCGCGTCACCGGCAGGTTCGGGTACTACGACGAGGACCCGTACGCCGAAGCCGCGCCCCTCCGCGAGCCGCTCCACGACCGGGTCGAAGTGGCGGTCGTCGGGGGCGGGTTCGGCGGCCTGCTCGCGGGCGCCCGCCTGCGGCAGGCGGGCGTGGAATCGATCCGGGTGATCGAAAAGGGCGGAGACTTCGGAGGCACGTGGTACTGGAACCGGTACCCCGGCATCCACTGCGACATCGAGTCGTACATCTACATGCCGCTGCTGGAAGAGGTCGGCTACGTCCCGCGGTGGAAGTACGCGCCGGGCGAGGAGATCCGCCGGCACGCGGAGGCAATCGGACGGACCTTCGGCCTTTACCGCGACGCGGTCTTCCGGACGCAGGTGACCGGACTGCGCTGGGACGAGGACGCGTGCGAGTGGCACGTGAGCACCGACCGGGGCGATCGGATACGGGCGCGGTACGTGGTGACGGCCAGCGGCACGCTGAGCGAGGCGAAGCTCCCGGGCATACCGGGGATCGAGACCTTCGAGGGGCACACGTTCCACACCAGCCGCTGGGACTACGCCTACACCGGCGGCGACGCGGGTGGCCATCTGCACAGGCTCGCCGACAAGCGCGTCGCCCTGATCGGCACGGGCGCGACAGCCATCCAGTGCGTCCCCCACCTCGGGGCGGACGCCGGAGAGCTGTACGTGTTCCAGCGCACTCCTTCCTCGGTCGACGTGCGCGGCAACCGCCCCACGGATCCCGGCTGGGCCGCCTCCCTCTCCCCCGGCTGGCAGCAGCGGCGCAGGGACAACTTCCTCACGCTCGTCACCGGCGGTCAGGTGGACGAGGACCTGATCGACGACGGCTGGACCAGCACGGCCCGCCTGCAGCAGAAGCTCATCCCGAGCGACGGCTACCGGGCCCTGCCGCCAAAGGAGCGGGAACGCGCGTACGAGATCGCCGACTTCCAGAAGATGAACGAGATCCGCGCACGGGTCGACGCCGTCGTCACGGATCCGGAGACGGCCGAGATGCTCAAGCCGTGGTACCGCTACATGTGCAAGCGGCCCACGTTCAGCGACGGCTACCTGGAGACCTTCAACCGGCCCAATGTCACCCTGGTCGACACGGCCGACAGCCACGGCGTGGAGAGCATCACCGAGAACGCCGTCGTGGCCGGCGGCACCGCGTACGAAGTCGACTGCATCATCTTCGGAACCGGATTCGAGGTCGGTGTCTCGGGGATCACCTCCGGACGTCTGCCGGTGCACGGCGCGGGGGGTGTCACCCTGGCCGAGGCGTGGAAGGACGGCCCCCGGACGCTCCACGGCTTCTACAGCCACGGCTTCCCCAACCTCTTCCAGCTCGGGCCGCTGCAGAACGCCAGTTCCGTCAACTTCGTCCACGTCCTCGACGAACAGGCGACCCACGTCGCCGAGGTCGTCGCCGAAGCGCGCAGGCGCCGGGCCCGCCGGGTGGAACCGACCGCCGAGGCCGAGGCCGCGTGGGTCGCGACGATCCGTGAGAAGGCCGCCGACCTGTACGCGTTCCAGGCGGAGTGCACCCCCGGTTACTACAACAACGAAGGCATGCCCAGGAAGCGCAGCGAGTCGTACGGGGACGGGCCGGTCGCCTTCCACGCCCTGCTCCGGGACTGGCGCGCGAACGGCGGCATGAGCGAGGTCCTCGTCGACGCCGAACCGGACAGGGCCTGAGGGAGGGGGGAGAGACGGTGGCACAGCACCTCAGCCGATACGGCCCGGACACACCCGGGCCCGTCTCACGCGCCCGCTGGAAGGCGAGGAGGCTCAACGCACCCAATCCGCTGTGGGGTTCGAACGGTGTCGCGTTCGGGCCCGACGGAAGGCTGTACGCCGCGCAGTTCCTGGCCGGTCGGATCAGCGCCGTGGACACCGCCACCGGGGACGTCGAGACAGTGGTGCCGACGGACGGTCCGGTCCAGTCGCCGGACGACCTCGCCTTCGCGTCGGACGGCTCGATGTACATCACCGACCTGGTGCCGGGGCGGGTGTGGCGCCGCAGCCCGCAGGGCGCGTACACCCTCGTCTGCGACCAGGTCGAAGTCCCCAACGGCATCACCTGCGTCGGCGACCGGCTCTTCGTCAACGAGATGAGGATGAACGGCCGGCTGCTGGAACTGTTCCCGGACAGCGGCGATTCCCCCCGGGTGCTCACCGAGGGGCTGGCCCTCGGCAACGCGATGCAGCTCGGCCCCGACGGCCACCTGTACTACCCGCACATGGTGACCAACCAGGTCTGGCGCATACCCCCCGACGGAGGAGAGCCCGAACTGGTCGCCGAGGACGTGCACGAACCGGTCGCGGTCCGCTTCGACCGGGCCGGCGTCATGCTGGTGCTGTCCCGGGGCCGGGCAGGCATCGTGACCCGTATCGACCTGCACGGGACGGGCTCCCGGTCCGTCGTCACCAGTGGTCTCGTGGGCCTCGACAACGCGGCGTTCGACGCGGAGAACAGGATGTTCGTCTCCAGCTTCGCCAGCGGCGGCATCACCGAGCTGCGCCCCGACGGCCGGACACGGGAGATCGTGCCGTGCGGACTCGACGGCCCCTTCGGGGTGACCGTCGACCTGGCGGGCACGGTGTACGCCGCCGACCACTACCGCGTGGCCGGTCCCGAGGGCGGTGCGGCGGGCGGACCGGACGGTGTGACCACGCACGTCCTGCGGCCGTTCGCCCACGGCATCAGCGCCGGGGGCGGGCTCCTGCACCTCACCTCGCAGTACGGCGAGGTCAGTACGTACGACCCCGAGCGCGACACCACGCGCATCCGGGCGAGCGGTCTGCGGCAGCCCATGGGCGTCTGCGCGCGGCCGGAGGGCGGACTGGCCGTCGCCGAGGCGGGCGCCGGCCGGGTGCTGGCCCTGGACGAGAACGACACCGTCACCGTGCTCGCCGAAGGACTCGGCCGCCCCGTGGACGTGGCCTTCGATGCCGACGGGCGCTGCTATGTGAGTGACGAGCAGCTCGGGGCGGTGCTCAGGATCGACGACGGACACACCGTCACCGTCGCGGACGGGCTCGACGCCCCGCAGGGGCTGACGGTGCTGGGGGACGAGGTGTTCACCGTGGAGACCGGCTCGCGGAGGCTGCGGGCCGTTTCGCTCACCACGGGGGAACACCGGATCGATGCCGAGGATCTGCCGGTCGGCCTGCCCCCGGGCACCGGCCCCGCACCCAGCCCGCGCTGTTCACCCACGGCATGCCCGGCGTGCCGCGTCCGTTCGCCGGTCTCACCGCGGCTCCCGACGGCTCCCTGCTCCTCTCGGCCAACGGGGAGGGGACCGTACTGCGCCTGTCGCCCCGGTCCCCGGGAGCCGGGACGCACGGTGCGGGACAGCGCCCCGACGGCCGGCCGCAGGATGCCGGCGGCGTCGAGTGAAACCCCTCCAGCCGACTCGCACTTCACCATGCCGGAGCGTGTACGGGAGCGGCACATGCCGCTGCCCGCGGCCACGCCACCGGTGATCGTGCTCCACTGAAAGGAAACCCATGACGAACAACGGTTTGGCAGGACGCAGTGTCGTTGTCACCGGCGCGCGTCCGGCATAGGCCGGGCCGCGGCCCTGAGGTTCGCGGAGGAGCGCGCCCGGGTTCTGGTCGCGGACCTGAACCGGAGCGGCGCCGAAGATGTCGTTTACGAGATCGAGGAAGCCGGGGGCACCGCCCTCGCCGTCGCCGGTGACCTGAGTGACCAGCACGTGGTGGACACGGTCGTCGAGCGGGCCGTCACGGCCTTCGGCGGGCTGGACGTCCTGGTGAACAACGCCGGGATCATGGACCGCATGTCCGCCCTGGGCGAGACCGACGACGCGGAGTGGGAGCGCGTCGTACGGATCAACCTGACCGCGCCTTTCCTGCTGACCCGTGCCGCCCTGCCGCACATGCTCGCCGCCGGGCACGGTTCGATCGTCTTCACGGCCTCCGAGGCCGGCCTGCGCGGCGGTGCGGCCGGCGCCGCCTACACCGCTTCCAAGCACGGTGTGGTCGGCCTCGTCAAGAACCTCGCCGTCATGTACCGCAAGCAGGGCATCCGGGCCAACGCCATCGCCCCCGGCCCCACCAGGACCAGCATCCATGTCGACGCGGCCCCCGAGGCACACGGCCCCTCCCTGGTAAGTCAGTTGATCGGCGCGAACATCGGCCGGCTGGGGAGCGCGGAGGAACAGGCCGCCGCCATCGTCTTCCTGGCTTCCGACGCCGCCGCGTTCGTCAACGGCGCCGTCCTCCCGGTCGACGACGGCTGGGCCGCCGTCTGACGAGGGCCTTCTGCCTCAAGCCCTGGGGTGGGCCCGGCCGATCGTGCCGCTGCGCGGCGTCCGAAGCGGGGCAACCGTGCCGACGAGCTCCGTGTCGTTCGTGCGCGCGCTTCCCACTCCATCGGTGCGACAGAATCCCGACTTCCGAGCCAGGAGGAAATCTGTTGTGGCGGTAGTAGACATTGCCGCTTGATGGGGTATGGTTTTGCTCGTAGCCAAGGAAGCAAGTGAGGCGCGGCAGAGACGAACTGCCGCGCATGCAGGTTCGAGCGAGTTGTGGCACGGCAGTGGAGCGACGGGGCCGGACGCATACAGGGGTCCTGTCGCCGGCTGTCGGGCCGGTGGCTCCAGGAGCCACGAGCAGTCCCGCAGTTCCGGCAGTACGACAGATTGATCGCTGGAAACAAGGAGGCAGACGCCATCAGGATCGCCCGGGCGAGGAAGAGGCCGCCCGGGTACCGAAGGACCTGGAAGGGAAGGTGGTCCCCGGTCACGCATCCGCGATCCCCCGCACCCCGCTCATCCCCCCGGCGGAGATGCGGAACCAAGAGCCCGGCACAGCAGTAGCCGGCAGATGGTGTTGATCCCCCGGGACCCTGGTGCCATGCGGCACCAGGGTCCCTTCACACGTTCGGGCGAGAAGGCGCGCGCCGGAAGAAGAGCCCCGGCCCGTGCCAACACCTCAGCGGTGACGGCCACCCCGCTTGTACGTCACCGCCCGGTACGTCACCGTCCTGTACGCCGCAGCACCGACGGGCTCTTGGTGGGGCTCACCGGCATCCATGACACCGAGACCGCCTGAGGGCGGGTCCGTGCATCCCGCCGAAGGCGGCGACCGGAACGAGGGAGCCTTCGGTGTGCTGGACGCAGCGAGCGGGTGTGCGGGAGTTCCGGGCGCAAGGGGGGTGTCGCTGCTATTCGGCGGGGCTTCTCAGTGAGGCGAGGGTCTCTTCGACCAGTACTCGCGCCCGGGCCACCGTCGCCGTCAGCAGCTCGGCAGTACCACCCGGCGCCCCCAGCAGGCCGCCGACGCGCCGGGCCGAAGCCGGCCGGCGCCCCCGGCAGCCTCTCGGCCACAGCCAGTGCGCCCTTCTCGTTGAAGCACCAGCGCCGGTCGTGGGCGAACAACGCCTGTACCAGCACGCCGACGGCCCGGGACAGGCACAGCGAGACGTACAGCGTGTCTGCCCGCGCCGCGCCTTTCGCCGCGGCGCCGACCAGAAACTCCGCCTCCCAGGTTCCCGTCGTCAACGCCTCCCGCAGCGGCTCCGGGTACGTCGCGGTCTGCCGCCGAAGGTCCGTCAGCTCTCCGGTCGGGTCGGCCAGTACCTGCCCGAGTGCCACCTCGCCCGCATAGCAGGGCGACCAGAATCCAAGTGGATGCCCCGCCTGCACACCCACCTCGTACCGGCCCTCGCAGCAGTCCGCCCACACCTGCTCGACCCGGTCCAGATCCCGCAGGATCCAGTCCACCGGGACACCGTCGACCCGCAGCCACGCACCACCGTTCACCCAAGGCCCCCAGCCGCCCGGGCCGGCCACGTCCGCGTCCGGGCCGGCCAGCGCGCGCAACGCGGCGAGATCGAGGCCGCCCCGGTAGTAGACGCCGAGGTCCCAGTCCGATTCCGGCCGTGCTCTCCGCGAGCCCGGCTGCCGCCGAGCAGCACGCCGACCACGCCCGGCACCTGCGCCAGGCGACCGGCCATGTCCTCGATGATCATCCGCATGCCGGAAGTCTGGCAGTTGCCAATTCCCCGGGCCAGCCGTTTCCGCCTCGTGTCCAGGAGCGGTCATCACCGTGCCGACCGCTCCTGTCGAAGGCGGGCAGGCGACGGCGACGAACAGCGCGGCGTAGCCGGCCGTGACCTGCGACCTGCGCCTCCCCGTGCCGGTCCGCACTTATTCGCTGTCGGCCGGAGCCTCCCGAAGAGAGAATGAAGCCTCAGAAACCGGGAGGAACCCATGAGCCAGGACTACCTGACTCTTCAAGAGCTGCTGCCGTCGCAGGAGTTGGCTGCCGCGCTCGACGCCGGACACGTCACTCGCAAACCGCACCCCGATCTTCCGCTGTCGATCTACACGTACACGCGGACGTGCCAGTACGAGCGGATCTGGAACAGGGTGACCACGCGCTGCCGCGGGCTCGTCGCCGACGACTCCACCGGCGAGATCGTGGCGCTTCCCCTGCCGAAGTTCTTCAACGTCGGTGAGCACGAAGCCGGTCAGCCCTACGCTCCCGCCCTGCCGGACGAGCCGTTCGAGGTGTACGACAAGGTCGACGGCAGCCTCGCGGTCGTCTTCCACTACGCGGGCCGGTGGCGGGTCGCGTCCAAGGGGTCCTTCATCAGCGCGCAGGCGCGGTGGGCACAGCGCCGGCTCGACGGCAGGGACACGTCGGCCCTGTCGCCGGGGGTGACGTACCTGGCGGAGATCCTGTATCCGCAGAATCGTATCGTCGTCGACTACGGCGACCGCCGGGACCTGGTGCTCCTCGCCGCGTTCGGCAAGGACGGCGCGGAGATACCCCTGGCCGAGGCCGGGGCCGCCTGGAAGGGCATAGGTTCCGTGGTCACGGTGTGGCCCGCCATGCCGATCGCCGACCTGATCGCGCTGACCACGTCGAACACGATGCCCGGGGGCCGCCCCGCCTCGGGGACGGACGCCGAGGGCTTCGTGCTGCGGTTCGCTTCCGGTGTACGGGCGAAGGCCAAGCTTTCCGAGTACGTACGGCTCCACAAGGTACTGACGGGCGTCACGGAGCGGGACATCTGGCGCAGCCACGGCATCCAGCGGTTCGCCGGGATGTCCGCGAAGCGGCTGGCCCAGGGCCTGGGGTGCTCGCACGCCGAACTCGGGGGCATCACGGCGGCGGGCGGCCGGCCGCTGGACGCCCTGCTGGAGCAGGTGCCGGACGAGTTCGACGACCTGGGTGCGCGGGGTGATCGCGCGCCTGGAGACCGAGGCGGCGGCGCGTGAGCGCGCCATCGACGAAGCGTTCCACAGGCTCGCCCATCTGGCCGCCGACCGGGCGGCGTTCGCCCGCGCGGTCCGGGAGCTGCCCGACGCGCAGCTCCGGGACCACGTCCTGCGGCTCGACAAACGCCCGACGGATCTCGTCGTGTGGCGGGCCGTGCGGCCTGAGGCGGCCGACCCGTTCACGACCGATGAGGAGAGCTGACCCGTGCCCGTAGTACACGTCATGACGGGGCTGCCGGCGTCGGGCAAGACCACTGCCGCACGGAAGCTCCAGGCCGGGGCCGGGGGCCGGACGCGCCGGGTCAACCTCGACGACCTGCGGGCCATGCTGGACCTGCCCGCCGCCGAGCGGAGCCGTTCGTGGGCGCACGAGCAGACGGTGCTGGCGATCCAGGACGCCGCGGTGCGCGCGGCCGTCGACGACGGATTCGACGTGGTCGTCGACAACACGCACCTGACGCCCCACATCCCCAAGCGTCTGAAAGCGGCGGTCGCCGGTCTGGCCACGTTCGCCGTGCACGACTTCACCGGCGTACCCGTCGAGGAGTGCATACGCCGGGACGGCGAGCGGGAGCGGCCCGTCGGCGAGGACGTCATCCGGATCCTGGCCGACAAGCACGCGCAGGCCACCAGGGGCGGATGGCGGCTCACCGACGCGTGGCTGAACGACCAGCCCCCCGTCGAGCCGTACGTGCCCGACCCGGCGCTGCCGGCGGCGGTGATGTGCGACATCGACGGAACGCTCGCCCTGACGGGCGACCGGGGCCCGTACGACTTCACGCGATGCGAGGTCGACCTGCTGAACGTGTCGGTGCCGCAAGGCCCTGTGTTCCTTCCGGCGCGCCGACAACGACGTCATCGTGCTCCTGTCGGGACGCGGGGAGGAGTACCGCACGCAGACGGAGAGCTGGCTCCGGCGGCACGAGGTGCCCTACGACGAGCTGTGGATGCGCGGGGCGGGTGACGGGCGCCGCGACGACGTCGTGAAGGCCGAGTTGTTCGACCGGCACGTGCGCCACCGGTACGCGGTGCGGGTGTCGCTGGACGACCGTGACCGTGTGGTCGCCCTGTGGCGCCGCATGGGGCTGCCCACGTGGCAGGTCAACTACGGCAATTTCTGAGGGGTGATGAACGCGCCGGCGGGCGCCTTGCCCGATACGGGGAGGGCGCCCGCCGGGATGTCCACGGCGGATCCGGTCTTCGCCCCATGACACCGACGGGCACCAACCTGTTGGGACTGGTCACACACGTGAGCAGCGCCGAAGCGGTGCACTTCGGCGAGACCTTCGGACGGCCGTTCGACGCGCCTGCGCTCTGGATCATGGGCAACGCCGAGCCGGACTCGGACATGTGGGCGGCGGCCGATGAGACGCGTGAGCAGATCGTCGGGCCGTACCGCGAAGTATGGGCCCACTCGGACGCGACGATCGAGTCCCTGCCCCTCGACTCGGCCGGCCGAGTGCCCGGGGAGAAGCGGCTTGAGCTGACGCTCCACCGGATACTCGTCCACATGATCGCCGAGACTCAGCGGCACGCCGGGCACGCGGACATCGTCCGGGAACCCGTCGACGGGACCGCGGGGCTGCGGAACGGGAGCGACAACATGGCGCCCGGTGACTCGGCGTGGGGGCAGAACCATCGAAACCGGCTGGAGCGCGTAGCTCAGGAAGCAGACCTTGCCGCGCCCGTTGAGACACCTGTCGACGGCTGAACACTCCGCGCTGCCCGTGACGCGTCGGCTCAGGAACCCGGACACCATTGAAGACAGCTGGTACCAGCAGGACCGGGCTCGACTCCGGCCGTCCGGTGCCGGCGAGACGAGCCGCCCGGCAGCAGCGGTCGTCCACCGCACGTGCACACCGCAACGACGCGGACTTGAACCCGGTGCCCTCTCCGGCGCGGCACGGACCCGCCGGACACGCCGGACGCGCACGACCCTCTCTGCTCCAGCATCCGGTGCGCGAGGAGCAAGAGGAGCAAGCGGTGCGTCCGTCGCCGAGCCGAGGAGATACGGAACGTGGGGCATGGCGCATACGGGACCAACCAGGCTCCTCGGGCATGGGCGGGCGCGTGGAGAACACCGACGCGACGACGAGGAGCCTCGTCTTGTCACAGATCCCGCCGCCCGCCGGGCATCACCCCCTGCGGCGCGGGCCGGAGACTGACCAGAACCGGACAGGCGTCCTCGGCGTACGAACAGTGGTGATCGCCGCATAATGCCGCGCGGCGCGGCATGCCGATCACGGGTGGCGGCAGCGAGACGGCCTGCGGCTGGAGCACTCCGCGGTCACGCTCCGGGGGCGGCACGGGGTGGAAGCTGCCCAGTGAGGCGGCCGGGTCCAATGGGGTGTGTGTGCAAAAGCCACGACGTCAGCACCGATCCGGGGGCGTGGCCCGTCAGGGCCCGAGGGGCCAGCAGGACCGCGCCCCCTGACGGGTCGTTCCCCCCTGGGCGGCCGTGAGCAGCAGAAAGGGAATCTCACGCTCCGGCCACTGGACGACGAGGCCGCCGAACATGACCCCGTCGCTACTGACCAGGTGATCAGCTGATGGCCATTCAGCAAACGATCGTGGTACTTCACTGCCTCACGACGGCACGCCCGCTCCGTCAGACACACCGCCACGGATCCCGTGGGACACCACCACCGCGGCGGGCTTCGCTCCGCCGCGGAGAACACACCCCCCGGTGGGCGCGCGTAGAGCGGCCGAAAGGTGCCCTTGTTGACGCCCCGGCCGCACCGCAGGATTCCTACCACGCCGGTTGTCAGGCTCATGACCGCTACGGATGGTCATCCTGCATCGGCGTTCTGATGGGCCCGCCCACCCAGCGGGCCCCGGGATCCCCCACCGGAGGATGTAGTGAACTTCAAGCGCCTCTCCCCCCTCGGCGGCGTCACGAGACGTGCACGGCTGATCGCCGTCGCATCGACTCTGCTGACCGTCTCCGCGCTTGCCAGCCCGATCGCCTCGGCCGAACCGGGCGACGGCGCACGGGCCACTGCCACCCAGCTCGCCCAGACGGACGACGCCGTACTCGGCGCGAACGTACCGGGCACCGCCTGGTACACGGACAAGGCATCGGGCAAGGTCGTCGTCACCGCGGACGACACCGTCTCGGCCGCCGAGATAGCGAAGATCAAGAAGGCGGCGGGCGCACAGTCCGACGCCCTGGAGATCAAGCGCACGCCCGGCACGTTCAACAAGCTCATCGCCGGCGGCCAGGCCATCTACAGCGGCAGCGGCCGTTGCTCGCTGGGCTTCAACGTCCGCAGCGGCACCACGTACTACGCCCTCACCGCCGGCCACTGCACCAACGGCACCGGCACCTGGTACACCAACTCCGCCAAGACCGCGGTGCTCGGTTCCACCACCGGTTCCAGCTTCCCGAACAACGACTACGGCATCATCCGCCACTCCAACGCCTCCGCCGCGGACGGCCGGGTCTACCTCTACAACGGTTCCTACCGGGACATCACCGGCGCGGGCAACGCCTCCGTCGGCCAGGCCGTCCAGCGCAGCGGCAGCACCACCGGCCTGCGCAGCGGCACTGTCACCGGCCTCAACGCGACCGTCAACTACGGCGGTGGAGATGTCGTCTACGGGCTCATCCAGACCAACGTCTGCGCCGAGCCCGGCGACAGCGGCGGCGCCATGTTCGCCGGCAGCACCGCGCTCGGCCTGACCTCCGGCGGCAGCGGCAACTGCTCCTCCGGCGGCACGACGTTCTTCCAGCCGGTCACCGAAGCGCTCAGCGCCTACGGAGTGAGCATCTTCTGACCCGCGCGACAACAGCCGGCGGGCCCCTTCGGGCGGCCCGCCGGCTTCTGCGCTGCCTACGGCGTCGAGCGCCGCCGAGGCCCTTGAAGGACCTCGCACCCAGCCAACGCTTCCTTGAACGACCGGTCGATTTGCCTAAAGCTATTAGGCAGATGCACTATGGACTCTGTCGAACGAGAGGGAGGTTATGGCACGCGCAGGACTGACCACGGAGCGCCTGATCCGGGCGGGAGCGGAACTGGCCGACGAGGTCGGCTTCGACCAGGTGACCGTCTCGGCACTCGCCAGGCGGTTCGACGTCAAGGTCGCGAGCCTGTACTCGCACCTGAAGAACTCCCAGGACCTCAAGACCAAGATCGCCCTCCTCGCCCTGGAGGAACTCGCCGACCGGGGCGCCGCCGCCCTGGCCGGGCGGGCCGGCAAGGACGCCCTGACCGCCTTCGCGAACGTCTACCGCGACTACGCCCGGCAGCACCCCGGCCGCTACGCCGCAGCCCAGCTGAGGCTCGACCCGGAGACGGCAGCCATCAGCGCCGGCGGAAAACACGCACAGATGACGCGGGCGATCCTGCGCGGCTACGACCTGACGGAGCCGGACCAGACGCACGCGGTCCGGCTGCTCGGCAGCGTCTTCCACGGCTATGTCAGCCTGGAGATGGGAGGAGGGTTCAGCCACAGCACCCCCGACACGCAGGAAACCTGGTCATGGACCCTGGACGCCCTCGACACCCTGCTGCGGAACCGGCCCGCGACCTGACCAGGCCCCCTGCCGGCCGGAGGCCGTCGCCTGCGCGGCGCATCGGCGAAGCCGAACAGCCCAGACATTTTGATCAACAGGCTGGAACAATGCACACCAAGCACGACTGGATCACCACACCCATCACCCCGGGCCTCCTGCGCGGCGCCCTCGACCTGGAGCGCACCGAGCACGGTCTGCTGTCGCACCGTCTGCCCGCCCGGGCCCGCGCCCAGTGCACCGACGGACAACTGGCCATGGCCGAGGCCCAGCCGTCAGGCGTACGGCTGGTCTTCCGCACCCGGGCCACCGCCGTCGAACTGGACACACTGCCCACCAAGCGGGTCTACGTGGGCGCCCCGCCCCGCCCGGACGGCGTGTACGACCTGATCGTCGACGGCACCTGGCCGGCCGGGGCGGCGTGACGGGCGGCAACACCCTGCTGATCGACATGGCCACCGGTGCCGCCGAGAACCGGCCCGGCCCGGCCGGCACCCTCCGCTTCACCGGCCTGCCCGACCGCGTCAAGGACGTCGAGATCTGGCTGCCGCACAACGAGGCCACTCAACTCGTCGCCCTGCGTACCGACGCCCCCATCGAGCCCGTACCGGACCGGGGCCGCAAGGTGTGGCTGCACCACGGCAGTTCGATCAGCCACGGCTCGGACGCCGCGAGCCCCACCACGACCTGGCCCGCGCTGGCCGCTTCCAGGGGCGGGGCAGAGCTGATCAACCTGGGGTTCGGCGGCGGCGCCCTGCTCGATCCGTTCACGGCCCGCGCCCTGCGCGACACCCCCGCGGACCTGATCAGCATCAAGATCGGTATCAATCTCGTCAACCTGGACCTGATGCGCCTGCGCGCCTTCACTCCGGCGGTGCACGGCTTCCTCGACACCATCCGCGAGGGGCACCCCACCGCTCCGCTGCTGGTCGTCTCGCCCATCCTGTGTCCCATCCACGAGGACACCCCCGGCCCCGGCGCTTTCGACTTCAGCGCTCTCAGTGCCGGAAAGCTGCGGTTCCGGGCTACGGGAGACCCCGCCGAGCGCACCGCCGGGAAGCTGACACTCAACGTCATCCGGGAGGAGCTCGCCCGCATCGTGAAGCAGCGTGCGGCCGACGACCGGAATCTGCACTGTCTCGACGGCCGTGACCTCTACGGCGAGGCGGACTTCGCCGAGCTGCCTCTGCCCGACCAGCTCCACCCGGATGCCGCCGCGCACCGCCGCATCGGCGAACGCTTCGCCGCCCTGGTCTTCGGCACCGGCGGCCCGTTCAGCGCCGACCGTGCCCGCACACCCGCTCCGGGTCCGGCCGCGGACGGAAGCTAGCCCTTCAGTCGCTCCTGCAGTTCCTCGACATCGGCGAGGAACCATGTCTGCCGCCCACGGTTGCATTCACGGACGAAGTCTCGCAGGGCCGAACTGGACGCCGTGTGCCGGGAGATGTCACCGAGGACGACGACGCCCACGCGGTAGTTGACGAACTTCTGGATGATCTCACCGGCGACACGGGTGCGCAGTCGGAAGAACGTCTCATCGAACCGCCCTGCGGGGATGACGACCCACTGAGCGCCCTGGTAAGCGGCATTGCCCACAAGATCCAGAACGTCACGTTCGCCGCCGATCGCCTCGCCTTCGGGGGCACACATCAGAACGGGCACGTCATGGATCGTCTGCAGAGTGCTCATGGGAGCCGAGACTAGTTCCGGACGCGGAAACAGTCGACGTGATTCTCCGGGGAAGAGCCCGGCGTGCCGGCAGCCCCCTGTCGCCGAGGGCGAACGAAGCAACCCGGGGCCCACCCGGAGCTGATCCGTCAGCGCAGGCCGAACCGCATCAGGACCCGGGGATGACCGGCCAGCACCGAGGTGGTGTCGGCGGCGTGGACGAATCCGGCGCGCTCGAAGTTCTTCCGGATCCCGGCGTACGCCATCGTCATGTCGACCTCGGCGTCACCGTTGTCGAGGGGGTACGCCTCGATCGCCGGTGCGCCGTGGGCCCGGGCGAACTCGACCGCGCCGGCGATGAGGGCGTGCGAGATCCCCTTCTTCCGGTGACCGGGGCGTACGCGGATGCACCACAGCGACCAGACCGGCAGGTCGTCGACGTGCGGGATTTTACGGTTGCGCGCGAAGGAGGTGTCCGAGCGCGGTGCCACGGCGGCCCAGCCGACCGGCTCGTCGCTGTCGTAGGCGAGCACCCCCCGGAGGGGGTCCCGTACGGCACAGCTCGGCGACGTACTCCACCGCGGCCGGCCCGCGAAGCTCGTGGTTGAGCTTGGACGGGATCCGGTAGCTCAGGCACCAGCAGACGTCGGCCCCGGGCGACTTCGGACCGAGCAGGGTACGGACCTCCTCGAAGACCGAAGCCGGGCGAACCTCGATGGTCATGACACCACGATGTCACGGCGTACGCGGCGACGCCGCTCGGCCTTCACTGGGTTGTGTCCGGCGGATCATCGGCGGAACCGGAACCGGACGGCGGCTGTGGTGATCGTTCCGGCCTCCGCCGCGCAGTCCGGCCGCAGGCGGGCACGGCTCCAGCCGTGCCCGCTCCGCGTTCGTCGGACCATCCCGCTCCCTGCCGGGCCTGACGGCCGGGCAAGTCCTCAGGGGGCGATGGGCAGCTGACGCTTGTGGTCGGTGAGGCGGTAGCGGCTGACGATCGTTTCGAAGGCCCGCTCGTCCACCGGCTTGCCCTCCAGGAAGTCGTCGATGTCGTCGTAGGCGACCCCGCAGCGCGTCCTCGTCGCCTTGCCCGGGTCGAGGTTCTCCAGGTCGGCCGTCGGAGTCTTCCACACCAGCTCGGCGGGTGCGCCCAGCGCGTCCGCGACGGCGCGCACCGGCGCTTGGTCAGGCCGGTCAGCGGGACCAGGTCGGCGGCGCCGTCGCCGAACTTGGTGAAGAAGCCGGAGACCGCCTCGGCGGCGTGGTCGGTGCCGACGACCAGGCCGCCGTGCGCGCCGGCCACCGCGTACTGGGCGATCATGCGCTGCCGGGCCTTGATGTTGCCGTGCACGAAGTCCTGGTGGTGGGCGTCGCGGAAGCTCACGCGGCGGCCAGAGCGGCGTCGAGCGCGGCGTCGCTCGCGGGCTTGATGTCCACGGTCAGCACGTGGTCGGCCCGGATGAAGGAGAGCGCGAGCTGGGCGTCGTGCTCGTCGGTCTGGACCCCGTAGCAGCCGCATCGCGTAGAACCGCGCTTCGTGCCCGGCGGCCCGGGCCCGCTCGACGGCGAGCTGGCACAGCCGGCCGGCGGTGGTGGAGTCGACGCCACCGCTGATGCCGAGCACGAGGGAGCGCAGACCGGTGGAGGTCAGCCGCTCGGCGAGGAAGGCCACCCGGCGTTCGATCTCCCGCTCGGCCTCGAAGGTCTCGGCGACCTGGAGTTCCCGGGCGATCTCCTGCTGCAGGGCGATGGACGCCGGCTCGCTCACGTCTGCTCCTTGTTCCGGTTCACGATGTGCTGCCGCACCCACCCTACCCAGGGGTGTCCGGCGGATCTCGACCGACGGTCTCGCTGCCCGGCAGCGGCCGGACGGACAGTGGAGCGACCGCCGCGCGGTCGTCGACGGGATCCTCTTCCGCCCGCGGACGGGTGTCTCCCGGCGTGGCCCGCCTCCGCACCACAGGCCCTGGTTCGGAGCGTGCCTGCTGGGTTACGCCTGCGACACCCGTGCCCCGTACAGCGCCCTGCACCAACACCTCAGTCCCCGCCTGCCCATTCCGGCGGCCGTCCCCACACGTCGATGCGCCCGCCGGCCCTCGCACGGCGGCGACTTTCAGCCGTCGCTTCCGCAGCCCGGCGGGGCGCCGTCCGCCCCTCGTGCCGTCCGCTGTCCCTCTCGCCCCACCCGGCCCACCCGGAACGGCTGACAGGCGCCCTGCACAATCTCACCCCCACGCCCGGATCGTTCAGACATGGGGGATATCGACCTGCCGCAGACCGACGAGGAATGGGCGGCGTTCGCCTGGTACACCGACGCCGAACAGGTACACGACGAAGGCGCCACCGCGGCGGGTCCGCCGGCCGGACCCGACTGTCCGGACTGCGGGCTGGCTCGGTGACCGGTACCTCACCCACTACAACCGGTGGATCCTCCTCGAACCGCTCCCCGCCCTTCCCGCGCACGCCGTACCGCCCCGGCAGCGGTGGCTCATCGGCAGCGGCACCGACGGCGAAGGCCTGGCGTGGAACACCGGCGACGAGGAACCCCCGCCCGGAGCGGAGTGCCGCATCGCCCACCGCCTGGTCTGCCCCGGGATCCGGCGTGGTGATGTCCTGCCGTGGCCGGGCGCGCTGCGGGAGGAAAACCGGCTCCGCGCGGCACGCCTCGACGCGAAGCGCCCCCTGCCCGGCAGCCCTGTCCGGCGTCGGTGACCGCTCCGGGCCGGTGCGGTCGGTGCCCGCGGTCACCGTGAGCGGTGGCGGGCGCGGCCCGGCCCCGTCGTCGAAGCCGGTGCCGGTTCCGTCCCGGCGGCGTCCTGGTCACCTGACGCGAGTGCCCTGATCACGTAGGGTCGGCGGATGGCGAAATACTTCGACGTGCACCCCGAGAACCCTCAGCGGCGCACCATCAGCAATGTGGCCGACGGTGTCCGTTCCGGCGAGCTGATCGCGTACCCGACGGACTCCTGTTTCGCGCTGGGATGCCAGCTGGGCAACCGTGACGGCCTCAGCCGGATCCGGTCGATCCGGAACCTCGACGACCGCCACCACTTCACCCTTGTGTGCCAGGACTTCGCACAGCTGGGTCAGTTCGTGCACATCGACAACGACGTTTTCCGTGCGATCAAGGCAGCGACGCCCGGCAGTTACACCTTCATCCTCCCCGCGACGAAGGAGGTGCCGCGCCAGCTGCTGCACCCGAAGAAGAAGACGGTCGGGGTCCGGATTCCCGACCATGCCGTCGCCCAGGCCCTGCTCGCCGAACTCGGCGAGCCACTGCTCTCCAGCACCCTGCTCCTGCCCGACGAGGACGAGCCTCTGACACAGGGCTGGGAGATCAAGGAACGGCTCGACCACGTGGTGGACGCCGTGGTCGACTCGGGTGACTGCGGAACCGAGCCGACCACGGTCATCGACTTCTCCAGTGGCGAAGCCGAGGTCGTACGCCGAGGGGCGGGCGACATCTCACGGTTCGAGTAGCCGCCCCGTTGTCGTCGCCACGTGCCGGAGCACCGGTGTGTGCCCCCGGGCGCGCCGCCCGGGCGGGGTTCCGGGAGACGGTGTCGTCTCCGGGGTGAGCTCGTCCTTCCAGCACAGGAAGGTGTGGCTCGGCCGCAGCGTCGCGCGGCGCGCGAGCGGACGCGCAAGGGTGCTTCTCCTTCCGGGAAGCCGCGTGTGGAGGAGGGGCTGTCCTGCCCGTCGGTACGGCGCCCGAGCCGGCGGACGGCGGACAGCCGGCAGGGGTCAGGCGGGCGCAGGTGCGGAAGGGTCCGTACCGTCGGGCGTGGCTCCCCACTGCTTCGCCGATCCCTCCATCAGCACGATGTTCGGCGCGTCCACCGGGGTGGTTCCCGGTGTCGTCGCCGAGGAGGGGTACGACCAGTCGTTCGCCGCGTTCCACGCCCCCGCCGAGCTGATCCGGAACTGCACCTCCTTGCGGTACGCCGACTGCCCGGCCGGGGCGATCGTCGCGTCCGAGCAGTCCACGGTCACGTAGTAGACGTCGTCCCCGTATTCGGCGGCCCGCGTGGGCCCGGAGACCTTGCCGCACTGGTTGTAGTGGGTGCTGTGGCTGATCTGCCCCGGCGTGACGCCCGGCTCCAGGGTGAAGTAGTAGCGCAGCGAGGCGTCGGTCAGCGCCCGCGCCGGCCACGCCGACTTGTTGACGAGATACGCCTTGATCTCCGTGAAATTCGGCCCGGTGGCGTTCACCGACGCCTGGACGGAGATCTCCGGGCCGTCCGGCCGCTCCGCCTTCGGGAAGCCGGCGAGCGGGCTGCCGCCGTACTCCCCGTACAGCCGGGCCAGCGCCCCGGTGAAGGCCGCGTTGTAGTCGGTGGCGACCTCGTTGTTCACGTAGTTCGACCGGTCGTCGGTGTACGTGTCGTCCGGCGCGCTCGGCCCCCCGACCAGCGCGCCGTACAGCGTGTGCCGGCTCTCGACCGGGTTGTTGATCTGGTCGGTCCACGAGCCGTGGGCCGTGCGGTGGTGCGGCTTGGCCGGCGGGTTGGCGCCGAAGCCGACGACGTAGCTGGACTTGCGGGGGTTGTCGCCGAGCGCGTAGTCGATCTGCCGTACCGCGAAGTCGTGGTAGCGGGTCCTGCGTTCGCTGTCGCCGGTCAGCCAGTCGGAGTACTGGAGCGCTGCGAAGGCGGTGTTCGCCGCGTACCGCAGGGAGCCCCAGCTGTCGAGGACGGCCTGGCCGCCGGGCGAGTAGCGGACGCGCTGGCCGTTCACGCCGGTCGTCCACCAGTCGAGCCAGCGGTTGGCGTCGTCGACGTACTTCTGCTTGCCGGTGAGCTGCGCCAGCAGCACATACGCCCCGTAGGAGGTGTCGTCCCAGGAGAGGGTCCAGCGGTAGGAGCGGGTGGTGGTCTGCGGCTCGGTGGAGAGGTTGTCGTAGTACGACTCGGCCTTGGCCAGGTACGCGGCGTCGCCGGTGGCCCTGTGCAGCCAGATCGCGCCCCAGACGAGCTCGTCGTGGTAGCCGCTCCAGGAGTTGTAGTACGACTTCACGTCGGTGATGCAGTCGCTGTACTTGCCGCGGTAGGTGTCGGCGAAGGCGTACAGCTGCTTGGCGTGCGTGATCAGTTTGCCGGCGTAGGCCGGGTCGCTGTCCTTGAAGACCATCGACGAGGAGGCCATCGCCGCGGCGGTCTGGCCGGCGAGGTCGGAGCCCGGACAGGAGGCGTCGATCTTGTACGCGGGCCGTGCCATCGGCATGACCTCGGCCGGGCCCCACCACTTGTGGTCGTCCGCTCCATTGCCCACCTGCCCGTACAGGACGTTCGGAGAGGGGTGCGCCTTGAGGAAGTAGTCGTTGACGAAGCGCAGGTTGTTCTTCAGGTGCGGCAGCTGTCCGGAGGAGGTGTACGCCGCCTTCTCCTCCACCCCGCCCCAGGCGAGCATGGTGGCGGAGAACGCCATCGGCAGGCCGAACTTGACGTGGTCACCGGCGTCGTACCAGCCCCCGGTCAGGTCGAGGCCGACGTCCTTGCCGTCGTCCAGGCCCGAGTCGCCGCGCCAGCCGACGCGGTTGGTGCCGGGGATCTCGCCGGACTGCTGGGCCTCGTAGAACAGGATCGACTTCTGCAGTGCCTCGCCGTAGTTGAAGGCGGGCGCGGCGGAGGCGGTGGCCGGCAGCGACAGGGGAAGGAGGAGGCCGGCGGCGACCGTGCCGGC
The DNA here is from genome assembly GCA_003719395.1 of Streptomyces altiplanensis. Classification (GTDB taxonomy): domain Bacteria; phylum Actinomycetota; class Actinomycetes; order Streptomycetales; family Streptomycetaceae; genus Streptomyces; species Streptomyces altiplanensis. The sequence continues at coordinate 22,381 of RHMC01000112.1, forward strand.
GAGGGCGAGGGCGGTGGTACGGCGTGGACGCCGTACGGTTCTTCGGTCTCTTCCCGGTTTCGGGAGAGTGAGCGCGCGCAACGGAATGTCCCTTCCGTTCGTCGGCCGAGCCGGG
>RHMC01000113.1 GCA_003719395.1 Streptomyces altiplanensis
CGGGTGACCGTCGCCGTACCGGCGGCGGGCGGCGGCGGCGGCAGGGCCGGCGGGGACCGGCGCGGCTGGGAGCTCGCGCACTGGGCCGTCGCCCACTCCTCTGAGCTGCACATCGCACAGGTCTCCTACGCGGGCCGTGTGTGGGACACCGGGGATTCCGGGAAGAAATGGCAGCCGGAGAGCGCAGGGAAGGGCTCCGGGGAGGTCCGGATCACCACTGCGCAATAGTGCGAACGGTCACCCGGAAGCGGTAAGCGGATCATGCGGGAGGCCGGGTGCGCACGCACCTGCGGCCCCTCACCCCTTCCCCTCCCCTTTCCCCGGGAAACAAAGGGAAGCAGCCTCACGGCACCCCGCCCCCGCGCAGATCATTTGCCCGGGTTCATCCGCAGCCGATAATGCAACGCATTGCAAACTCTTTACCTTGGTGCACCGCAACCTCTCCCGCCCTGTGAGCGGTTGTCATGGCGTCTGATCGTCGGACCGACTGTCCCGACTCAACGTCTCTCCCGCCTAAAAGGAGCACCATGTCTCTCCCCCTGACCCGTCGGATCGCCCGTGCCGCACTGATCATCGCGGCCGGCGCAGCCCCCGTGGTCGGTGCTGCCGGTTCCGCGAGCGCCGCCGGCCTTCCCGCTCCGGAGCTGGGCGGCCTGACCGCCCTGGACGGCGCCGCTCTCGGCGACACCGTCGACGGAGCGGCGCAGAAGAGCACCAAGGCGGCGGGTGACACCGGCAGCAAGGCCGTCAAGAAGGCCGTCCCGGCCGCGGGCAAGACCGTCGGCAAGACCGGCAAGACGGCCACCCCGGCCGCGCAGAAGGCGGCCGGTGACGTCGCGGGCTCCGCCGGCGACGTCGTCGGCGAGACCACGTCGACCGCGGCCGACAGCGGCCTGTCCTTCGGCGGCGGCAGCCTGCCGACCAGCCAGCTGCCCACCAAGGGCCTCCCGCTCGGCTAGTCCGTACGCGAAGCAGAAGCAAGCAGAACAAACAGAAGGGGCCCCGGGGAGCAGCGAACTCCCCGGGGCCCCTTCGCGCGCTGCACGAGCGGGTGGCCGTCAGCCGCCGAGGCGCTTGACCGCCGCCGCGACGCGCTCGTCGGTGGCCGTGAACGCCACCCGTACGAAGCGGCCCCCCGCAGACCCGTAGAAGTCGCCGGGAGCCACCAGGATCCCCAGCTCCGCCAGGTGGGCCACCGTCGCCCAGCACCGGCTCGTCACGCGTCGCCCACAGGTACAGGCTCGCCTCGCTGTGCTCGATCCGGAAGCCGTGCGCCTCCAGCGCGGTCCGCAGCGCCGCGCGCCGGTCCGCGTACCGCTCCCGCTGCTCCGCCACTTGGCGCGTCGTCGCCGAGCGCCGCGGCCGTCGCCGCCTGCACCGGCGCCGGCGTCATCATGCCGCCGTGCTTGCGGATCAGCAGCAGGTCGCCCAGGACGGCCGCGTCGCCCGCGACGAAGGCCGCGCGGTAGCCGGCCAGGTTGGAACGCTTGGAGAGCGAGTGGACGGCGACGATGCCCTCGTACGTACCGCCGCAGACGTCCGGGTGCAGTACGGAGACGGGCTCGGCCTCCCAGCCCAGCTCCAGGTAGCACTCGTCGCTGAAGACCAGCACGCCGTGCTCGCGCGCCCACGCGACGATCCGGGTCAGCTCGTCCTTGGCCAGGACGCGGCCCGTCGGGTTCGACGGCGAGTTGAGCCAGAGGAGCTTGAGGCGGGCGGGGTCGAGGTCCGCCACGGGGTCGTCGTACACGACCGGCTCGGCGCCCGCCTGCCGCGCGCCCACCTCGTACGTCGGGTACGCGAGCCGGGGGTACGCCACCTGGTCGCCGGCGCCCAGCCCGAGCTGCGTCGGCAGCCAGGCCACCAGCTCCTTCGAGCCGACGACCGGCAGGACGTTGGTGTGCGTCACGCCGCGCGCGCCCAGGCGCCGCTCCACCCACCCCGTGAGCGCGTCCCGCAGCGCGGCCGTGCCCCACACCGTCGGATAGCCCGGGGAGTCCGCGGCCGCGACGAGGGCCCGCCGGATCAGTTCGGGGACCGGGTCGACGGGCGTGCCGACGGACAGGTCCACGATGCCGTCCGGATGGGCGGCCGCGGTCGCCTTGTACGGCTCCAGCTTGTCCCAGGGGAAGGTGGGCAGGCGGTCAGTGACTGCGGACACGGTGATCGCTTTCTCGTGCTCGTACGGGCTCGCTCTGGCTCTGGAAACGCCCCCGGTCCCTACGGCGGGCAGGCCGTACGGGACCGGGGCGGCGCACTCGCCTCGTCGCTTACTGGTTCTGCGGCGGGAGCGCGGCGATGAAGGGGTGGTCGCGCTCGATCAGGCCGAGCTTGGAAGCACCACCGGGCGAGCCGAGCTCGTCGAAGAACTCGACGTTCGCCTTGTAGTAGTCCTTCCACTCCTCCGGGGTGTCGTCCTCGTAGAAGATGGCCTCGACCGGGCAGACCGGCTCACAGGCACCACAGTCGACGCATTCGTCCGGGTGGATGTACAAGGACCGGGAGCCCTCGTAGATGCAGTCGACCGGGCACTCCTCGATGCACGCCTTGTCCTTGACGTCGACACAAGGCTGCGCGATGACGTAGGTCACGCTGTCGTTCCTCCTCGATAGGGCGCGGCGGGCCGATCTGCGGCTCCGTCCACGTGGCGCGCGGGAGCGCGGCGTCGTCGATGCCCGCCTCTAGTATCTCCGTTCCCGGGCACGATCCGAACAGGAGGGGCGACCAGAGCTGTGGAATTCACTACCGGCGGACGACTCGAGGTCCGTATTTCACCGGCCGACGTGGGCAAACGGGTATCAGTCAGGCGCCTCGACGAGGCCGGGGCGCCGGGGGCGAAGTTCACCGACACGGTCGGTGTTCTCACATCCTGGGACAGCGGCGTGCTGTCGATCACACGGCGCGGGGGCGAGTCGGTCCGTATCGCTGAATCCTCCCTGGTCGCGGGCAAGGTCGTGCCCTCCGCCCCGGCCCGGCGGCGCGGTCCCGCGGCGACTTTCGAGGAGCTGTCGCGCGCGTGCGCACGCGCGTGGCAGCCCGTCGAGAGCGAGCCGCTCGGCGAGTGGCGGCTGAGCGACCGCCGGCGGCTTCACCCGGCGCGCCAACTCGGTGCTGCCGATCGGGGACCCCGGGATGCCCGTCGGCGCGGCGCTGGAGCGGGTACGGGAGTGGTACGCCGCGCGGGGGCTCCCCGCGTACGTCCAGGTCTCCACCGGGGCCGAGGGCACGCAGGAACGCCTCGCCGCCGAGCTGGAGCGGCTCGGGTGGATTCGCGAAGTCAGCGCCGAGGTGCGGATCGCCGCGCTCGCACCGGTCGGGGACCGGGACGTGGACGTGTCGCGGGTCCGGCTGGAGCGGACGTGCGACACGGCCTGGCTCGCGCGCCACCAGCGGTCCGGGGAGCCGGGGCCGCACGTGATGAAGGTCCTGGAGAGCGGGCCTTCGGTGTGGTTCGCCTCCGTCCCCGGCGAGGGGGAGGTTCCCGTCGCGACAGGGCGGTGCGTCGTCGACGGGCGGTGGGCCGGGTTCCTGGCGGTCGAGGTCGATCCCGCGCACCGGCGGCAGGGGCTCGCCGGTGCCGTGATGACGGCGCTGGCGCGGCGGGCGCTGGAGGAGGGCGCTTCGGCCGCGTGGCTCCAGGTCGAGGCCGACAACGAGGGCGCGCGGGCGCTCTACGACGGCATGGGTTTCGCCACCCACCACAGCTACCACCACTTCCGGCCGGCGTAGACGGGTACGAGGGACGCATGGGACGACCGACCGAACGCGAACGGCGGCAGCGGTTCGCCGAGGAGGCCCGCTCCGAGCGGCCGGACCTCGCGCTGCTGCGCCTGCTGGTGGGCGCGGAGGCGGACGGATCGCTGGACGAGGCCGGGATGGACGCGGCCGAGATGGAACTCGACCGGCTGGCGGGCCTGCTGCCGTTCCGTCCCGGCGGGGCGCGGGGGTGGGCCTCGGCCGTGTCCGGCCTGCTGGGGGCGCGGTACGGGTTCGGGGGGTCGCCCGGGGACTACCGGCGGCTGGAGTCTCACTGCTGCACGAGGTGCTGCGGCGGCGGCGCGGGCTGCCGATCCTGCTGTCCGTCGTATGGATCGAGGTCGCCCGGCGGGCGGGCGCGCCGGTGTACGGGGTCGCCCTGCCCGGGCACTTCGTCGTGGGCTTCGGGTCCGGGGAGGAGCAGGTCCTCGTGGACCCCTTCGACGGCGGGCGGCTGCTGACGGAGGCGGACGCGGAGCTGCTGGTGACGGGGGCGACGGGGGAGCCGCTCGATCCCTCGATGCTGGCGCCGGCGGATCCGCCGGCGATCGTGGCGCGGATCCTGAACAACATCCGGGCGTGGGCGGCGGCCCGCCCGGAGCGTACGGACGTCCAGCTGTGGGCGGTGGAACTGTCCCTGCTGCTGCGTCGCACGCGCCCGGCTGAGGTTCGAGCGGGCGCAACTGCTGGTGCAGCGCGGTGACTTCCTGGGCGGGGCGGCGGAGATGGAGGCGTACGCGGAGGTGGTGGCGGCGGTGGACCCGGCGTCGGCGGAGGCCGTCCGCGGCCGGGCGCGGGCAGCACGGGCCCGTCTGAACTGAACACGGGCGCGCCTGAACTGAACACTCTCCCCGTACCCGTGGGGTGAGCCCTCTCTGCACCCGTGGGGTGAGAGCACTGTGTCTTTCGAGGCAGTGGGGGGCGGAGTCGGGGACACGGGCTTGTAGGAGGGTCCGCGGCCTGCGTAGGGTCCCGGCAACCCCGACCAGATCCCGAAGGTGGTGAGGTGTGCCGCTTTCAGAGCTGAGCCGCCAGACAGGCGTCCCCGTCCGGGCGCTCCAGATGTACCTCGACTTGGAGCTGTTCCGCGCCGAGCCCGTGTACGACGAACGGCATGTCCACCGGATCGTGTTGATCAGGACGCTGCTGGATGTCGGGGGGGTCCCGTACGCCGCGGTACGGAAGATCCTGCGCCACATCGACTCCTCCCCGCCGTCGCTGCACGAGGTGCTCGAAACCGTGCTGTACGCCCTGCCCGTACGCGGAACCGTCTGCCAGGAGAAAGAGGAGCAGGAGGAGTGGGCCCGGGCCCGGCAGCACACGGCCCGGCTGGCCGAGGAGCGCAACTGGCAGGTGAACGAGGAGAACCCGGCGTGGCTCACACTCACCCAGGTGCTGGTCGCGTGCGAGTGGCTGGAACAGCGCGACCTGCTGCGACTGCTGGACACGTACGCCGACGCGCTGGAGCGGATCGGCGAGGCGGAGGTGGCGTTACTGAGGTCGCGGCCGGCCCCGGACAGCGCCGCGGCCGGCATGGTGACCTCCGCCGTGCTGGGCGACGTCGCGCTGTCCGCGCTGCGCAGGCTTATTCATGAACATTTCTCAAATCTCGCGGAGCGGGGAGAGCCGACACAGCGCAATTGACAGAGGGGCAGCCCACGGCAAGCCTGTTCCTGGCGTCGGCCCATTGCCCAGCACCCGCGAAACCGGGCCAAGTTGACGAATGAACAACTGTATTCAGTCACTTGACAACCCGGCGGGACGCGCGGCATCATCCAACGGATCCCCGAGCCCCTTTCCCCTTGACAGCGTCGTCGAGATGTGCAAAGAGCGGCGTCGGGTGTCAACCGGCGGGGGGGAAAGAGTGTGAGTAACGCGTCATGCCAAGATGCGTTGGACGATCAGACAGATCCCGAGGGTTCAAGACTTGCTGCGCAATTACTGGCGCTCGAACCCGAAATTCTCGATGCCTACAGGCAGCATCTTATTGAACAGAAGAACCCTCTGGGAATGCATGCCGAGATCTGGCTCTCCTGCCGTGAGCAGGCCCGTCACATTCTCGCGGAATGCGCCCATGCACTGCGGCACGGAAACTCCGCACCGCTCAACCCCCAGCTGACCAGAAAAACCCGCAAGCTGGGCGGGGCTCGGATATCCCAGGGAGTTACGCCGGTACATTCCGTGCGCGCGGGGTCTCTGTTCTTCAACCTCACGCTGGGCTTCCTGGGGCGGCTCCTCGAAGGCAGCCCGGGCTCCGAGCACTACCTCATGAAAGCGCTTCCCGCCCTTCAAGCCGCCATCACCCGGCGGCTGGAGGAGGGTTCCACCGGCCAGGAGCTGTTCCTGCTGGACGTCGTACGCGACGCCGCCCAGCAGGGCCGGCACGGAATGGCCCGCGAGATCCACGACCGGATCGGCAGCTCGGCCAGCCTGGCCCTGCGCCAGCTGGAGCTCTACGAGCTCACCCAGAACTCCTCGCCGCCGACGGACGTCCGGCTGAGCAGCCTCAAGCAGGCCATCCTGGAGACGCTGTACACGACCCGGGACATCGTCACCGAGCTTCGCACCCGCAGCGACTCCACCCGGTCCCTCCAGGTCGCGCTCTCCGCCTTCGTGACCGCCATGGCGGTCGAAGAGCCCTCGGTGGAGATCCAGGTGGCCGACCCCGACGACCTGCTGCCGTCCGCGCTCTGCGACGACTTGTTCATCATGGTCCGCGAGTGCCTGCGCAACGCGCTGGCCCACGCGTCCGCCTCCCGCGTCACCATCGACGTGGAGGTCGACGCCCATCAGGCCCGCGCCGTGGTGCGGGACGACGGCATCGGCTTCTCGCCCGCGAAGCAGCGGGGGAACGGGCTGGCCTCGCTCCACGAGCGGGCGCTGCTGCTGGGCGGAGAGGTCACCATCACCAGTACACCGGGGGCCGGTACAGCCGTCATGCTTTCCGTCCCCATCACGGAGGAGAACCATGCAGACGACGGACCAGGACGCGGAGCCGGCGACTGAGCCCATCCGCATCATCGCCGTGGACGATCACTCGCTCCTTCGCAGCGCGCTGTGCGAACTGATCAACACCGAGCCGGATCTCCATGTGGTGGCGGACGTGAACACCTCCAAGGGCCTCGGTGATCTGATCGAGCGGACGGGGGCGCAGGTGGTGCTGCTCGACGTGGAGATGCCCGACCACCACGCGCCCAGCGTGGTGAGCGAATTGACGGAACGTTTCCCCGAGCTGCACGTCCTCATGCTGACCATGTACCACGAGGCGCAGCTCGTGCAGGAACTGATCGCCCGCGGCGCACGCGGATATCTGCACAAGAGCGTGCCGCGCGAGTCGCTGCTCTCCGCCATCCGCAACACGGCCACGTACGCCCCGAACATCACCATCGCCGTACCGCGCAGCGGAATATCAGAATCCGGTTTTGACGGGGCGAGACAGACGCTCTCGCCCCGGGAACGCGAAGTCATCACCCATGCGGCGGCGGCCCTGAGCAACCGCCAGATTTCCAACAAGCTGCATATTACCGAAGGTACTGTCAAGCGTCACCTCCGGAACATCTTCGAGAAACTTGGCGCCGTTTCCCGTATCGACGCCGTGAACAAAGCCATCGAAGCCCAGCTGATCAGAAGGCCCTGACCACCCGTCCGCCGGTCCGGCGGAATACTGCCGGGCATACATCTTAGGGAGTACGCCTGCTGTTCCATGGTGGTCTGTGCCGCCACCGAGGTTCGGCATAAATTCTTCGGCATGCCGACAGCGACGTACGCGAGGCCCCGGAGTTCCAGTACCCCCATGTACTCGAGCTATTCGCGTGACACGAAATCTACGAGATTCCATCGCGCACGCCTTCTGCTGTTCTGTCTGCAGGAATGCCGGCCCGCCGTCCTGACCATTTTTCTCGTTCGTTTCGTGGTGGCGGGCACGGCCGGCCTGCCCTCGGTCGCGGCGGCACCCTCCACCCTGGTGCTCGGCTCGCTGGTGTGGCTGGCTTCGGTCGCCTTCACCTACCTCTACAACGGGGTGACGGACATCGGGGAGGACCGTGCCAACGGCTCCCGCCGCCCCATCGCCCGCGGCGACCTGCCCGTCGCCCACGCCCGGCGCATCGCCTGGACGCTGGCCGCCTTCGCCCTGGCCGGTGCCGCCTCGCTCGGGCACGTCATGTTCGCCGTCACCCTCTGCATGATCGCGCTCGGGTACGCCTACTCCGCCCCCGGACTCTCCCTCAAGAGCCGGACCCCGGACACCATCGCGGTGGTCGTCGCCAGCGGCGCCCTCACCTACTTCGCGGGATGGCTCGCCGGAGCCGCTCCGCTCACGGCCCACCTGGTCGTACTCGCCGTCGCGATGACGCTGTGGATGGGCCTGGTCGGCGCCGTGGCGAAGGACTTCTCCGACGCCCGGGGCGACGCCAAGCACGGCCGGCGCAACTGGACCGTGCTGTGGGGCGGCCGCGTCACCGCGGTCATCGTCTCGGTCAGCGCCGTCACCATCGGGGCCGGCCTCCTGGTCTGCGCCGTGGCTCTCGCGCTGCCCGAGCTGCTGGCCCCCGCAGCCGTCGTGCTGGCCGGCGCGCTGGTCCTGGCCGGCGCGGCGCTCACTGCACGGCCCGGCGACTCGCGCTCCCGCAGGCGTCTGCCGTACCGGGTCTTCATGATCACGCAGCATGCGACGCATCTCGTCACACTCGCCCAGCCGGTCTCCTGACACCGCCTGAAAACTCCCGGAACCGACTGGAGACGCCTGGAGCCGACTGGGCCCACAACGCAGAACGGGGATTCATGATGAGCGACATCAGTGGAGTAAAGGCCGGTTTCCGAATACTGGGGCCCCTGGAGGGGTTCAGTGGCTCCGCGGTGCACCGGCCCCGCGGTCCCAAGGTCCGCAACCTGCTCGCCCTGCTCGCCGTGCGCGCGCACGACATCGTCGAAGTGGACACGCTCGTCGAGGAGCTGTGGGACGGCTCGCCGCCGTCCACCGCCGTCAGCACCGTACGTACCCACGTGTACCACCTGCGCCAGGAGCTGGAGCGCGAGCTGGGCGCCGAGGCCATGCGCGGTGTCATCGCCACCGAGGCCACCGGCTACTCGCTGCGCCCGGCGCCCGGCCAGCTCGACCTCGACGCCTTCACCCGGCTGTACGCGGCAGGGGCGCGCCGAGATGCGCGCCGGGAACCGCGAGACCGCTCTGGAACGGTTCGACGCGGCGCTCGGCCTGTGGCGCGGCCGCACCCTCGCCGATGTGACGCAGGGCCGGGTGCTCGCCGGGCACGCCGCCAGGATCGAGGAACTGCGGGTGCGCGCACAGGAGTTGCGCATAGAAGCGGCGATGGGCCTGGGCCGCCACCGGGAGCTGGTGCCCGAGCTTCGCCGGCTGGTCGCCACGCATCCGCTCAACGAGTGGATGCACGCCAGGCTGATCGACGCCCTGCACCGCTCGGGGCGCCGCGGCGACGCGCTCCGCGCATTCCACGACGTACGGGCCGTACTGGACCGGGAGCTGGGCCTGGAGCCCTCCGAGGACCTGCGGCAGCTTCAGCACCACATCCTGGCAGGTGGTTCAGCAGCATGAGCACGGCCGACATCAGCATCTGGACGGTGCGCAGCGAGCGGGGGACGGCGTCCCCGGAGGAGGAGTACGCCGTCCTCGACGCGGCGGAACGCGAGCGGATCTCCCGGTTGCGGCGCGAGCGGGACCGGGCGCGGTACCGCACCGTCCACCACGCGTTCCGCATGATCCTCGGGCAGCGGCTCGGGGTCGCGCCCCAGGAGGTGGGCTTCCGCCGCCACTGCGCGCACTGCGACGAGGCCGGGCACGGCAAGCCGGTGCCTCACGGGCCGGACGGGACGATGCTCTCCGCGAGCCTCTCGCACTCCGGCCGGTACGCCCTGATCGCGGTCTGCGACTCCCCGCAGGTGCCGGTCGGCGTCGACATCGAGCGCATCCGGCCGCACATGGACTGGACCGCGATCCCGTGCGTGTCGGGCGCCGCGGGACCCACGGCTTCGAGCAGTGGACCCGGGCCGAGGCCCTGGTCAAGGCGGCCGGCACGGGGCTCAGCCGCACTCCTCCCCGCTACACCGGCCAGTCCTTCGGCTCCTGGCGCGCGGCGCGGGTGCCGGGCTCGGGGCGCGAGTGGTTCGTACGGAGCGTACGCGGCCCCGACGGGTACGCGGCGTCGGTCGCCGGCTCCAGCCCGGCTCGCGGTGAGCGTGGCCGACTGGAGGGGGCCCGCCCAGGCCGGGCCGGTGAAACGCTGACCTTCGAACGCCGGCCTCCGGCGGAAGTGCGGAAGTACGGGCGGCGGCCCCCGGGGTGAACCCCGGGGCCGCCGCCCGTACTTCCGCCGGTCCCCGCGCCCCGTCAGAGGAGCAGCACGCAGGAGGGACTCGCCACCTCCAGGGGTGGTCCCAGCGGGCGCAGCCGGCCGCTGGACGGATCGAGGCGGAACTGGCTGACCGACTGGCCCGCCTGGTTCGCCGCGTAGACGAAGCGGTCCGAGAGGTCCAGCGCGATGTCGCGCGGCCAGCGGGTGCCGGGGGCCTTGGCCGTGACCGGCTGCGATTCGAGCAGGGTGAGCGTGCGGCCGGCGCCGCCTCGACCCGGAAGGTCTCCACCGTGTCGAGGCCGCGGTCGGTGGTGACCAGCAGCCCGGCGTCGCGGGTGAGGTGCAGCGCGGAGGGGGCGTTGCGCGGATCGAGGCCGAGCGGGGCGACCGAGGCGTGCGAGACGGGGCGCAGCCTTCCGGTGTCCTGGTCGTAGGTCATGACGGTGACCGAGTGGCCGAGCTCGTTGGTGACGTAGGCGAGCCGCCCCGAGGGGTGGAAGACGAGGTGGCGGGGGCCGGTGCGGCGGCCGACGAGCGTCCGGTGGGCGAGCGTCAGCCGGCCGGTGCGGGCGTCGAAGTCGTAGACGTGGATGTGGTCGTCGCCCTTGTCGGGCACGAGCACCCGGCTGCCCGCCGGGTCGAAGGCGATCATGTGCGGGTGGGGGCCGCGCTGTTCCACGGGGTGCGGGCCGGTGCCCTGGTGGCGCACCACGTGGACGGCTTCGCCGAGCTCGCCGCCCGCGCCCAGCGGAAGGACCGCGAGGTGCCCGGAGTCGTAGTTGGCGGTGAGCAGGAAGCGCCCCGCCGGGTGGACGGCGAGATGGACCGGGGCCGCGCCGCGGCTGGAGCGGGGACGGCCGAGCGGGACGAGCCGGCCGGCGTCGATCCGGTAGGCGTGGATCGCGCCGGTGGCCCCGCCGGGGAGCTGGCTGATCGCGTACAGCACACGGCGGTCCGGGGAGAGCGTGAGGAAGGAGGGGTTCTCGATCCCCCGGCGCCAGCCGGTGAGTTCCAGCCGGCCGTCCGCGCCGACGGCCGCGATCCCGATGCCGGGGAGGCCGGGCAGGCCGTACTCGCCGGTGGTGAATCCCCCGATGTACGCCCGCCGGGCCCGCGGTCGCGGGTCACTGCCGGCGGCGGCGCTCACGCCGGTCCAGCCGAGGGCGGCCAGGGCTCCGGCCGCGCCCATGGAAAGGACACGGCGTCTGCTGTACGGCGAATTCATACGGATGCTCCGAAGACGAGTCCCGGCGAGAACAGGACGGCGAGTCCGCCGGCGCCCAGCGCGAGCAGCACCTGCCACCCGCCGCGCAGCCGGCGGACGCGGTGGCTGCGCCGGGCCAGGGCCAGCACCGCGGCGCTCGCGGCCCAGGCGGGCAGCGCGAGGCGCAGCGAGAGCTCGCCGGTGAACAGCAGCCCGGCGCGCGGGCTGATGCACTCGGTGGCCGTGCACACCGCGCCGTGGACCGGTGAGGCCCCCGCGAGGCCCGCGGTCAGGGCGACCAGGGGCACCACGGCGCCGAGGAGGGTGAGCCATACGTACGGAGCGAGTCCGGTACTGCGCCGGGGCCGCCGGCCGGCGAGCGCGAGCGTGGCGATGGGCGGGCACCCAGCCGAGCGCGACCCCGAAGAGACCGGCGTGCGCGGCCTCGGCGAGCGCGTTCCAGACCGTCTCCGGCCGGAGGGGTTCCAGCACCAGTACCAGCAGGCCGGCGGCGGCGGCGAGTCCGGCGGCCGTATGGGCCCAGGTACGGGCGAAGGAGGGGGCGCCGGCCGCGCGATCAGGACACCGGCGAGCGTGAGCAGCAGCACGGGCGGGCCCGCGGTCACCCCCCAGGGCAGCGGGAACCACGACGCGCCGGCCCCGAGGGGACTGGACCAGGCCCCCCAGTCCCCGAAGAGGGCGGCCAGTACGGCGGTGACGCCGGCGGCGACGGCCCCGGCGGCCCCGGAGTCCTGCCCCGCGGCGGACTCCGCCCCGTCTCCGGCTCCGGCCACGGCGGGCGCGGGGCCTAGGACGGCGGACGCCGGCCCGGCCCCGGGCTTCCGGGGCCGGGGGCGTCCGGGGCCCGGCGCGGTGGCCGTGGGCCCGGACGCCGGGCGATCGGGGCGGAGCGGGGTCATCGCAGGGCCCCGGCCCTGGAGCCGGCGGACTGGTCGGCCTGCGGCGCCGGGGGGACCGGGTCCGATTCGCGGATGCCGTACTTGGACCACCAGCGGGCCAGCGGCGCCGGGGCCCACCAGGCCCACTTGCCCATCAGTGCCATCGTGGCCGGCACCAGCAGGGCTCGTACGATCGTGGCGTCGACGATCACCGCGATCACCAGGCCCACGCCGATCATCTTCATGAAGAGGATCGACGAGGTCATGAAGCCGCCGACCACCACGACCAGCAGGAGCGCCGCGCTCGTAATGATCTTCGCGGTGCGCTGGACACCCAGGGCGACCGACTCGACCGGGTCGCCGCTGACCTCCCATTCCTCGCGGACCCGGGAGAGCAGGAACACCTCGTAGTCCATGGCGAGGCCGAAGGCGATCGCGATGATCAGCACCGGGAAGTTGGCGTCCACCGCGCCGATGGCCTCGAAGCCGAGGAGCCCGGACAGGTTCCCGTCCTGGAAGATCCACTTGATCGCGCCGAAGGCGGCGAGCAGCGACAGCAGGTTCAGGATCACGGACTTGAGCGGCAGGAGCAGCGAGCCGAAGGCCAGGAAGAGGACCAGGAAGGAGACGACGGCCACGAACAGGGCCATCCACGGCAGGCGTTCGCCGATCATGGCGACGATGTCGACGCGGGACGCGGGCATGCCGGTGACCTGGGCCGTGGTGGCGCCTTCGGGCGGTGCGACCGCCCGTACGTCACGGACCATGTCGTTCGACTGCGCCGACATGGGGTCGGGCGTGTAGCGCAGGGTGACGCGTGCGTCGTTGCCCTCGACCGCGGTGGTGCGCGCCTCGGAGATGCCGTCGACGGCGGCCAGCTTCTGCGCGTACGCGTCGATTCCGTCGCGCTGCGGCTGCGCGGGGCCGTCGAAGCGTACGACCGCGGTCATGATCTGGGCGGGGTTGACGTCGAAGTCCTGGCTCAGCTGCTTGCTCACCACCTTCGCGTCGGCGCCGGACGGCAGCACCCACTCCCCCGGGCGCGCCCAGTTGACGCCGAGCAGCGGGGCGCCGAGGCCGACGAGGACGGCGACGATCGCGAGCGTGGACAGCAGCGGCTTGCGCATCACGGCGTGGGCGGTGCGGTACCAGCGGCCCTGCGTCTCGGCCACGGGGGCCCGGCGGCGGCCGCCGGGCAGCGGGATGCGCCACTTGTCGATGCGGTGGCCGGTGTAGCGCAGCAGGGCGGGCAGGAGGGTGAGCGAGCCGACCACCGCGAAGGCGACCACGGCCACGGCCGCGTACCCCATGGAGCTGAGGAAGCGGGACGGGAACAGTGCCAGGCCCGCGAAGGAGATGGCGACGGCGAGGCCGGAGAAGGCGACGGTGCGGCCGGCGGTGGCGGTGGCGCGGTGCACGGCGGTGTCCACGTCGGCGCCCGCGTGCAGTTCCTCGCGGTAGCGGTTGACCAGGAAGAGCGCGTAGTCGATGGCCAGGCCCAGGCCGAGGATGGTGATGACGTTGATGACGGTGCTGGAGATCTCGGTGAACATCGTCAGGACGCGCAGCACGACGAAGGAGCCCAGGGCGACGAACGTACCGACGGCGAGCGGCAGCAGCGCCGCCACCGCGCTGCGGAAGATGAGGACGAGCAGCACCAGCAGGATCGGCACGGAGAGCATCTCGGCCCGTGCGATGTCCGAGCCGGTGAGGGAGTTGACCTGCTCGGTCATGGCGGCGACGCCGCCGTAACGGACCGTCACACCCGGCGCCTCGAAGGACTCCTTGATCTCGGCGAGCGACTCGACCTGCTCCTGGTCCACGTCCGAGGTGAACTGCACGGTGGCGTACGTCGCGTGCCGGTCCTCGGAGACGTACGCGGACTTGTCCTGCGAGCCGGGCTCCCAGAACGAGTTCAGCCGCTCGATGTCCTCGCGCGGCACGCCGGCGAGCGCCTTGCTCACACCGTCGGAGAAGGCGGGGTCGTCGACGGTGCGGTCCTTGTCCTCGTACAGGACGATCAGGTCGTTCGACTCCCGTCCGAGCGGTCCGTCGAGCACCTTGTCGGCGGCGACGGACTCGCTGGCCGGGTCGTCGAAGCCGGCACCGCCGGTGAAGGAACCGAACACACCGGTTCCCCATACGCCGGCGAACAGCGTGAAGACCACTGCCGCGACGACGACCCATTTACGGCGTCGCGCGGTGAACTTGCCAAGGGCGGCAAACATTTCTTTCCTCCGTTGGTACGAGACGGCCCGGCGCGCGGGGGGCGCCGCTCGTTCGGTCATTCGGCGGCCGCGAGCTCGGCGCTGCGAGGCTGCGGTCCGGGGGGCGGGTCTCCCGCCGCGGGCTTCTGCCGCGGGCGGCGGATCAGCAGCGCGGCGACAGCGCCGAGCGCGACCGCGAGGCGCCGAACCACAGGGCGGGCTGCAGACCGGCGGTGAACGCGGCCGCTCCGGCCTGCGGTCCGTCCGCCGTGCGGCCGGCCGAGCCGTGGGTGAACACCGTCGTCAGTACGGCGATGCCGAGCGCTCCGCCGAACTCCCGGACGGTGTTGTTCACGCCGGACGCCGTGTTGTGCTCGCTCTCTTCCACGGAGGCGATCACGGTGGCGGGGTTGGCGGCGAAGACCAGGCCCATGCCGACGCCCGCCAGCACCATGGGGATCACCATCGCCGCGTACGGCAGTCCGGGGCTGAGGACCAGCGCGAACCAGGCCAGGCCGACGGCCTGCAGACCGCAGCCCAGCGCCTGGAGGGCTCCGCCGCCGACCCGGTCCACCAGCAGGCTCGCCAGGGGCACCACCGCCATGGGCGCCGCGGTCCAGGGCAGGGTGCGCACGCCGGCCTCGAAGGGCGAGTAGCCCATCGGGCCCTGCATGAACTGCGCGAGGAAGAAGATGGAGCCGAAGACCCCGAAGTACATGGCCAGGGAAACCGCGTTGCTGAGCAGGAAGGCGGGGAGCCGGTACATGCGCAGCGGCACGAGCGGACGGCGCGTGCGGCGTTCCCAGGCGACGAAGCCGGCCAGCAGCGCCGCGGCGGCCACCAGGCCGAGCAGGGCGCCCGGGCGGCTCCAGCCGTGCTCCGCGGCCTGTACGACGCCCCATACGGCGGCGACCACGGCCCCGGCGACGAGCGTCATCCCGGGGACGTCGAGGTGGCGTTGGGCGCCCCGGCTCTCCTTGAGGGCCCAGAGCGCCAGCGGAACGGCGATCACACCCACCGGGACGTTGATCCAGAAGATCCAGCTCCAGTCCAGACCCTCCGTCACGAGGCCGCCGGCGAGCGGGCCGAACGCGATGCCGAGTCCGTTGACTCCGCCCCAGACCCCCACCGCCAGGTTGCGCCGCTTCTCCGTGACGGCGGCCACCGCCAGCGTCAGCGAGACCGGCAGGATCATGGCGGCGCCCGCGCCCTGCGCCACCCGCGCGGCGACCAGCGCACCGATGGAGCCCGCGAGGGCGCAGGCGGCGGAGGCGGCGGTGAACAGCACGATGCCCCAGACGAACACCCGGCGGCGGCCGATGCGGTCGCCCAGCGCGGCGCCGGCCAGCAGCAGGCCCGCGAAAGGCAGCACATAACCGTTCACGACCCATTGGAGCTCGGGCTGGGTGGTGCCGAAATCACGGGCGATGTCCACCAGCGCGTTGGTGACGACGAGGTTGTCGAGCGACACCATGAACATGGGGACCGATGTGGCCAGGAGTGCCCACAGCACCGCTGAATTCTTGTGCGACACGTCAGCCTCAAGCTTCCTTTTCTCAGCAGAGCGACTCGGCAGAGCGGCAATGCGAGCATTTCAGGGGCGAAGAGAGAGGGATATTCACGCGAGGTGGAATCCCTCATGTCTCTTTGGAGACAGAAGCGTTCGCGGCGGCGGGCACCGCGGTACGCCGCTGGGCGAGCCAGGCGACCGCGCCCACCGCCAGCGAGAGCCCGAGTCCGAGGGCGACCGAGACGACCGGGTCGTCGCTCATCGCGCCGCCGAAGTAGCCGACGCCCACCGAGTACGCCGCCCAGACCGCCTCCGCCAGGGCCGCGCCGATCGCGAACTTGTGGGCGGGATACCCCGCGGCGCCCGCCGCGAGGCCGCCGAGCAGCCGTCCGCTCGGCAGGAAGCGCACGCCGATCACGAACGGGATGCCGCCGCGCTGTATGCGCCCGGAGGCCCAGTCGAAGAGCTCGCCCTGGCGCTTGCGGGAGGCCACGCGGCGGCGTACCGATCCCCCCGCCGACCAGCCGAAACGGTGGATCAGGAGGTCGCCGAGCAGGGCGCTGCCGGCCACCGAGAGGAGCACGAGGGTCAGTGACATCTCGCCCCGGGCGGCGAGCATCCCGCCGGTGACCAGAAGCGCGGCGTTGGGCAGCAGCGGCGGCAGCGTCGTGATCGCGAGGATCGCGTACGCCCAGCAGGCCGCTCCGGTCATGCGGGCCGTCAGTCCGGAAGTGACGTCGATCCATGCCACGAGCGATGCGAAGTCCATGGTCAGCCCCTCATGCCGCCGCTTACGGAGGCCCTCAAGTCGGTTGGCGCAATGCTCCTTTGGAAACATCTGCCGGATCGTTGGTGAGTCATGACCCCTGGTCACAGGCCCACTAGCGTCGGTGTCGCGGTCCTGAGGGCGCGGGTACCGGCAACTCCTCAACAACCATAACTTACGCTATCGATAGTTGCACTATCACTTTCGGCGCAGCACCACGGTGCCGCCGTGCGCACCGAGGGGTGCGGCCCCATGACGCAGGAGAGGCCATGACGGACGTGACGCTGTTCTTCAGGGAGTTCGCCCGGACCCGCCGGGACACCGGGGCCATCGCCCCCAGCAGCCCACTGCTCGCCAGAGCCCTGACCCGCTACGTGGTGCCCTCCACCGGCCGGTCGCGCGCGGTACTGGAGGTCGGCCCGGGGACGGGCGCCGTGACCAAGCACATCGCCGCCTCGCTCGGCCGGCTGGACACCCTCGACCTCGTCGAGGCGAACCCGCGCTTCGCCGCCCTGCTGGCTCGCACCTACCGCCACGAGGAGCGGCTGCGGCTGCTGACCGGCCTGGTGCAGGAGCACGAGCTCGGCTCGTACGACACGATCGTGTGCGGCCTGCCGTTCGCGAACTTCGACGCGGCGACCGCGCAGGACATCTTCGACCGGCTGATCGGCGCCCTGCGCCCCGGCGGCACCCTGTCGTTCTTCGCCTACGCCGGGGTGCCGCCGCTGCGCAGGGCGTTCACCCGGGGCGCGGCGCGCGAACGGACGCTCGCGGTGCAGGCCGTGGTGGGCCGGACGCTGCGCGACCACGCCTTCCGCACCGAGACGGTGCTGGGCAACCTGCCGCCGGCCCGGGTGCACCACCTGGCGCCGCTGGCCAGCACGGCGTACATCGGCTGATCCCGCGCCGCCTGCCGTCCGCCGGCGGGCGCCAGGCGGCAGGCGGCAGGCGGCAGGCGGCAGGCGGACAGCAGGCGGGGACGGACGGGCCGGGGTTCCGGCCGCGGGCTAGGCGGAGTGCGGCCGCTGCTGCACCCGCTGGGAGACGTCCTCCTGGGCGATCCTGCGCAGTGCCGCATCGCCGCGTCGCCCAGGACCGTACCCAGCACCGCGCTCTCCACCTTGCCGTCGGTGCTGGGCACCTGCGCCAGGACGGCCAGCTCGGCGGTGGCCAGCTCGGCGGCCGCCTCGGCGTACCCGTCGAGCAGGGTCAGCAGATCGCCCCGGTCGAGGTCCCGGTACGTCAGCACGATCTGGACCAGCGCCTTCCATCCCGGGTTGTCCGGCTTCGTCGCCCAGCCGTGGCGCCGTACCAGGTCGGCGACCTCGCGCTCCGCCCGCTCCCACTCCTCCTCGGTGCCGCGGTCCGTCGTGATCCTGGTGACCGCGGACTGGGCGGCGCCGAGCATGCCGTGGACCGTGCGGGCCGGGGAGTCGACCTCGGCGAGCACCTCGCGGGCGGCCACGATGGACAGGCCGCCGACCTCCAGCATCGCGCGGACGAGCTTCAGCCTGCGCACGTG
The DNA here is from genome assembly GCA_003719395.1 of Streptomyces altiplanensis. GTDB lineage: Bacteria > Actinomycetota > Actinomycetes > Streptomycetales > Streptomycetaceae > Streptomyces > Streptomyces altiplanensis. Next base: position 18,194 of record RHMC01000113.1, read on the forward strand.
CGCGTCGGCGTACTGCACCTGGTTCGGGCTGGTGCGCTCACCGGCAGGCAGCAGCCCCTCCCGCAGGTAGTACTTGATGGTCGGAACCGGAATTCCGGTGCGCCGCGCCAGCTCTCCTATACGCATCCCCCGAGCATAACCGGACCCGCAACCCGCCCGGCCCCCTCGGGAATTCCCCCTCTTTTATCGCGCTTGAATTCGCGCTCGACCCCGGCTTCATCCGGCGCTGCGAGGCTCTCCGTACCGGTACCCGATTCCAAAGGAACAGGTATGACAACACAAACGGCCCCGGAGATTCCTTCGGCACCCGTCGAGCTCAGTTACGGACGCACCGTCGACCGCTCGCTGGTGCACCGGGCCGCGGTGTCCGAGGTCTTCGTCACGGACATCCTCCCGCTGGCCCTCAAGAAGGTGCGCGCAGCGGTGCAGCTACCGCTCATCCACGGCTACTACAGCGACCATCTGCAGCGGCCCGCCCTGTACGACGCCCTGCTGCTGCTGGAATCGGGACGGCAGGCGGCCATCGCCGGTTCGCACACCCACATCGGCCTCTCCGAGGGCACCACGATGATCGTCGACTCCTTCCGGCTGTCCCTGTCCGGGCTCAAGGAGCTGCTGATCGGGCCCGAGCCCGGCCGGCTGCGCATCGACACCGACTACATCGGCCGGCCCACCCGGCGCGGCCGCTACCGCAAGGGCAAGGTCGCCCAGCGCTTCTACATCGGGGACGCCGAGGTGGGGGAGCACGAGATGGACGTGCTCTTCATCAACCAGCACGAGAACGAGGTGCTCCGGCACGCCCAGCGCGGCACGCCGGCCCCCCTCACCTCCGACTTCCCCGACCAGGGGCCGGGCGCCGACGGCTCCCGGCAGGTCGAACCGGCCCGGGTGGGCCGCGGCAACCCGCTCAACGTCGTGCTGTCCCACGCCGAGAGCTCCCCCACCGAAGTGGCCGCCCAGGTCACCCCGTGGTTCGCCAACCGGGGGCTGTTCGACCACGTCTACGACCACCTGCCGGCCATGACCCTCGTCGAAGCCGCCCGGCAGCTGTCGTTCCTGGCGGTGGACGAGTCCCTGTCGACGTACGCCGTCGGCTTCGAGGCCCGGTTCTCCCGCTTCGCCGAACTGGACGAGACGGTACGGGCCTCCGCGCCCCGGCCGCGCCTCGACGGCGGCCGCGGCGAGGTGCCGGTCCGCTTCCTCCAGGGCGACGCAGAGATCGCCCGGGTGACCGTGACCCTCGCCTCCGGGAGTGAGCTGTGAGCACCGAACGCCTGGCCGTCTGGACCGACTTCGGCGGCGTACTGACCCCGTCCATCGCCCACACCATGGGCACCTTCTGCGCCGGCCAGGGCCTCGACCCCGCGGTGCTGCAGCAGGCGCTGGGGAAGGTGACGGCCCGGTACGGCACCACCGACATCATGGAGCCGATCGACACCCCCCTCGTGAGCGAGGAGGAGTGGCTCGGCCAGGTCTCCGACGTGCTCGCGGCCGATCACGGCGTGCACGGCGTGCGGCTGACGACCCTCGCCGACGCCTGGTTCGACGGCCGTGAGACGAACCTCGCCTGGGTCGCGGAGCTGCGCAAGGCGCGCGAGCGCGGTGCCTTCGTCGGGATGCTCTCCAACATGGTGCCGACCTGGGACGCGCACTGGCGCCGCATGGTCGACCCGGACGAGCTCTTCGACGACGTACTCCTGTCCTTCGAGGTCGGCCACCGCAAGCCGTCGCCCGGCATGTTCGCGCTCGCCGCCGAACGGGCGGGGGTGCCGGCCGAGCGCTGTGTGCTCGTCGACGACCTCGCGCACAACTGCGCGGGGGCCGAGGCGGCCGGCTGGACCGCCGTCCACTTCACCGAAACCGCGGCGGCGGCGGAGCGGCTCGACGAGCTGCTGTCCGCCGCGGACACCTCACACGCCTCAGCAGCCATGGCTGCCTCGCAAGCCGCAGAAGGGAACTGATTCCGTGAGCCGTTCCGTGCTCATCACCGGCGGGAAGCCGGGGCATCGGCCTCGCCACCGCCCGCGTTTTCGCGCCCAGGGCGACAAGGTCACCGTGACCTACCGCACGGGTGAGCCGCCCGAGGGGCTGTTCGGCGTGCGCTGCGACGTGACGGACCCCGACTCCGTCCGCCGCGCCGTCGACGAGGCCCGCAGCCAGCACGGCCCCATCCAGGTGCTGGTCTCCAACGCCGGGATCACCCGCGACCAGCTGCTGGTCGGCATGGAGGACGACGACTTCCGCAGCGTCATCGAGACCAACCTGATGTCCGCCGTCACGGTGGCCAAGGAGGCCGTCCCGGACATGCTCAAGGCCCGCTGGGGCCGCGTGGTGTTCATGACGTCGATGAGCGCGCTGGCCGGCGCCCCCGGCCAGACCAACTACGCGGCGTCCAAGGCCGGTCTGATCGGTTTCGGCCGCTCGCTCGCCCGTGAGGTGGGCAAGCGGAACGTCACGGTCAACATGGTCTCGCCCGGTCTGATCGAGACCGACATGGTCAAGGACGTCACCGACGCCCGCCGCGAGCACGTCCTCGGCCAGACCTCCCTGTTCCGGGCCGCCGGCCCGACGAGGTCGCCCACGTCGTGCGCTTCCTCGCCAGCGAGGAGGCGTCGTACGTCACCGCCGGGATCATCCCGGTCACCGGCGGTCTCGGCGTCGGCCACTGATACCCCCCGCACCACCCCTCCCAAGGAAGGAAACCCATGTCCAACGCCACCGTGCTGGAGATCTCCCAGCAGATGGGCAAGATCTTCAACGACCTGGACGAGAAGGTCGCCCACGAGCTCGTCGCCCCGGACTTCGTCGACTACGAGGCCCCGCCCGGCACCCCCGGCGGCCCCGGCGGCTACCTCGGCACTGCCCGCTGGATGAACAGCGTGTTCTCCGAGGCCTCCTGGGACCACATCGACAGCTTCGCGGACGGCGACAAGGCCGTCATCCGGGTCCGGTTCACCGGCATCCACACCGGCAACTTCCTCGGCTTCGAGGGCACCGGCAACAAGGTGGACGTCGAGCACATCCACATCTACCGCGTCGGTGACGACGGCCTCGTCCACGAGCACTGGGCCTGCCGCCAGGACCTGTTCCTGCTCGCGCAGATCGGCGCCGTCGAGCTGAAGCTGCCGCCCGCCGGCACCCAGGCCTGACCGGCCCCGCGCCCCGGAGCACCACGGAGAAGACCGCCGGCCCCCCTGCGGGGACCGGCGGTCTTCTCCGTGCGTGTGCGCTTTCCCGGCGGGCCTTACGCGGGCACCGTCCGGGCACCCGGCGCCAGTACGGCCCGGGTCCGCGCCTGCACTTCGCCGCGCCGCGCGCACCGTCAGGTCGACGCGCACCGAACCGTCCGCCCGGACCTCGCCGACCGCGCCCTCGACGGTGAGCTCCACCCCGTCGGCGGTGTCGGGCACCAGCACGGGACGGCTGAAACGGGTGCTGTACTCGCTGACGGCCGCGTCCTCGCCCGCCCAGTCGGTGACGGCGGTGGCCACCAGGCCCATGCTGAGCATGCCGTGCGCGATGACGCCGGGCAGTCCGACGGCCGCGGCGCGGGAGTCCGACCAGTGGATGGGGTTGTGGTCGCCGGAGGCAGCGGCGTAACGCACCAGATCAGCGCGGGTGACGCGGAAGGTGCGGGTGGGAATCCTCTCGCCGGCGACCGTCATCGCTCACCTCGCGAGACGAGTGTCGACGTCGTGACGCACACCGGCGCCCCGCCGTCCGCCTCGCGGATGTGGCCGCGCAGGGTCACGACGTCGTTGCCGTCGACGGTGTCCGCGGCGACCACCTCGACGGTGACGGTGAGCCGGTCGCCGGACCTGACCGGGCGCACCGATTCGAACCGCTGGTCGCGGTGGACCACGCGGGAGAAGTCGAAACCGAAGCCGGGGTCGTCCACCACCTGCTTCTCGGCGTGCATCGACAGCACGATGGGGAAGGTCGGGGGCGCGGTGCGCCCGTCGCCGGGGTCGGAGCCGACCGCGAGCGCGAACTCACGGATCTTCTCGCGGCCGACTTCGTAGGGCTCGGTGGGCGGGTAACTCCGCCGGCGTACGCCGTGTTCATGGGGCAGGGATCCTTGTCTTCAGTCGGACGGGAAACATGCAGCGGCGCCCGTGGGGGGAGAAATCACGGGCGCGCTGCTGTCCGGTGGGGCCGG
>RHMC01000114.1 GCA_003719395.1 Streptomyces altiplanensis
GGCCCGGTCCCCGCTCGCGGGGGACCGCCCGGCGTTCTGTCCGCAGGCGTCCGCGGGTCAGCCGTAGACCGGACCGGTGTACTTCTCGCCGGGTCCCTGGCCGACCTCGTCCGGCACGGCCGACGCCTCGCGGAAGGCCAGTTGCAGGGACTTCAGCCCGTCCCGCAGCGGCGCCGCGTGGAAGGAGCTGATCTCGGTCGCGCTCGCGTCCAGCAGACCGGCCAGCGCGTGCACCAGCTTGCGGGCCTCGTCGAGGTCCTTGTGGGCGTCGCCGTCCTCGGTGAGGCCGAGCTTCACGGCGGCGGCGCTCATCAGGTTGACCGCCACCGTCACGATCACCTCGACTGCCGGGACTTCCGCGATGTCGCGCGTCATGGCGTCGAAGTCGGGGGATTCACTGGGGGAGGTCGCGTCACTCATGACGCACACGATATGCCCCGGTCGGCAGCGCTCCGGCTCCGGTCCGGCCGGGTTCGCCCGTTCCGCAGAGAGCTGCTAACCTTGTGTAATGACCGGCCGGACACCTGTGTGCCCGGCCCACAAGTGGAGGCTCCGATCTCCCACCCGACTGTCCTCGCGGACTGCGGGTCACCGGTCAGGCGGCCCCCATCGTTCCGTACGGACGATGGAGCCGCTCGATGCGCCCCGTGGTGGTAGATGCACGGTGGTGTTCCGGTATTTCCAGGAGCCCCGCCTGTGTTCCCGTCCGGGGCATTTTTCATGGCTCCCTTCGGTTGGTCTCACGAAACAGACGTTGCGCGGCTGTCTGCCAGACAGTCGTGTGGTGCTACTGAGGAGGATCCATCAGCGCTGAGCCCCGCATTAACGACCGGATTCGCGTTCCCGAGGTGCGACTCGTCGGACCCAGCGGCGAGCAGGTCGGCATTGTGCCCCTTGCGAAGGCCCTGGAGCTTGCGCAGGAGTACGACCTCGACCTGGTCGAGGTCGCGGCGACCGCCCGTCCGCCCGTGTGCAAGCTCATGGACTACGGGAAGTTCAAGTACGAGTCGGCCATGAAGGCCCGTGAGGCGCGCAAGAACCAGGCGCACACGGTCATCAAGGAAATGAAGCTCCGGCCGAAGATCGACCCGCACGACTATGACACCAAGAAGGGTCATGTCGTCCGGTTCCTCAAGCAGGGCGACAAGGTCAAGATCACGATCATGTTCCGTGGTCGTGAGCAGTCCCGCCCCGAACTTGGTTTCCGACTGCTTCAGCGTCTGGCTTCGGACGTCGAGGACCTTGGCTTCATTGAGTCGAGCCCCAAGCAGGACGGCCGAAACATGATCATGGTTCTCGGCCCGCACAAGAAGAAGACCGAGGCCATGGCCGAGGCTCGCGAGGCCCAGGCGGCCCGCAAGGCCGAACGCCAGGGCGGTGCCACCGACGAGGCCGAGCAGGCCGAGCCGGCGGACGAGGTCCAGCCCGAAACCCCTTCCGAAGCGTGATTCACGGGGCTGCCACCCAGGCGGCCCCGGGTCCCGCCCGGAAGTCCACACCAACGATCTGACGCTCCCGCTGTCCGGCCACACGCGCCGGGGGAACGCCACTGACGAGGAGAGAACGGCGCCATGCCGAAGAACAAGACGCACAGCGGTGCCAGCAAGCGCTTCAAGCTCACCGGCTCCGGCAAGGTCATGCGCGAGAAGGCCGGCAAGCGCCACCTCCTGGAGCACAAGTCCTCCAAGAAGACCCGCTCGCTGACCGGCGCCACCGTGGTGTCCCCGGCGGACGCCCCGAAGATCAAGAAGCTTCTCGGCAAGTGATGTCGCGGCTCCGGGTGACCGGAGCGCGACGTCAGGGCGACCGAGACCAATTCGTTTCCGGGCCGTGTGAGTTCCACCGCGGCCCCGCTACAAGGAGTTAACAAGTGGCACGCGTCAAGCGGGCAGTCAACGCCCACAAGAAGCGCCGGGCAATCCTCGAGGCGGCCAAGGGCTACCGCGGTCAGCGTTCGCGCCTGTACCGCAAGGCCAAGGAGCAGGTCACCCACTCCCTGGTCTACAACTACAACGACCGCAAGAAGCGCAAGGGCGACTTCCGTCAGCTGTGGATCCAGCGCATCAACGCCGCTGCCCGCCAGAACGGCATGACGTACAACCGCCTCATCCAGGGTCTGAAGGCCGCCAACATCGAGGTGGACCGCAAGATCCTGGCCGAGCTCGCGGTCAACGACGCCAACGCGTTCGCCGCGCTCGTCGAGGTCGCCCAGAAGGCGCTCCCGAGCGACGTCAACGCCCCGAAGACCGCCGCCTGATCTCAGGCAGCACCTCTTCGTCCACCGGACCCGCAGGCGTTCGCCGCCTGCGGGTCGGTGCGTTGTACCCACGTGCACGACCCCTTTCGTACGCAGAGACTCGTACGCAGAGATACGCAGAGAAGTGAGCCGCCGACCATGGGCACCCCCGAGCTGATCTCCCCGCGATCCCCGCGCGTCGCCGCCGCCAAGCGGCTGGCCAGGCGGAGCTTCCGCGGCAAGGAGCGCCGGTTCATCGCCGAGGGGCCGCAGGCCGTGCGCGAGGCCGTCGAACACCGCGGCGACAGCGGCGAGGCGACCCTGATCGAACTCTTCGCCACCGTCGAGGCCGCCGAGCGGTACGCCGGGATCGTCGACGCCGCCCGCGCCGCCGGCGCCCGCGTGCATCTGGCCCCCGACGAGGAGCTCGCCGAGGTCTCGCAGACCGTCACCCCGCAGGGCATCGTCGGCGTCTGCCGCTTCCTGGACTCGCCCTTCGAGGAGATCCTCGCGGCCGAGCCCCGGCTGGTCGCCGTCCTGGCGCACGTCCGCGACCCCGGGAACGCCGGTACGGTGCTGCGCTGCGCGGACGCCGCCGGCGCCGACGCGGTCGTCCTCACCGACGCCTCCGTCGACCTCTACAACCCCAAGTCGGTCCGCGCCTCGGTCGGTTCGCTCTTCCACCTGCCGGTCGCCGTCGGTGTCCCCGTCGAGCAGGCCGTCAGCGGACTGAAGAGCGCGGGCGTACGCATCCTGGCGGCCGACGGCGCGGGCGACGACGACCTCGACGACGAACTCGACGCGGGCACCATGGGCGGACCCTCCGCCTGGGTCTTCGGCAACGAGGCGTGGGGCCTGCCGGAGGAGACCCGCGCTCTCGCGGACGCCGTGGTGCGCGTCCCGATCCACGGCAGGGCCGAGAGCCTCAACCTCGCCACGGCCGCCGCCGTGTGCCTCTACGCCTCCGCGCGTGCGCAGCGTGCGTCCGGAGGGTGCCGCAGCGTCACCTCCAGCTAGTAGGGTGGCGGGCTCGGGGATCCTCTCCCGAGCTCTCGGCTTCCCCCGGACTCTCGGCTTCGTCCGAGCAGGGAGGGGCCCCTGAGCAGGGAGGTATCTCCTCCGCCATTCGGAAGAGGTGGGACGCGGGGATGGCTGTCGGCACGAGCGGTCCGTCGAAGGTGAGCGGTTCCTTGCCGCGTCCGTCCGCGGGGACGGACGGTCACGGGATCGATCCCGACGACCTTCCCGACGGCCTCGCCGTCGCCGACGAGAGCGGCCGCGTCATCTGCTTCAACGCCGCCGCGTCGCGGATCACCGCCATCCCGAAGGACGCCGCGCTCGGCAGGCCCCTGGAGACCGCGCTGCCCCTCGAAGACCTCGAAGGCCGCCGCTGGTGGAGCCTGACCGATCCGTACGGCGGACTCGCCATCCGGGCCGGGCAGCCCGAGCGCAACCTGCTGCTGCCCGGCGGCCGCGAGGTCCTGGTCTCCGCCCGGTACGTACGCCACGAGCCCACCGGACCCGTCCGGCGGGTCGTCGTCTGCCTGCGCGGTACGGAGGCCAGGCGCCGCACCGAGCGCAGCCACGCCGAGCTGATCGCCACCGTCGCCCACGAGCTGCGCTCCCCGCTGACCTCGGTCAAGGGGTTCACGGCGACGCTGCTCGCCAAATGGGAACGCTTCACTGACGACCAGAAGAAGCTGATGCTGGAGACCGTCGACGCCGACGCGAGCCGGATCACCCGGCTGATCGCCGAGCTGCTCGACATCTCCCGCATCGATTCCGGACGTCTTGAGGTCCGCAGGCAGCCCGTGGACATCCCGACGGCGGTCGGCCGTCACATCCAGGCGCACATCTCCAACGGCCAGCCGCCGGACCGCTTCCTCGTCCGTGTCCAGCAGCCGCTGCCCGATCTCTGGGCAGACCCGGACAAGATCGACCAGGTGCTGGGCAACCTGCTGGAAAATGCGGTGCGGCACGGGGCGGGAACGGTCACTATCGAGGTGGGAACAGCCCCGGTGAAGACCGGCGACAATCCGACGAAGGGAACAGCCGTGACCGTGAGCGACGAAGGCGCCGGCATTCCCGAGGAGTCGATGGGCCGCGTCTTCACCCGGTTCTGGCGGGGCAGCAAGCGCGGTGGCACCGGTCTCGGCCTGTACATCGTCAAGGGCATCGTCGAGGCGCACGGCGGTTCGATCACCGTCGGCCGCAGCCCCGGCGGCGGCGCCGAGTTCCGATTTGTCCTGCCCGTCGGCGCCCCGGCCTACCTGAAATAGGCAAGTTTGCGAAGCAATCAGGCAGGCCGGTGGCGGGCGACGGGCGGGGCCTGAGCAGCCCACGGGTTTCTTCACCCTTCACGGCCTTTAGACTCGACCTTTGGCACCTTTGCGTCCTCAGTCGTCGAGCGGGGGCCACGCCACCAGCCAATCGGAAGTACGGGAAGAGATGTCCGCACCCAATAAGTCGTACGACCCTGTTGAGGTCGAGGCGCTGAAACCGGAAGAGATCGAGCGCATGCGGGACGAGGCGCTCGCCGCCTTCGACGCCGCGGCGGATCTCGCCGCGCTCACCCACGCGAAGACCGCGCACACCGGCCCCGTCCTCGCCGCTCTCGCTCGCCAACCGTGAGATCGGCGCGCTGCCGCCGGCCGCCAAGGCCGAGGCCGGCAAGCGCGTCGGGATGGCCCGCGGCGCCGTGAACAAGGCCCTCGCCGCCCGCCTCGCCGCCCTGGAGGAGGAGCGCGACGCGCGCGTGCTGGTCGAGGAGGCGGTGGACGTCACGCTGCCGTACGACCGCGTCCCGGCCGGCGCCCGGCACCCGCTGACCACGCTGATGGAGCGCGTCGCGGACGTCTTCGTGGCCATGGGCTACGAGGTCGCCGAAGGCCCCGAGGTCGAGGCGGAGTGGTTCAACTTCGACGCCCTCAACTTCGTGCCCGACCACCCGGCGCGCCAGATGCAGGACACCTTCTTCGTGCAGGGCGCCGACGGTGCCAGGAACGACGAGTCCGGTGTCGTGCTGCGCACGCACACCTCCCCGGTCCAGGCCCGCGCGCTGCTCGACCGTGAGCCGCCCGTGTACGTCGTCTGCCCCGGCCGCGTCTACCGCACCGACGAGCTCGACGCCACGCACACCCCGGTCTTCCACCAGATCGAGCTGCTCGCCGTCGACGAGGGCCTCACCATGGCCGACCTCAAGGGCACCCTCGACCACATGGTCCAGGCGCTCTTCGGCGAGGGCATGAAGACCCGGCTGCGCCCGAACTACTTCCCGTTCACCGAGCCGTCCGCCGAGATGGACATGGTCTGCTACGTCTGCCGCGGCGAGTCCGTCGGCAACCCGGACCGTCCCTGCCGCACCTGCGGCAGCGAGGGCTGGATCGAGCTGGGCGGCTGCGGCATGGTCAACCCGAAGGTGCTCACCGCCTGCGGCGTCGACCCCGCGAAGTACAGCGGATTCGCCTTCGGGTTCGGCATCGAGCGGATGCTCATGTTCCGCCACAACGTTGAAGACATGCGAGACATGGTCGAGGGTGACGTCCGGTTCACCCGGCCCTTCGGGATGGAGATCTGATGCGGGTCCCGCTTTCCTGGCTGCGGGAGTACGTCGATCTCCCCGCCTCCGAGACCGGCCGTGACGTGCAGGCCAAGCTCGTGTCCGCCGGCCTGGAGGTCGAGAGGGTCGAGCAGCTCGGCGCCGGCCTCAAGGGCCCCCTGGTCGTCGGCAAGGTCCTCACCATCGAGGAACTGACGGAGTTCAAGAAGCCCATCCGCTTCTGCACCGTCGACGTCGGCACGGCCAACGGCACCGGCGAGCCGCAGGAGATCGTCTGCGGCGCCCGCAACTTCGCCGTCGGCGACAAGGTCGTCGTGGTCCTGCCCGGCGCGGTCCTGCCCGGCGACTTCGCGATCGCCGCGCGCAAGACGTACGGCAAGACCTCGCACGGCATGATCTGCTCCGGCGACGAGCTGGGCATGGGCGACGACGGCAGCAACGGCATCATCGTGCTGCCGCCCGAGTACGAGCCGGGCACCGACGCCATCGAGCTGCTCGAACTCGTCGACGAGGTCCTCGACATCGCCGTCACGCCCGACCGCGGCTACTGCCTGTCGATGCGCGGCGTCGCCCGCGAGGTCGCCACCGCGTACGGGCTGCCGCTGCGCGACCCGGCTCTGCTCGACGTGCCGGCCCCCAACTCGTACGGCTACCTCGTGAAGGTCGACGACCCGCGGGGCTGCGACCGCTTCACCGCCCGTACGGTCGTCGGTCTCCAGCCCGAGGCCCGCTCCCCGATCTGGCTGCGGCGCCGTCTGCAGAAGGCCGGGATGCGTCCGATCTCACTCGCGGTCGACGTCACCAACTACGTGATGCTGGAGCTCGGCCAGCCGCTGCACGCCTACGACCGGTCCCGCATCGACGGGCCGATCGGGGTGCGCCGCGCCGAGCAGGGCGAGAAGTTCACGACGCTCGACGGCACGAAGCGTGTCCTCGACGCCGAGGACCTGGTGATCACCGACAACCGCGGCCCCATCGGCCTCGCGGGTGTCATGGGCGGCGCCAACACCGAGATCGCCGACTCCGAGACCGACCCCGAGACCGGCGCCGTCACGGGCACCACCGAGGTCGTCATCGAGGCCGCGCACTTCGACGCGCTCTCCGTCGCCCGTACGGCACGGCGGCACAAGCTGTCGTCCGAGGCGTCCCGGCGCTTCGAGCGGGGCACCGACCCCGAGGCCGCCTCCGCCGCCGCCCAGCGGACCGTCGACCTCCTCGTGCTGCTCGCGGGCGGCACCGCCGAGGCCGGCGTCACCGAGGTCATCGCGCCCTCCGCGCCCCGCACGGTCTCGATGCCCGCGAACCACCCCGACCGGGTGGCGGGCGTCGACTACGGCCGCGAGACCGTCGTACGCCGCCTCCAGGAGGTCGGCTGCGACGTGTACGGGCAGGACGAACTGGTCGTGACCGTGCCGTCCTGGCGCCCCGACCTGGCCTTCCCGAACGACCTGGCCGAAGAGGTCATCCGGCTGGAGGGTTACGAGAACCTCCCGTCGACCCTGCCGACGCCGCCCTCGGGCCGCGGGCTCACCGACCGGCAGCGGCTGCACCGCCGCATCGGCCGTGCGCTGGCCGGCGCGGGTTACGTCGAGGCGCTGAACTACCCGTTCATCGGCGAGACCGTGCTCGACCAGCTGGGCCTGGACGCCGACGACGCCCGCCGCCGTACGGTCAAGCTGGTCAACCCGATCTCCGACGAGGAGCCGGCGCTGCGCACCACGATGCTGCCGGGCCTCCTCGGCGCGCTGCGCCGCAACGACGGCCGCGGCTCGCACGACCTGGCGCTCTTCGAGACCGGTCTCGTCTTCCGGCCGACCGGGGAAGAGCACAAGGCCGCGCGGCTGCCCGTCGACCGCCGGCCGACCGACGAGGAGATCGCCGGTCTCAACGCCACGCTGCCGCGTCAGCCGCACCGCGCCGCCGTCATCCTCGCCGGCGCCGCGAGCAGGCCGGCTGGTGGGGCAAGGGCCGTCCGGGCACCTGGGCGGACGCCGTCGAGGCCGCTCGCCTGCTCGCCCGCGAGGCCGCGCCGAGCTGACCGTGCGCGCCGACCGGCACGCGCCGTGGCACCCCGGCCGCTGCGCCGCGCTGTACGTGACGGTGAACGGCGAGGAGGTCCTCGCCGGACACGCCGGTGAGCTGCACCCGCGCGTCATCAAGGCGCTCCACCTGCCGGAGCGCACCTGCGCCATGGAGGTCGAGACCGGCGTGCTGGAGCAGGCCGGCGCCGGAGCCCTCCGGGCGCCCCGGATCTCCACCTTCCCGGTGGCGACCCAGGACGTCGAGCTGGTCGTCTCCGCCGACGTGCCTTCGGCGGACGTCGAGGCCGCGCTGCGCGAAGGAGCCGGTGAACTCCTCGAATCGCTGCGGCTGTTCGACGTGTTCACGGGTGAACAGCTCGGCGCCGGCAGGAAGTCGCTCGCGTACGCGCTGCGCTTCCGCGCCGCCGACCGCACGCTGACCGTCGAGGAGGCCTCGGCCGCCCGCGTCGCCGCCGTCGCGCTCGCCGGCGAACGCACGGGCGCGGTGCTGCGCGGGGCGTAACACCTGGTGAAGCGGTACTGAGGGGCGTGTCCGGGGTTACGGATACGCCCCTCACTCATTTGGGTGAGAAGCGTGGGCAGGGTGCGCAAACCGGTACGGACGGTCGGCACAATCATTCCGGCTGCGAGGGCCGCGCGTCGTACGTCGTACAGGGCCAGGGCCTAGGGGGCCGTCGGGATGATCCGTACCAAGACCTGGCGGGGCGCGTGCGCGGGGGTGCTCTCCGTGCGGGGCGTCCTCGTCTTCGGGCTCCCCGCCGTCTGGCTCGTCGCCGCGACCTTCTGGGAGCTGGCCTGCCCGTTCGCCTCCCACGGAGGGATGGCGCCCCGCTTCGTGACGTGCGCCGCCTTCCTGGCGCTGGTCGCCTATCTGCTGACGAGCGTGAGGCTCGGTCCGGTCCGGGAGCTGCGCCGGGTCCGCGAGGTCGCGCGCGCCGCCCAGCAGTGCTGCTGCGCCGCTGCCGCCCCGGCTCGACGGGCTCGCCGTCGCCGCGGGACAGCTCTCCGTGAGCCGTGGCGCGACGGTCGGGGGGCGATCTGTACGAGGCCGTGGCCACCGCCGGGGGCGTGCGGGTCGTCATCGTGACGCACGGGGCCACGGGCTGGCCGCGATCGGGGCGGTCGCCGCGCTGCTCGGCAGCTTCCGGGAGGCGGCGCACGACGAGGCCGACCTCGCGGGCGTCATGCGCAGGCTGGAGCGGGCGCAGCAGCGGCATCTGCGGGAGCGGTCGCGCTCCGAGCACCCGTCGGTGAGCAGCACCGACCCGGACAGTCCGCTGGCCGAGGAGTTCGTCACCGTACTCCTGCTGGAGATCCACGAGGACGGCGAGGTACTGGCGCTCAACTGCGGTCACCCGTGGCCCTACCGGCTGCGCGAGTCCGCCGAACCGCTCGCGGGCGGGGACCCGCTGCCGCCGCTCGGTCCGTTCCCGCTGCCCGAGGGCCTGTCCGCACACCGCTGCACGCACCTGCTTCCCGGTGACACGCTGGTCCTGCACACCGACGGCGCCGAGGACGCCCGCAACGCCGAGGGGGCGTTCTTCTGCCTGCGGACGGCGCTCACCGAGGCTGCCGCTGCGGGCTCGCCGGTCTCACCCGCCGTGGTGGTACGGCGCGTGCACGGGCGTTGCTGCGGCACACGGGCGGGCGGCTCACCGACGACGTCGCCCTGCTCGTCCTGCGCAAGGACCGCAGCCGGTCGCCGGCGGCCCCCGGGGATCAGGAGCCGCCTCGCTCATGCGCGGAGCCCTCGCACCGCTGACCCCACCGCCGGCCGGCCGTCGCTCCGGAGCCCGGGACCCGCTCCGTCCGCCCTGCCGTGGAGTGTCGGGCAGACCAGCAGGACGAACGGAGCGGGATGGCCGCCGCACTGGTGATGAGGGGGGAGCCGGCGGCCCGGCCGCCTCGTGGAGAGGCGTTTGAAGTCAAGCGGTCGCGGCGTGTGCGCGGGAGAGCACGCGGGGCACGAACGCGGGCATTCGGTTCACACCCCGTGTGAAAGCAGCTCCACTACGCTGGCGTATTGCGCCCGCACCGAGCCACCGGAGAGGCCATGCAGCCCAATACCCTGCTCGACGCCCTGCTCGACGAGGCGGGCATCTCCAACGCGGGCCTCGCCGCCCATGTGAACCAGGCGGGCAGCGCGAGAGGCCTGGCACTGAGGTACGAACACACCGCCGTGGCACGTTGGTTGAAGGGTCAGCGCCCGCGCGGCCAGGTGCCCGACCTGATCTGCGAGGTCCTCGCGGCCCGGCTGCACCGGCCGATAACGCTGGACGACATCGGGTTCGGCTCGCCGGGCGAAACGGGCATGCCGCACGGCTCCCCGCTGACGGGCTTCGTGGAGCGCGCCACCGCGCTGTGGCGCTCCGACGAACAGCAGCGGCCCCACATCCTCGGCGCGCCCGCGGTGACCGGGACACCGGCCGTGATGCCCGTGTGGGAGTGGGAGAACCCGCCGGAGGACGCGGACGTCTCGCGCAAGGGGCAGACGCGCGTGAGCGTCGCCGACATACAGATGCTGCGCGCGGCCCGGGCGCACTACGAGCTGATGTACCGCAAGGCGGGCGGCATCGCGACGCGCTCGCGCATCGTCGGCTTCCTCAACGCGGAGACCGCCCCTCTGCTGCGCGGCAGTTACTCCAACGCCATGGGGCGTCACCTGCACCGGGCGACGGGCGGTCTGGTGGCGGTGGCCGGCATCTGCGCGTACGACTCGGACGCCCAGGGGCTCGCCCAGCGCTACTTCCACCAGGCCCTGCGGCTCGCCCAGGCAGCGGGGACCGGGGGCTCGGCGCGTACATCATCGCGCTGCTCGTCAACCAGTCGCTGTTCATGGCCGAATACCGGCAGGCGGTGGCCTTCGCGGAGGCGGCGCTGCGCACGGCGGGCACGCAGATCACCCCGGCGCTGGCCGCCGATCTGCACGCGATGCAGGCCAAGGCGTACGCCCATCTCGGCGACGGCAAGGGTGCCCTGTCCTGCATCCGGCGCGCGGAGAGCGAGGCCGAGTGCATCAGACCGGGCAGCGAACCGGACGAGACGGGGTACGTCCAGCCGGGCCTGGTGAACGTCCAGGTGGCCGAGGCCCTGTTCAGCCTGGGTGATCTGCCCGCCGCACGGGAGCACGCGACGGCGGCGGTCGGCTCTCCCGCGACGCACGACCGGGGGCGGGTGCACCGGCTCGCCATGCTCACCCACATCGAGCTGCGCCAGGGCAGGGCGGACCGGGCCGTGGAGATCGCGACAGAGATGGCCGAACGGGCGCAGGGAATGGAGTCGCAGCGGCTGCGCGACCGGTTGCGGGCGGTGCGCGAGCATCTGGTGGGAAGCGGATGCGCAGGCGCCGACGAGGCGGCCGAACTGATCGACGGGGCTCTGCGCGTTCCGCTGTGACCGTGCTCCTGCTGCGATGTTGTCACCTACTTGTCGAAAGGTGGCACAACAGTGCAGTGGACGAACTTAAGCGAACAGAACGTCTACAAGAACCGCTGGTTCCGGGTCAACCTCGCGGATGTCGAACTCCCCGACGGCCGGCACCTCGACCACTTCGTCATACGGCTGCGCC
Source organism: Streptomyces altiplanensis (assembly GCA_003719395.1). Classification (GTDB taxonomy): domain Bacteria; phylum Actinomycetota; class Actinomycetes; order Streptomycetales; family Streptomycetaceae; genus Streptomyces; species Streptomyces altiplanensis. Next base: position 11,406 of record RHMC01000114.1, read on the forward strand.
CGGTGGCCGTGGCGACGGTGGTCAACGCGGCCAACGAGGTGCTGATGCTCTGGAGGCACCGCTTCATCACCAACAGCTGGGGCTGGGAACTCGCGGCGGGAGTCGTCGAGGACGGCGAGGACATCGAGGCCGCCGCCGCGCGTGAGATGGAGGAGGAGACCGGCTGGCGGCCCGGGCCGCTGCGCCCCCTCCTCACCGTCGAGCCGTCCAACGGCCTCACCGACGCCCGACACCACCTCTACTGGGCCGAGGAGGCGACGTACACCGGCCATCCCGAGGACGACTTCGAGTCCTCACGGCGCGAGTGGGTCCCGCTCGAACTGGTTCCCGACATGGTGGCCCGCGGTGAAGTCCCGGCCGCCAACATGGCGGCCGGGCTGCTGATGCTGCACCACCTGCGCCTGGGCTAGAACCGCGGGCCCGGGCTCACGGCCGGAGGCTCTAGCGGCCGACGGCTGCCAGACGGTCACCGCGAGCGCTCCGGCCGCGGTGAGTGCCGAGACGGTGGGCAGCGGCCAGCGGTTGTGCTCCAGGGCCGTCACCCGCGCGGCCAGGTCGGCCAGGTCACTGCCGGCCTGGTCGCCCCGGTGGGCCAGCAGCGCCAGATGTCCGTCGATCCTGGTGAGCCCCACGTCGAGGCAGCGACGTAACTCGGCGTACTCCTCTGCGACCACGGTCTGGTCGGGGTCGATACTCACGGTCCGCTCCTTCTTCCGACAGGGCCGTCCGACGGCCCGTGCATGTGACACAGAGCCAACTCGCCCTGTGCCCATGGCGGGAGCGTGTGTGCGGGGCATATGCGTGTACGCCCCGCACACTCCGTGCGAATCGCGGATCGCGGACCAGGAGGGCTCAGGCGTACGGGTAGAAACCGGATCCCGTCTTACGTCCCAGCCTGCCCGCGTCCACCATGCGCTGGAGCAGCGGGGGAGCGGCGTACAGCGGCTCCTTGTACTCGGCGTACATCGAGTCGGCGACCGAGGCGACCGTGTCGAGGCCGATGAGGTCCGCGAGCTTGAGCGGGCCCATCGGGTGGGCGCAGCCCAGCTCCATGCCGTTGTCGATGTCCTCACGGCTCGCGATGCCCGACTCGAACATCCGGATCGCCGAGAGCAGGTACGGGATGAGGAGTGCGTTGACCACGAAGCCCGAGCGGTCCTGGGCGCGGATCGGGTGCTTGCCCAGCACGTTCTGCACCACGGCCTCGGCGCGCTTGACCGTCTCTTCGGACGTGGTCAGCGCGGGGATCAGCTCGACGAGCTTCTGCACCGGGGCCGGGTTGAAGAAGTGGATGCCGATGACCTGGTCCGGCCGGGAGGTGGCGACGGCCAGCTTCACCAGCGGGATCGAGGAGGTGTTGGAGGCGAGGATCGCGTCGGGACGGGTCACCACCTGGTCGAGGACCTGGAAGATCTCGGTCTTGATCGACTCGTTCTCGACGACGGCTTCGATCACGAGGTCGCGGTCGGCGAACTCGCCGAGGTCGGTCGTGAAGCTGAGACGGGCGAGCGTCTCGTCGCGCTCCTCCTCGGTGATCTTGCCGCGCTCGGCGGCCTTCGAGAGGGAGTTGTAGAGCCGGGTGCGGCCGATCTCCAGGGCCTCGCCCGTGGTCTCGGCAACCTTCACCTCGAGGCCGCTGCGGGCACACACCTCGGCAATGCCTGCGCCCATCTGGCCGCAGCCCACTACTCCGACGCGCTGCACATCCGCCATGGAGTCCGTCACATCGTGCCTTTCGCTGATCAACAGTTCGGCAGGCTCCCGGCCGTTGCCGGTGCCCGCCTCGGCCCCCGACGTTACTCCCGACCCACGTGTACGCGACGGGCCGGGGCGGGCATGCTCTGCGGACACGACAGGACGTACGCGCGTCACCACGGAACAGGGGTCGACATATGGGTCAGATCGGTCGAAGAGGGTTGTTGGCGGGAGTGGCCGGGGCGCTGTCCGCGCTGGCGGTCTCCGGGGACGCCGCCGCGGCCGGCAGGCGGCGGCGCCGCGCCCCGGAGCGCGAGCTGCGAGGATGTGGCTGGCGAGCGTCGCCAACCGCGACTGGCCGTCCAGGGCGGGGCTGACCGCCGACCAGCAGAAGGCCGAGCTCCTGGCCCATCTGGACACGGCGGTGCGGCGCAGGCTGAACACGGTGGTGTTCCAGGTGCGGCGACCGCGACGCGCTGTGGCCCTCGCCGCACGAGCCGTGGTCGCAGTACCTCACCGGAGTGCAGGGCAAGGACCCGGGCTGGGACCCGCTGGGGACCGCGGTGGAGGAGGCCCACCGGCGGGACCTCGAGCTGCACGCCTGGTTCAACCCGTACCGGGTGGCGAATCACACCGACCCGTCCCGGCTGGTGGCGACGCATCCGGCGCGCGTGCACCCGGAGTGGGTGCTGCCGTACGGCGGGAAGCTCTACTACAACCCGGGGCTGCCGGAGGTCAGGCGCTTCGTGCAGGACGCGATGATGGACGCCGTGGAGCGGTACGACGTCGACGCCGTGCACTGGGACGACTACTTCTACCCGTACCCGGTGGCGGGGCAGGAGTTCGCCGACGACGAGGCGTTCGCGCGCCACGGCGCCGGATTCCCGGACCGGGCCGCCTGGCGGCGCGACAACACCGACCGGCTGGTGCGGGAGATGTCCGGCCGGATCAAGGCGGTCAGGAAGAAGGACGGCAAGAAGATCCGTTTCGGGATCAGCCCCTTCGGAGTGTGGCGCAACGCCGCAACCGACCCGCTGGGCTCGCCGACGCGGGCCGGGGTGCAGACGTACGACGACCTGCACGCCGACACCCGCAAGTGGGTGAAGGAGGGCTGGATCGACCACATCGTGCCCCAGCTCTACTGGAACATCGGCTTCGAGGCCGCCGACTACGCCAAGCTGCTGCCCTGGTGGGCCCGGACCGTGCGCGGCACGGGCGTCGACCTGTACGTCGGCGAGGCGCTCTACAAGGCCGGGGACCCGGCCCAGCCCGCGGCCTGGCAGGACCCGGCCGAACTCTCCCGCCACCTGACCCTCGGCAAGGACTTCGCCGAGGTGCGCGGCCATGTCTTCTTCTCGGCGAAGGTGGTCGCGGCCGATCGCGTCGGGGCGATGGACCGGGTGGTGGCGGACCACTACCCGGCCCGGGTGCGGACGCCCCGCTGACGGCCCCTGCTGTGCCGGGGCGTACCGGCTCGGCTCCTCGGGAGCCGGGACCGGGGCTGGGACTGGGGTTGTTCAGGGCTGCTTCGCGCTATTGCGCCGGGTTCGTGTCCGTGTGCCGTACGACGGAGTCCGGGCCCGGCGACATCAGCGCCTCGTGCCCGTCGTCGAAGCGGACGCGGTACGGGGGGGTGCCTTCGGATCCCAGGACCTCGACGATCTCGGCGACCCGGTCCTCGTGCCCGACGGTCCTGCCGTGCATCAGCAGCCGGTCGCCCACGCTTGCTTGCATCGGGAGTGACCTCCTTGAGGCTGGTGTCGTGTACGGCCAGTCTACGGCCGGGGGCGGCGGTCGACCCGTTCTCGCGCTCGCGTTCAGGTCCGCGCGCGCTGGGTGACCGCGATGCAGACCAGTACGCCGACGCGCCGCGAGCGGGGCCGCGGGGGAGAGGTGCTCGCCGAGCAGGGCGACCGACCAGACCAGGGTCAGCAGGGGCTGGGCGAGCTGGAGCTGACTGGCCTTGGACACGCCGATCTCGGCCATGCCGCGGTACCAGACGACCAGACCCAGGAACTGCGAGCCGACCGCGACCCAGAGGAGCCCCGCGACGCTGTGCGCCGTGAGGTGCACCGGTTCGAAGGCGAGCGCCACGGCGGCCGCCGGCACGGCGAGCGGGAGGCAGAGCATCAGGGCCCAGCCGATGACCTGCCAGCCGGGCATCACGCGCGCGAGCCTGCCGCCCTCGGTGTAGCCCGCGGCGCAGACCAGCAGCGCGCCGAAGAGGTACAGGTCGCCGGTGGACAGGGCGCCGCCGCTCTGCTGCACCGTGAAGGCGATCACCACGGCGGCGCCGACGAGGGCCGCGAGCCAGAACGCCCGGGAGGGGCGGGCCCCGGTGCGCAGCGCCGAGAGGGCGGCGGTGGTCAGCGGCAGGAGGCCGACCACCACGGCGGCGTGCGAGGTGGTGGAGGTCTGGAGGGCGAGCGTGGTGAGCATCGGAAAGCCGAGGACCACGCCACCGCCGACCACGGCGATGCCCCGCCCAGTGGGCGCGGGCCGGTACGGGTATCCGCAGGGCGAGCAGTGCGGCGCCCGCGACGAGCGCCGCGAGGACGCTGCGTACGGCGACGAGCGACCAGGGGCCGAAGCCTTCGAGGCCCCAGGCGGTGGCCGGGAACGTGAGCGAGAAGGCGATGACACCGAGCGCGGCGAGGAGCGTTCCGCTGCGGGCGGTGCCGGCGCCGACCGACGGTCCGGTCCCCTGCGTCACGTTCGAACCGCTGCTGACTGCTACTGCCGTATCGTGAGTAGCGCTATTCTGTGCTGTCATGCATGAGCGTAGCAGCGTCGCCGAGCTGGCCGAATCCCTTAAACGGGAACTCAACCACTACTCACCTGGTGGAAAGCTCCCGTCGAGCCGGGTGCTGGTGGAGCGCTACCGGGTGAGCCCGGTGACGGTCTCACGGGCTCTTGCCCAGCTCGCCGCCGAGGGCCTGGTCGTCACCCGGCCCGGCGCGGGCGCCTTCCGGACGCAGCCCCGTACGGACACGGCGGCGCCGGGTGACACCTCCTGGCAGGAGGTCGCGCTCAGCGCCGACAAGCCACCGAACTCGTGCCGCGCTCGGTCGACGCCTCCGGTGTCCTGGTCACCCTCGCCGCCCCGTCGCCCGGCGTCATCGAGTTCAACAGCGGTTACCTCCACGCCTCCCTCCGTCCCGAGCGGGCCATGGCGGCCGCCCTCGCGCGGGCCGGGCGGCGCCCCGGTGCCTGGGGCCGCCCCCCGACCGACGGCATCCCCGAACTGCGCGAATGGTTCGCCCGGGGGATCGGCGGCGCCATCACGGCCGCCGAAGTCCTGATCGCCGCCGGCGGCCAGAGCGCGCTGACGACGGCCCTGCGCGCCCTCGCCCCGCCCGGTGCACCGGTACTGGTCGAGTCGCCGACGTACCCCGGCATGCTGGCGATCGGCCGCGCGCGGACTGCGACCGGTACCGGTACCGGTCGACTCGGACGGGGTGCGCCCCGAACTCCTCGCCGCGGCCTTCAAAGCCACCGGCGCCCGCGTCTTCGTCTGCCAGCCGCTCTTCCAGAACCCGACCGGCGCGGTGCTCTCGGCCGAGCGCGGCCCGAGGTGCTGCGGATCGCCCGCGAGGCCGGGGCCTTCGTCGTCGAGGACGACTTCGTACGGCGCCTCGTGCACGACGACGCGGGGCCGCTGCCCCGGCCGCTCGCCACCGACGACCACGACGGCGTCGTCGTGCACGTCGGTTCGCTCACCAAGGCGACCTCGCCCAGCTTCCGGGTGTGCGCGCTGGCGGCGCGCGGCCCGGTGCTGGAGAGGCTGCGCGCCATCCAGGTCGTCGAGAGCTTCTTCGTGCCCCGGCCCCTCCAGGAGGCCGCTGTGGAACTCGTCGGCTCCCCGGCCTGGCCGCGCCATCTGCGCACCGTGGCGGCGGAGTTGAGAGGGCGCCGCGACGCCATGGCCGCCGCCCTGCGGCTCGGCCTTCCCGCATTCGCCCTGCCGCACATCCCGGCGGGCGGCTACCACCTGTGGCTGCGCCTGCCCGACGGCGCGGACGAGAACGCGGTGGTCTCGGCGGCGCTCCGGGCGGGCGTCGCCATCGCGCCCGGCCGCCCGTACTTCAGCGCGGAGCCGACCGCGGGGCACATCCGGCTGAGCTTCGCGGGGGTGGCGGGACCGGCCGAGATCACCGAGGGCGTACGGCGGCTGCGGGGCGCGTGCCAGGGGCTGCCGGGCGGCGCGTAGGCCCGGTGGGGACTCTGCGGCGCCGCCGCACCCGGTGCTACCGCTTCACCGCCCGCAGGACCACGAACTTCGGGTCGCTCGCGACCAGTTCGCTGTTGCCGAAGATCCGGCGCAGCGCCACGTGGTAGCCGAGGTGCCGGTTGCCGATGACCCACAGCTCGCCGCCGGGGCGCAGCGCGTCGCGCGCACCGGCGAACATGCGCCGGGCCGTCGCGTCCGTCGTCGCCTGGTGGCTGTGGAACGGCGGATTGTTCAGTACGAGGTCCACCGTCCCCTCCGGTACGCCCGACAGGCCGTCGCCCACCAGGAACTCCGCCTTGCTGTCCGCCCCGGCGTTCGCCCGGAACGTGGCCTGTGCCGACGCCACCGCTTGGAACGACTCGTCGACGAACAGCACCTCGGCCTCCGGATTGGCCAGCGCGGCCGCGGTACCCACCACACCGTTGCCGCAGCCCAGGTCCACGACGCGCTCGGGGCCGCGGCGCCCGGGGAGGTGGCGCAGGAAGAACCTCGTGCCGATGTCGAGGCGCTCGGCGCAGAAGATGCCCGCGTGGTTGGTGACGGTGAGGCCGGACACCACCCCGACGTCGGAGGGCAGCGCATAGCTGTACGGCCACGGGGCGTTGCCCCGGGCGAGGCCGGGGTCCGGCGTGCAGAAGATGAGGCGCGCCTTCTTCACCGCCAGCGACGTCCGCGTCGTACCGAGGATCCGTTCGAAGAGCCTGAGCGTCGAGGTGTGGATCTCCTTGACCATTCCCGTGCCGACGACGACGGTGCCCGCGTGGACGTGCGGAGCGAGCCGGTGCAGCTGGTCCTCCAGGAGCGCGAGGCTCTTGGGCACGCGGATCAGCAGTACGTCGATGCGCTCCGGCGGGGGCTCCTGGGTGGAGAGGAGCCGTACCCCCGACGCGTCGGCCCCGTTGCGCTCCAGGTTCACCCGCGTCGCCTGCTGGGTGAGGAACGAGTCGGTGATCTGCACGGGACGGCAGCCGGACAGGGCCGTGGCCAGGGCGCCCCAGCGGTCGCCCACCACGACGACGGTGCCGGACAGGTCCGCGGGAGGAGCGTCGCCGGTTCCCTCGAGATGCCGCAGCAGGTACTCGTCGGCCGCGTCCCAGGCGCGGAGCCTGTCGCGGGGGTCCTCGGGGAAGCGGACGAGGTGGTACTCGCCCAGTGACGTCGTCAAATGGTTCATTGTGTCCTCAGGCTAACGGAGTCCCCGCTCCTTCCTCTTCCGTCCCGCCCCGTCTCACCCCCGCTGGGCCGGGGGCCTGGCGATCACGTGGAAGACGGTGCCGAAGGGGTCGGTGATCTCCGCCATCCGGCCGTACGGAGAGTCCTCGGGGGCGCCGGCCGTGCCTCCGGCCGCGACGGCGCGCTCCGCCACCGCGTCGGTGTCCGCGACCTCGAAGGTGGTCTGCCAGACGGAGGCGGTGGCGGTCGGGTCGCCGAAGATCCCGCCGATCTCATGGCCGTCGGGCCGGCGCAGGAAGGTGAAGTCGAAGCCGGGGAGATCCGGGTTGCCGTCCAGGGTGAAGCCGAAGAGCGCCGTGTAGAAGTCCCGCGCGGGGCCCGGCTCGGGCGTACTCAGGTCGTTGCGGACCAGGGAGCCCGGTTCGTTCACGATCCGGCAGCCGGGGTGCGTGCCGCCCTGCCAGAGCCCGAACCGGGCGCCGACGGAGTCCGAAGCGAGAGCCGTGCGCCCCCGGTCTCCGACGTCCAGCGGGCCCTGCGTCAGGGCGCCGCCCGCGTCGACGACGCGCTGGGCGGTGGCGTCGCAGTCCCGCGTGGCGAAGTACATGCGCCAGAAACCGGGGGCGGCACCGGGCGCGGAGGCGGGCCGGAACGCGGCGACGCCAGGCCGCGCAGCAGGCACGTGGTGGAGCCGTCGGGCTCCGCGGTGGCGGCGGTGGTGCCGAAGGTCCAGCCGAACAGCGCGCCGTAGAACTCCTTCGCGCGTTCGAGGTCGGGAACGTCGAGGTCGATCCAGGTGGGGGTGGAATCCGGCTGGTTGCCGTCGACGAGGCTCATCCGCTGCTCCTGTGCCGTTTCGGGTCTGGTACGTCGAGGCTAGAGCCGATCCAGGACAGATCGTGTCCTACTTCTCCCCGGTTCTCCCCCGCTTCTCACCGGGCGGCGCCGGGCCCGTCTCGTACGCGATGATCACGACCCGGACCCGGACCCGGACCCGGACCCGGACCCGGTCGCGGGTGCCGGGCCCGGTGGGTACGGAGAGGCGTACCGGCCCCGGAAACCGCCCTCGGGGCGGGGCCCGGCGGTGAAGCGGCCGCGCAGGAGGCCGACGCGCTCGCGCATGCCGACGAGACCCCGGTCGGAGCCGCTGCCCGCGGCGCCGCCGCCCGGCCGGCCCTCCGGTCTTCGGTGTCCGTCTGTGCACCGTGGCCGGCTGCGAGCACCGCCCCCTGGAGGAGCGGGCGGACACAGGTGTGCCTCGCCGCAAGGATCCGTCCACTGGAGAACAGGCCCGGCGTACAAGCCCGGCGGTCCGGCCCGGGTGCACCGGACGGCATCGAGCGGCTCAAGTGCCGGATCCCCTGTCGGGGCCGGTGGTCCTGTCGCACCGGGGGCGATGCCGCACCGCTGCTTCAGGCAGTCGACGCGCCGTTCCCGCTGATGGCCTCCAGGAACGAGGCCAGTTCGGCGTTGAAGCGGGCCGGGTGCTCCATGTTCGGGTAGTGCGCGGTGTCCGGGAGGGTGACGGTGCGGCCGTCGGGGACAAGCTTCATCAGGCGGTCGGCCATGGCGAGGTTGTCCGGGGCGTCCGCGGCGCCGTTGATCGCGCATGCGGGGACGGCGATGCCGGCCGCGCGCTCCCAGGTGGCCGTGACCGGCACCCGGTGGTCGGGCTCATCGGGCGTGTGCTTGCCGAGAGTGCCGAGCGCCATCTCCCGTACCCGGCGCACCACATCGGGATCGACGGCGGCCGGACCGCGGTGCGGGCCGAAGGTGAAACGCATGAACGCGTCGACCCAGCCGGTCACGTCACCCGTGGCAAGCGCCTGCTCCTGGGCGGCAAACACGTCCAGGGTCCAGGGATCCCCGAAGACGGGCTCGCTGGTGCCGACGCCGCTGACGACGACCGCGCGGACCAGTTCCGGATGTTCCAGCACGCAGTCGACCGCGGTGGCCCCGCCCATCGACACGCCGACGAGCACGGCCGGGGCCGCCTCCAGTCCCCGCAGCAGCGCGGCGACGTCGTCGGCGTGCCGGAAGGGGCCGGCCGCGTTGTCCGAGCCGCCGTGTCCACGGGCGTCGAACGCGATGACCCGGTAGCGCGGAGCGAAGGCCCGGATCTGTTCCTCCCACATGCGGTGGTCGAGGAAGCCGCCGTGCAGGAACACCAGGGACGGCCCGGACCCCGCCTCACGGTAGGCGAGACAGCCGTCGGAGGTCTGGAGTAAACGGGTCGGTGTGGAAGCGGGTTCGGCATTCATGACAACCAAGGTGTCATCTTTGTCGAGAGTTGGCAACCAAGGTGTCATCCTGATGGCATGACGGACGAACACACCACAGCCCCCGCCACGTCCTCTCCGGACGAGCTGGCCGAACGCCTCACGGAGGTATTCGACCTGGTCGGCCCGCTTTACCGGCGGGTCCACCGCAAGGTGGAGCAGGCGGCACCGATCGAGGGCCTGTCGGTCGGGGTGCGCGCGGTACTCGATCTCCTGCGCACCCGGGGGCCGATGACGGTGCCGCAGATGGGGCGGGCGCAAGCGCTCAGCCGGCAGTTCGTGCAGCGCATGGTGAACGACGCGGCGCGGCACGGTCTGGTGGAGAGCGCCGCCAACCCCGTGCACCGCCGGTCGCCGCTCATCCGGCTCACCGATCAGGGCCGGGCCGCGATCGGCGCGGTGCGGGCCCGCGAGCACGCACTGCTGCGTCGCGTGAACGGTGATCTGACCACGGCGGACATCGACGCGTGCCTCCGCGTGCTGGGTCCGCGCTGCACGCGCTGCTCGACGACGTGGACGTGGAGTGAGCCACGGGCGCGCTTCGGCACCGCTCCGGGCACCTGTCCGAAGGCCGCATGGCCGGGCCGGACGGCCCCGGCCGGACAACTGGTCCACTGTCGGGCGGGTGAGCCGGGGGCGAAGCCGCTCTTCGGTTCGGCCCGGGCGCCGCGCCGGCGACAGTGCGGCGATCGTGGTGTTCTGCTCGCTGAGGTGCTGAACGCGTTGCCGGCACCGGTCCGGCCCGTCGCCGGCGAGGCGGACGACATGGAACGGGTCCATCACCGGGACCGCGTCAGGGAGGTCTTCGGCGGCGGCAGTCCTGAACCCGGTGAGCCCATCCGTCGCGACCACTTCGATCCTGGCGGACCAGGCCTTCGGGCGCCCGGCGAGCCACTGCTTGAACACTGCCTTCGAGCACCCCTCGGCCATGTCCGGCAGCGTCGTGGGGCGGTGCCCGAACGGCTCATGCGCCAGCCGCCGCGCGACTGTGTCGCGCACCACGCCCTCCGACCCGCACTTCCGGCACCACGATCCGGTGATCCGGCTCGGCGACTCGGCACTCGATCACCGCCTGATCCGGCTCAAGGCGTTGCCCGACGGCTTCCGGGCCGAGTTCATCGAGACGGCAGA
>RHMC01000115.1 GCA_003719395.1 Streptomyces altiplanensis
TGCTCGCCGTCAACAAGATGGACCTCGTCGACTACGCCGAGCCGGTCTTCGCCGCGATAACCAGTGAATTCACCGCCTACGCAGTCGCGTTGGGAATTGCCGACATCACCGTCATCCCGATCTCCGCACTCGCCGGCGACAACGTGGTGGAGCCGTCCGCGAACATGGACTGGTACGGCGGACCGACCGTCCTGGAGCACCTGGAATCCGTGTCCGTCGGTCACCTGCCCGACGACGAACCGGCCCGCTTCCCCGTCCAGTACGTCATCCGCCCGCAGACCGCCGAGCACCCCGACTACCGGGGTTACGCAGGCCAGATCGCGTCCGGCGTTCCGGGTGGGCGCCCCGGTGACCGTGCTGCCGTCGGGCCGCACCAGCACCATCGAGGCCATCGACGTCCTCGGCCGGGCCGTGGACGCCGCCCGGGCCCCGCAGTCGGTGACCGTACGGCTCCTCGATGACATCGACGTCTCGCGCGGCGACCTGATCGCCCCGGCCGACGCTGCGCCCGCGGTCTCACGGGAGTTCGGCGCCATCGTCTGTCACGTCGCGGACCGGCCGCTCACCGTCGGGCAACGGGTGCTGGTCAAACACACCGCCCGCACCGTCAAGGCGATCGTCAAGGAGATCCCGTCCCGGCTCACGCTGGACGACCTCTCCCACCACCCGGATCCCGGTCGGCTGGTCGCCAACGACATCGGCAGGGTCGTGGTCCGCACCGCCGAGCCGCTCGCGCTCGACGCGTACGCCGACTCCCGCCGCACAGGGTCCTTCCTCCGTCATCGACCCCGCCGACGGCACCACGCTCGCGGCCGGCATGGCCGACGGCACCGGGTGAACCCCGCTCCGTCGGGCGGCCCGCACGGTCACGGAGCCCGCAGACCGGCCAGGGCTGGTCCGCAGTGCGCGGGGGCGGCGTTGCCGGCGGACGGGTGGCCGGAGTGCGCCGACCCGCCGTGACGCACGGACGCGCGAGCGCTGCGCACGTCCGGCGGTTCGGCGCGGGTGCCGTACTGCGGGACCGGCGCGGTGCCGGTGTCGCGTACGTACCCGTACCGCACCAGCGCCTTCGCCGGGTCCGGCGGTTGCAGCAGGTCCTCGGCGACCGCCTCGCGGGCGACCGGCATGACGACGAGGTCGTAGTCGGCGCCGCGCTCGTTCTGGTGCAGGGTGACCGGGCCGTCGACGTAGTAGTACTCGTTCTGCCCCATCTGCTGGGCGCCGGCGGGCAGTACGGCGAACCCGGTGGCCGGGGAGCCCATCCAGGTGTGCGGCCGGCCGCCGAGGGCTGCTGGCCGTCCGTCCGGCGCCGCCGCCGGAGGCGACGTGGAAGAGTTTCCCGTCGAGCCCGTTCCAGGTGGGCACGGCCACCGCGCCGGGCGCCCGGCCGGGGCGACACCGTCACCCCCGGCGCACGCGGACGTGGCCGCGTCCGCCGGGGGTGGCGGTGTCGCCCCGGTGCTCCATCACCGCCTTCGGACCGCTGCTGGTCGGACCCGGCGCGGGACGCGGCGCCGGGGCCCCGTGGGGCCGGGGCCGGTCCTGCGGTGTCGACCACACTGCCGTAGCCGGGCGACGGAGCCGGTGCGGGTGTCCGTGAGGGAGCCGGGCCCGGTGCGGACGGCCGCGCGGACGGTGACGCAGACGGCGTGGCCTTGGGCGCGAGGGGCGTCGGAGCGGTGGGAGGAGCGGCAGCGGAAGGGGAAGCGGCGGCCCCCGGTCGACGGGGGCCGCCCGCGTACGAGGCCCTCTTCGCCGTACGGCCGGGGACCAAGTCCGCACGACAGGAGCCGGGGATCAGGGGCCCCGCCGTCCCGGCCCCACCGCACTCCTCCGTCACTCCGCCGAAGGCCCGGCCCGGGCCCGGTGCGACTGGGCGCCCCGGCCGGCGGGACGCGCCAAGCGAAGCGCCCGTCAGGAAGGGTCGGACGCGATGAGCCCGGCGAGCACCCGCGGCATCATCTGCTCGACAGGTCCCGCGGGACCTGTGCCGGGTCCGTTTCGGTGCGGTCGGCCATGGCAGCCGCGACATGCGGATGCCCGCCCCGGGAGGCCGCTTCGCCCAGATGGGCGGTCTGCGCCGCCTGGCGGCTCGCGTTTCCGCGGCTCGTCTGAAGTTCCGTCCGGGCGAACTGGGCGACGAGGGCGTTCATCAGAGCGACGATCTCCATCTTGATCCGCCCGGACAGCGGCGCGGGCTCCATCGCCCTCAGCGCGTATTCCAGGTAGTCCAGGCCCCGGGGACCCAGCCGGAGAGGTTCCGGCGGAACGTCGGACAGCCAGGGGTGCCGCAGGTGGACCGCCTTGGTCCGGGATGCGAGGGCGACCAGGTCCTCGACGGGATCACCGCCCAGCGGAACGTCGAGGCCGACCTCTCCCGCCACCGCGTCCGTCATCAGGTCGAGCAGGTCGTCGCGGCTGGAGATGTAGCGGTAGAGGGACGCCTGGCCCGTGCCCAGCGCCCTGGCCACCTGGCGCGTGGACACGGCCGCCAAGCCGCTCCGGTCCGCCAGCTCGACGGCGACAGCGGTCAGCTCCGCACGGCTGTGCACAGCCGCGGGGCCACGGGTGCCGCGTTCCGGCCGCGCCCAGACCGTCACGTGTTCCTGCGCCAAGTCGTCGACCTCTCTCGTCCGGCATCCGGCCTCGCCGGCCTCGTGTCGCATCCCCTATAGTAAATTGCGAACACTGATCGCAGTTATGGGAGGTCCTCATGTCCTCGTCATCGGCCGGCCCGTGGAGTCCGGTCCGCTGGGCCGAGAACGGCACGGTCCGGCTCGCTTTCGACCGGTGGACCGAGCAGGTGGACGGTGATCCACTCCTGCTGGTCATAGGCCTGGGTGCGAACCGCCAGTGGTTCCCGGACGGGCTGTGCCGGATGCTGGCAGCGCACGGTTTCGCGGTGGCCCGTTACGACCAGCGCGACGGCGGGGAGTCGACCCACCTGCCGCCCACCGCCACCCGCAGCCCCATCTCCGCGCTGTTCAAAAAGCGCGGAGAGGCGTACACCGCCGAGGACATGGCAGATGACACCGTCGCGGTCATGGACGCTCTGGGGTGGTCGTCGGCGCATCTGCTGGGTGTCTCACTCGGTGGTGCCGTCGCGCAGCGCGTCGCGCTACGGCACCCGGACCGTGTCCGGACGCTCACGTCCATGGCCTCCGTCCCCGGAGACGCTGCGGGTCTGCGGACCATGCGGTACATCCGGCTGAGGACCCTGGCGAAGTTCGCCGGCCTGAAGTTCCCCGACACCCCCGAGGGGAACATCGCGGCCGGCGTCGCCGTCTCCCGTCTCCTCGCCTCGCCGAACCGCCCCTTCGACGAGACGGCGGCCCGGGAAGGCGTCGCGCGCAACATCGACGGCGGCGTGCAGGACCAGCAGGCGCAGGGCCGTCAGATCGGCGCACAGTGGCACGGCCAAAAGATCGGCGCCATAACCCGGCCCACCCTTGTGCTCCACGGGGAAGACGACCCTCTCATCAAGCCCGGAGCGGGAAAGGTGATCGCCTCCCGGATTCCCGGCTCACGCCTGGTCCTCCTGCCCGGAGTCGGTCATGAGCTTCCCGAGCCCGCGTGGGAGAGCGTCGCCACCGAGATCCGCAGACTGGCCGACGCCGCCCGCCACCTGCCCGCGCGGCCCGCCGACTGAAGCACTCGGCCCCGCCGGCACGGGCGCTCACCCGCCACCTGAAGTGCTCGGCCGCACCGGGGCGGCCGCCCCGCCCCCCATGGCGATACGGTCATGGCCGTCATCGCTCAGACAGTGACGCCGGCGGGCGTACTGGTCGGTGCCCCGACCTCATGTCTGTCCGTCACCATGGCCGAACGAGGTGGAGCCGGGGCCGGCTCGGTGTTGGCCGATTCGCGCCCTGGCCCCGCGAGTTGTGGTTAGGGTTCAGCTGAGTGTCGGCGCAAGGGTGTTACGGGGGCGTGGGTGAGCGGTTCGGGCGTTACTCAGCTGGTGTTCGTCCATGGGATCGGCGGGCTTCGGGACCCGGCGCGTGAACGCCGTGAGTGGCTCGAGGCCTTGGCCGAGGGAGCGCGCGGGGCTGGGCACTCCGACGTGGTTTCCGGGCTGACGCAGGGCTGGCTGGCGGAGGTGCGCTTCGCCGACTACAGCGGCCTGTTCGCCGACGCCGAGGCCCAGGGGGACGGAGCCGGGACGCTCGACGAGCAGGAAGACGCCGCTTTCATGACCGCGTTCGTGGAGGCGCTGGTCGACGAGCTCGGCCGGCAGGCCCGGGAACGGGGGGACCGGCGGGCGGCAGCCGTGATCGAGGACGCCCGCGCACAGTTGCCGGGCGACGCCGAGGAGCAGGGCGTCGGAGAGCCGTTCCGCGTTCTCGGGTGGGTGCTGACGACCCTGTTGCAGGTGCCGGGGCTGCGGGGGTGCGCACAATGGGCGAGCGGTGCGCCGCTGCTGTGGCACCTGGCCCAGGTCGGGCGCTACCTCCGCAGGCGGGAGGCCGACAGCACCGGGCGCACCCTGGACGTCCGGATCCGCGAGCGGGTGCTGAAGGGGACGGACCCCGACCGGCCGCTGATCGTGGTGGGCCACTCGCTGGGCACCGTGGTCGCGTTCGAGGCGCTGCGCGACGCCGACGGGCCGGTTCCGCTGCTGATGACGCTGGGCTCGCCGCTGGCCACCGGGGCGGCGGTCCTGCAACGGCTGGTGCCGCAGCCGCCCCGTACGCCTGCCCGTGTGGAGCAGTGGCTGAACTTCTGGGACCGCGACGACATCGTGGTGGGCCGGCCCCGCCTCGAGAACTGGATGCTGCCCAACTCCTCGGGTGTCGTCCCGGTGACCGGCCGGGTGGACTCCGACGGCCTGTGGGTCCACACGGCCACGAAGTACCTGCGGCAGCCGGCCGTCGCCGGCCGCCTGGTCGAAGCGCTGAAAAAGTGACCGACGAGCAACGCCGGCACGTGCTGGTCGTGGGTGCGCAGTGCACGGCCATGGGCACGCTGTCCCGGCTGGAGGAAGCCGCCCGGGACCTGCATGCCGTACTGACGGACCCGGTGCTCGGGGCGTGCACGCCCCGCACCGGTGACCACGCCTCCTTCCTGGTCAGCGCGACGCTCAGCCCCGAGGACGTCCGCAAGGCCGTGCACGAGGCGGTGCGCCGGGCACGGGCCGACAACGCCGTGCTGGTGGTGGCGCTGCTCGGACACGGCTTCACCCCGCCGCAACAGGCCGACCTGTACTACATGGTCGCCGGGTCCACGACCGGCAGCACCATGTCCGCGGTGAATGTCGGCCAGCTGCTCACCGAGGCCGTCGACGAGCCCGGAGTCGAGGGCGTGATCGCCCTCATCGACACCTGCCACGCGGCCGGTGCGATGCCGGACGCAGGCAGGATCGCCGGCGGGGTCCGGGCCGGCCGTACGAGACTGTCCGTCGTCACCGCCGCTGCGGCCGACCAGGCGGCCCGTGGCATGCGCCTGACCTTCGCTCTGGTCGAGGTACTGCGGGAAGGGATCGCCGGAGCGGGCGCCACGGTGTACGCGGACGCGAGGCTCACCGAGAAGCTGCGCAGCCGCACCGTCGGTCAGGCCGTCGGGAGATTCGAGTACGACAACGACCCCTTCGTCGCCGAAGGGCTGTGGCTGGCCCGCAACGTGCGTTCCGCCCCCGGCACCGGAGGCGGCGTGGTGGGACCGGTGGGCCGGCAGGACCTCGAAGAGGCCGTGTCGATGTGGCGGGCCGACATGCGCCTGCCGGCACCCCTGACGCGTGGGGATCTCGATGGACTGCACACGTTCGCCCGGCAGGGCCAGGTGGACGACGCGGCCGACCCGCGCTGGCGCACCCGGGTCAGCCAGGTGGTGGCCACGCTCCTCCAGTGTGCCGAGACCGTCGCACTCCTCAACAAAGTGCTCGCCGACGTCCTGACCAGCGACTTGCTGCGTGAAGCACGCCAGTTGGCGGGTCTGCCCCCCGAGGCTGAGGGCGCCGAGCTGCTGCGTGACCTCCTCGAGTACGCGGCCCTGCGCGCGGCGGGCGCCGATGAGCCCCTGTGGAAGTCGCCCGCGCGTTTCGTCGCGTCCCTCGCCCAGCTGTCCGGGGCCGACGCCGTGGTCGCGCGGCTGCGGGAGTGGGCGCGGGACCTCGGTGCGGTCACCGAGTTCAACGACGCCTTGGCCGAGTTCACGCAGAAGCGGCAGCAGGACGAACTCCGCCTTGTCGTCAGCCTGGCCGGCGCGTTGACCGACTGGCCCGAGGAAGTGGACGCCTGGCTCATCGGCACCGGGGAGCGGCTGCCGGTGCACCAGCGCTTCCGGTGCGAGTCCGCGGACCGCTTCGGCACGGGCCGGGTGATCGGTACGGCCCTGACGTGGGCACGCGGCCGGCTCCCCTCGCCGGAGCAGCTGATCAACGTGGACGTCGCCGCCCCCACCCACCTGCTGGCGCGCTGGCAGCCCGAGGAGGCGAAGGTCGGCCACCGTCTGCTCGGGGTCAACCACGACGTCGTCGTCCGGTGGAGCGGCCGCATGGATCCGGCCGAGGAGAGCGCCGAGATGAACGACGCCGCCCGCAAGGCCCTGCGCGGAATGGCCGCCTGCGCCACCGTGCCGGTGGAGTGGATCGGCGCGTCCGTCCTGGACGACCGGCAAGGATTCGAACAGGGCCTCATGACCGGCCGGTACGACACCGCCGTCGGGCTCGACCACCACCCCGACACCCTGCAGGGCGTCCTCGAACAACTGCTGCCCTACGCCCCGATCATCCTGTGGCCGCGCCCGGACACCCGGGCGGCCGACGGCCGGCTGCGGACCCTGGTGAAACAGAACTGGCACAGTCTTCCCTACGGCTTGGCCGCCGCCTACCGGCAGCGGTGGTCCCGGGAACACGAAGGGTGCGGGACGTGCCTGGGTGACGTACGCGCGGTCTGGCACGACGAGGCCTGGCTGGAATTCTGCCGACCCTTCGAACAACGCGTCGTGGCCGGCCCCGAGGAGGAGTGGTGACCTGGAAGCCCTATTACCGCGGTGACGGTGAGCGGCGGAACACTCCGCTGGCCGATCCGCCCCCGTGGCGGACGTTCCCGCGCACGCCGCAGCACCGGCAGTACCAGCCACCGCCCGGCCTCGTCGACGCGGTCAACACCGCCCTGCACCTGCGCCGGCCGCTCCTCGTCAGCGGACCGGCGGGATCGGGCAAGTCCACCGTGATCGAGCAAGTGGCGCACGAGCTGAACCTCGGCCCCGTACTGCGCTGGCACATCACCTCCCGCAGCTCACTGACCGAGGCCCTGTACCGCTACGACGCTTTGGGCCGCATCCACGCCCAGAGCCTGCGCGCGGCGATGACGCACGGCCCGGCGGGCCGGGCGGGACGCGGACGCAGCCGGGACGACATCGCCCCCTTCCTCCAACTGGGGCCCCTGGGAACCGCGTTGCTGCCCGCGGAGCGACCGCGCGCCCTGCTCATCGACGAGATCGACAAGAGCGACCTGGACCTGCCCAGCGACCTGCTGGAGGTCCTGGAGCGCGGTGAGTTCGAAATCCCCGAACTCGTGCGGTACCGCCGCCCCCGCGTCCTGGTCCGCCGGTGGGACAGCGACGAGGAGCACGCCGTCGAGCGCGGGTGCGTGCGGTGCACGCAGTTCCCGTTCATCCTCCTGACCAGCAACGGCGAACGGGACTTCTCACCGGCCTTCCTGCGGCGCTGCATCCGCTACACCATGCCCCCGCTGACCGCCGAGCTGCTGCACGGTATCGTCCAGGCCCACTTCGACGACGTACCGGACGGCAGTGAGGACCTCGTCGAGACGTTCGCCGAGCGCGTCGCGACGGGTGAGCACCTCGCCATCGACCAGCTGCTGAACGCCGTGGCCCTGCTCACCGGCGACCAGGCCCCCCGGCAGGACCAGTACGAGGAGCTGCGTGCGCTGATCCTGCGTGAACTCTCCCGTGTCTGACTCCCTGGCCCGCCTCCTCCGGGCGCTGAGCCAGGCACCGCTGCCTCCCGGGGCGGACGCGTGCACCCTCGCCGACGCGGTGTGGCTGGCGGCCTCCGGCGCCGTCGGCGAAGGCATGCTGCCGGCCCCGGCCGCACCTGCCGACGAGACGGCACCCGGCCCGGAGCCCGACGCGCCGGCACGGCCTGACAGGGACACGCCCGAGGACGCGGAGGCCACCGGTGCCCCGAGCGCGGAGAACGCGGAGCTGTCCCTCCGCCGGTCCGGGTCGGGCACGATGGTGCGAGGCGCTCCCCTGTCCCTGGGACGCGCCGATCCGCTGCCGGACGCCCTCGCCGTCGGCCGTGCGATCCAGCCGTTCCGCCGGCCATGGCGGCGGGGCGGGCGCAGCCGGCTGGACATCGAGGCCACCGTGGAGCACTACGCGCTCGGAGGCCCCCTGGTGCCGCTGTTCCGCCCCGCTCCGGAACCCTGGTTCGAGGCGGTCGTCCTCGTGGACTCCTCCCTGTCCATGAGCGTGTGGGAGGAGACCACGCGTACGGTGATCCGGCTCCTGACCACCCTGGGAGGGTTCCGCGCCGTCCACACCTGGCGCCTGGAGTGGCAGGGCACCGAGCCGCGCGTGCGTGACCACCGCGGCCGCGAGGTTCCCGGCGAGCGCGTCCCCCACCACGGCAGCGGCACCCAGGGCAGGCGGCTGGTCATGGTGGTCTCCGACTGCGCCGCCCGCGGCTGGCACACTCCGGCCCCCTGGCTGCTCCTGCGCGACTGGGGCGACCGGATCCCGGTGGCCCTGCTCGACCCGCTGCCCCCGCGTCTGTGGCGCCGCTCCGCCCTGAACCTTCCCGCCGTACGCGTCGCCGGCCGGCCAGGCCGGCGACCGCAACAGCGCCCTCCGCTTCACGCCACCGCCACGGCTGAGGACCGGCGCGGTGAAGACGAAACCGCTGGACCGTGGACCGCGGCTGCCGTCATCTCGTGCACCCCGCGCTCCCTGGGCGCCTGGGCGAGCACCCTCATGCGCGCCGACCCCGCCGGCTGCGGCGCCGTCCTCGTCCCCGCCACCGGCCGTCTTCCCCGGGCCCGCGGCGCCCGGCTCCCGCCCGGCAGCCCGATCCCGCGGGGCTGGCGGAAGCGTTCGTCCGCACAGCGCCCGCCCCCGCCGTACGCCTGGCCGTCCTCTGCTCCGGCCTGCGGGAACTGCCCCTTCCCCTGCTGCACGTGCTGCGCGACCAGGCGGTGCCCGAGGCCGGGTACTCCGACCTCGCCGAGGTCCTGACCAGTGGCCTGTTCGCGGTACGGCGCGACCCCGACGGCGATCCGGTGCTGGCGCTCCACGCCGCTGCCCGGGGACACCTGCGCACGTATCTGACGACCCACGACGAGTGGCAGACCCGGGCCGCCTTCAGCCGCCATGCCGCCGCACACCCGTACGCCCCACAGGGCATCACAGCCGTGCTGCACGGCGTGTGGTCGGCGGCCGAACTGCCGGCGGCGGAGCGGCCGTTCGCGGAGACGGCCACCGCACCGCGGCGCGCGGCGGGGGGTGGGCCGGACGCCCCTTCGGAGCGGCGGCCCACAGCCGAGGACAGGCGCCGCGCGCCCGGTCGCGCGCAGGGGCGGTGCAGGAACAGCAGGTCCGGCCGACGAGGCATCCGGCCGACGCGCGGCGCGTCTGGGAGAAGGCGCGGACCCTCATGGGCCCTGCCGCCGACAGCGCCCTCCAGGATGCCGAGACCCTTCTCCGGCACCTGATCGACTACACATACTCCAGGCTGCCGGCCCCGCTGGGCGGCTGGCCGGGACAGGACACGTGCTTCGACGACCTGCGTGCGGCTAAGGGCCCGCTCACGCCCGCCGACCTGCTCGACGACCTCTGCGGGTACCCCTCCGTCGAGGGCGTCGCCCTGGAAAGGCCCCCGGAGGACGACGCGACGGGACGGGACCTGGTCTGGCATGCCTCCGGCGGGCCCCTGCACGTCACGGTCGCCATGCACACGGCGTTCTCGTGGTCGCGTGCCACCGCCGCCGTGAGAACCGCCCTCGCGGGCGGCGCGGCGGTTCCCTCTCCCGTGGAATTCAGGGTGTTCCTCGACGAGACGGACAAACCCGGAGGTCTTGAGCCTCTGGTCCGGTGCGTGATGCTGGTCGAGCGGGAGGCTCCCCGGCAGGGCGTGGCGGTCCTGCTCCGCCTCCAGACCCGGTACGGCAGAGCTCCGCTCGACAGCCGAGCCGCACTCGCCGACGCCTTGCGCGCACTGCACAGCCGAGCCGGTGGCCCGACGCACTCGGAGATGATTCAACAGGCCGCCCAGGAGTCGCCCCCGGTGTCCCTCCGGGCCGGCACCCTGTACGAGTGGTTCGCCGGACGGAGCGTTCCGACCGACGAACAGGCCTTCGGCTGGCTCACACGTCATCTCACGCGGCGTGCCGGCCTGGAGGACGACGGCGACTGGTCATCGTTCCGGCTCGCCGCGTTGCGGCATCACGCGGAAGGGGAGGAGCACCGGCAAGGCGGCGGATCGTCCGTGCGAAGGACACGGCTGGGGCGCCCGGTCGCCGAACTCGTCGAAGACGCCGAGAGGATGGAACTGGCGTCGTACGACGAGCGGAGTTACGACCCACTGCTACGGGACGTCATGCGGGACTGCGCCGCCGGGGCGAGCAGAATGGTTCTGATCACCGGGCCGGCAGGCTCCGGCAAGAGCCGGTCGAGCGTGGAAGCGGCGCGTCTGCTGCCGCACGGCTGGTGGCTGTGGGAACCCGGTTCGAGCGCCGAGCTGGCCGCAGCGCTGGACACCCCGGCTTCGATCGGCCCGCGCACCGTGGTGTGGCTGGACAACGCGGAGCGCTACCTCCTCGACCAGTCGGACGGCGGCCGGGGCGAGCGCATCGCGGCCGGGCTGAGGACGCGTCTGCGCGAGGCCGACGGCGGCCCCGTACTCGTGCTGGGCTCGCTGAGGACCGAGTACTGGAACGTCCTGACGACCGCCCCTGGGGCCGCCGGCGCCGATCCTCATCCGCAGGCTCGCACCTTGTGCGAAGAGAACCTGATCCTCCACGGCCTGCCGACGAGTGGCACCGACGAGATCGAACGGTACGTCTCCGGGCCGGCCGCCGCGCAGCACCGTCGTGGACGCCGCGATCGACGCCCGCCGCTGCGGACACGGTCGTGATCTCCGGCACCCTCCTCGCGGAGGCAGTCCTCGGTTACCTCGACAGTCAGTCGCCACCGTCCGTTCCGGGGGACATCTCTGTCGACGTCCTGGCCGGCATGGGCCTGTCCCGCGTGCGGCCGCCGGCGGGCGGGGCGGGACCCTCGCCGACGTACTACCGGCTCTCGGACGGCATCGAGCGGTACGGAGGCGAGTTCCGCAGCCGCCCTGCCCCGCCCGAAAGCCTGTGGGACGCCCTGGCGAAGCACGCGTCGGCCCCGGATCTGGAGGCCGTCGCCCGGACCGCGCGTGAACGCGGCGACACGCGGCATGCCGAGCGCTTCCGCACGCTCGCGGGTTCCGCACAAAGGCTGCGTGAGGTGTCCGCCGCGCACGAGAAAGCCGCCCCCGCTCTGCGTAAGCTGCTCCAGCGCACCAACCTCACCGGAGCGGAAGTGCGGGCCGCCGCCGACCAGGCCCTGGCCTGGCTGCGCGCCGACGAGGGCACGGAGAGCGCCCAGTACGTCCTCAACGGCCTGCTCCCGCGCACCGGCCTGTCTCCGGAGCAGACGGCCGAGGCGGTTCAGCACGCGCTGGACTGGCTGAGCGTGCACGGAGACACCCAGGACGCGGCGTTCGTCCTGGCCCCTCTTCTCGCGGTCACCGGCCTGCACGAGAACGAGGCACGTCAGGTCGTGGCGCACGCCGTGGAGTGGCTCGACGTCCGTGGGGAGAGCGAGTCGGCGCAGTTCGTGCTGCGCCCCGTTCTCCGGCGCCACGATCTGTCGGACGAGCAGGTCCACGTGGTGGCGGACCGGGCCTTGAACTGGCTCGACCTGCACCGCGGCCGCCTCTCGAACCAGTTCGTCCTGAGTGCCGCACTGCGCAGACACGATCTGGCTCCGGAGTCACGGACGCGGTTCGTCACCCTCGGTATCGACTGGCTCCAGGTGGTCGGCACCGAATCCTCGGCCAAGTTCGTCCTGCGTCCCCTGCTGCAACGCACCGACCTCACCCCCGAGGAGACACGTGTGGCCGTGGCGCTGGCGATGGACTGGCTGCGGGCTCACGGCACCACCCGCGAGGCCCAGTTCGTTTTCAACGCCCTGCTGTACAGCCGGGGCCTCGATACGGAAGAGGTGCGGGAGGCCGGGCAGATGGCGCTCGACTGGCTGCGTACCCACGGCAGCGACCGTTCGGCCCGGTACGTGCTGCGCCCCCTGCTGGAGCGCACCGACCTGGGGCCGGAACTGTCCGCGCGGGCGGTGGAGGCGGGCACGGAGTGGAGTCGCACCCGTATCGACGGGGGAGAATCGGACGGGGGCGTCCAGAGGCTCTTGAGCCGGCACGCCGCTGCTCCGGGCTCCGCGCGCAGTTGTGTCATCCTCATCGCCGAGATCGCGGACTCCGCTGACGTCGGGGCCGTGGACCGGACCGGCCGGCAGCGCGCCCTGCATGACGTCCTTGCCCGAGTCCTCGGCAACGTGGCCGACGTGCCCAGCGAAGGCCGGCACACGGGGGACGGCGAGACGATCGTGTTCTTCCCGGACGAGTCACGGCGCCCCACTCTGGTCAGGGACCTGCTCCAGCACCTGGAAGTCACCTTGCACGACCATGCCGTGGCCGGGATGCTGAGACTGCCCGTCGCTCTGCACGGTGGCGAGGTCGGCAGGGACGAGCGGGCGTGGCACGTGCAGGCGATGGTGACAGCGACCCGGCTGGTGGACTCCCCGGCGCTGCGTGCCGCTCTGGAGGCGGGCAGTGGCTCGCCCGTGGCCGCGGTGGTGTCCGACGAGCTGTTCGGTACTGCCTTCCCCGAACGCAACGACCTGGCCGGTCTCTTCCGCCCGGTGTACGTCAGGATGAAGGAGAGCGTCGAGAAGGCATGGATCTCGGTCGCCGGATACGGGGAACCGCCCGGCGTCGAGGCGTGGACCCGGTCCCCCGCGGCGGGCCCGTAGAACAGGACCCACTCAGACGGTCGGCGCGTGGCTCCGGGAGGCATCTTCGGCGACGCCGCACCGGATTCCACGACGCACTCGTCCCCCTCGCCCGAGCCTCATGTGCTGGAGACGCCTCCATGATTGCGCGGTGGTTCCTGAAGCGCGCCCCGGCGCCGTCCGCGGCGGGCCGGCCGTGTGGTCCTGCGGCCGAACCGCATGCGGCGGGCGGGCCGGTCACGGCTTCAGCAGCGCCAGCAGTTCCGGGGTGTAGAGCTCGGACACCGGCCGCAGGCCGGCGACCGTGTTGAAGTACCGGCGGACATGGTCGGGGCTCGAGGACACCGCTTTGAGCAGCATCCGGCGCTTGTCGCGCGCCGACGCCTCGGCGACCAGCAGCGTCGCCCGGTAGTTCTCCATGAAGGTCAGGTCGCGCTCCTCGGCGAAGTCCTTGAGCGCCACGTCCAGCGCTTCGTCGGAGCCGAGGCTGTCGCCGACGCGGTCGACGAGCATCTGCGCCTGGGCGAAGGCGTCGCCGATACCGCGGGCGGTGAGGGAGTCCTTGTGGTGGCCCGCGTCGCCGATGAGGGCCCAGCCCGGCCCGTGTGCCTGGCGGAAGAAGTTCTGCTGGTCACCGGTGCCGTAGAGGCGATCGACCTGCTCGGCGTTCTCCAGTTTGGCGTACAGGCCGGGCGCGTTGTCGCGGATGTTCTCCAGGTACGCCTCCTGGGCCCGGGTCCTGACCTCGGTGAAACGCTGCTGCGGGTAGTAGGCGGAGATCAGTACCGCGTCGTTGGTGGGGACCGCCGAGACCCAGCCCGTGGGGCCCTCGTACAGTTCGAAGTGGGTCTTCGGGCCCTTCCAGAAGGTGTAGTAGGCACAGGTCAGCTTGGGGTGCTCCACCGTCTTGGGTGCGCCGGTGAGTTCGGCGACCGTCGAGCGCATTCCGTCCGCGCCCACCACCAGGCGGGCCCGTTCGACGGACTGGACCTCGCCCGCCACCAGGCGGACACCGCAGACCCGGCCGTCCTCCTCGACGAGTCCGGTCACCGCGCAGCCGTCGCGGAACTCCACTCCGGCGTCGACCGCCGCCTCCACCAGGATGCGGTCGAGGATGCTGCGGCGCGGCGCGTACGCGGCGGTGACACCGTCCACCGGGTCGGCACACCCCTCCACCCTGATGTCGTCCCCGAGTTGGTAGACGACATGGTCCAGAGGGGGGCACCCGGACGCCTTGACCGCGTCGAGCAGGCCCCAGCGCTGCAGTTGCAGGACACCGGTCTGCTGGATGTAGAGGGTCGACAGCTTGTCGGCGGGGAACGCCGACTGGTCCACCATCAGAACCCGGTGTCCGGAGCGCGCGAACTGCATTGCCGCAGGCGCTCCGGCGCAGCGCGCACCCACCACGATCACGTCAAACATGCCGTCATCCCAACGTCTTGGCGCCACTGTTCGGAAAGACGCTAAAGGTGTTCTGCCGATGTGTTCTGCTCACGAGTGAGCGGCCCCGCGTTCCGTCACTCGGGACAGTGGGAGCCGCAGGTGTACTCGGCTCTCCGGAGGAGTGACAGGCCCATGGCAGTGAAGCAAGGGGTTCGGGCAGCGCGGCCCGCCCGAGCCGTCAGCGCACGGGGCTTGCGCTGACCGTGATCGCCCTGTCGCAGTTGATGGTGGTGCTGGACGCCACCATCGTCGACGTCGCACTGCCGAGCATGCAGCGCAGCCTCGGCATATCGACCGGTGCGCTGAGCTGGGTGGTCAACGCCTATGTGCTGGCCTTCGGCGGGTTCCTGCTCCTGGGTGGTCGCGCCGGTGACCTGCTGGGTCGCAGGCGGGTCTTCCTCGCGGGTGTGGGGCTGTTCACCGCGGCCTCGCTGCTGGGGGCGCTGGCGAACTCGGCCGCGATGCTGCTGACGGCACGGGCGTTGCAGGGCGTCGGCGCCGCGGTGATCGCTCCGACGGTCCTGGCGCTCATCACCACCAACTTCCGCCAGGGCAGCCGCCGCAACAAGGCGTTCGGGGTGTTCAGCGGCATGTCGTCGGCCGGCGCGATCGTCGGTCTGCTGGCGGGCGGTGTGCTCACCGAGTGGCTGTCCTGGCGCTGGGTGCTGGCCGTGAAGCGTCCCGGTGGGTGTCCTGCTGGCGGTGCTCGCCGTCCTGTCGATCAAGGAGACGCCGCGCCGCCGCGGCCGGTTCGACCTGCCCGGCGCGGTGCTGTCGTCGGCGGGCATGGCGGCGCTGGTGTACGGGCTGAGCAACGGGCACCGGTACGGCTGGGGCGAACCGGTGACGCTCGGTTCGTTCGCCGCCGCGCTGCTCCTGCTCGTCGCCTTCGTCGCCGTCGAGTCCCGTGCGGAGCAGCCGATCGTGCCGCTGCGGATGTTCGCCGACCGCACCCGCTGCGGCGTCTACTTCGTGGCGTTCGCGCTGACCGGCGCCTTCATGGGGATGTTCTTCTTCCTGACCCTGTTCATGCAGGTGGTGCTGGAGTACAGCCCGCTGCGCACCGGTATGGCCTTCCTGCCGGTCATGGTCTGCATCCTGGTCAGCGCCAGGGTCACGGCGCAGGTGCTGCTCGCCCGGTACGGCAAGAGGAAGCCGTTCGTCGTGGGGATCGCCCTCAACATCGTGGCCATGCTCTGGCTGGCGCAGTTGTCACCGGAGAGCGGCTACCTGGGTGAGCTGCTCGGGCCGCTGCTGATCTTCGGCATCGGCAACGGTCTGATGTTCGTACCGATGACGATGATCGCCGTCTCGGGTGTGGAGGACCACGAAGCGGGATCGGCCTCCAGCCTCTTCGACGCCATGACGCAGATCGGCGGATCGGCCGGGCTCGCGGTGCTCGTCGCCGTGTTCGGTTCGGCGGGGGCCCACGGCGGGGCGGACTCCGCCACCGCCCTGACCGAGGGGATCGACACCGCGTTCCTGGGCGGGGCGGTGCTCGGGGCCGCGGCGCTGCTCGTCGCGGTGCTGCTGGTGCGGCCGGTCACCCCCAAGCAGCGGTTCGCGCCCGAGCTCCTGGGGATCCTGGCCGAGCGTTCGCCGGACCGGGTGCCGATCACGATGGAGGGCGGCAGCTTCGTCAGCTACGCCGAGTGGGACCGGCGGTCCAACGCCGTGGCGCACGGGCTGATCGCGAAAGGCGTGCGCAAGGGCGACCGGGTCGCGCTGTTCTTCGAAGGCACCGATTGGTCGGGCTACGCCATCGCCTACTTCGGGGTGCTCAAGGCGGGCGCCGCGGCCACTCATCTCAACAGCACGCTGGACGCGGCGGAACTGACCCGGCGGCTCGGCCACGCCGAGGCGGTCGGCATGATCCACAGTGCGGAGATGCCGGCCCCGCCGGCGGTCCCGCCGGGCACCTCTCTGCGGTGGCTCACCACGGTCGAGGAGCTGGACGGTGGGCAGTACGGCCCGGTCGACGTCACGATCGCCTCGTCCGACGTGGCCGACATCCTCTACACATCGGGCACGACGGGGCCGGCCAAGCCGCTCACCAACCCGCACGGCAACCTCAGTTACGGCCGCGGGCCCGGCGCGGTGCTGCAGGAGACCTTCACCAGCTCCGCCCCGATCCTGACCCCCATGCCGCTCGGTACGGTGTTCAGCGCCGGAACCGTCGGCATCTTCGCCCTGACCACCACCGCCCCGATCCTGGTGTGCCCGGCGGACGACGTGGAGCTCATGGGCGGTCTGATCGAGCGCCACAAGGTGGGTTCGGTGATGCTCACCCCCTGGAACGCGATGCAGATGGTCGACACACGGGTCGGCGACCGGTACGACCTGAGCAGCGTGACCACCATCGGCATCACGTCCGCGCAGCTGCCCGGCTCCTACGCGGAGCGGCTGCTGGCCATGATGCCCGAAGCGGAGATCATGACCGCGTACGGCGGCGGTTCGGAAGCGGTGCCCGCCAGCATCGGCACCGACTACGATCCGAGCCGGCCCACGCGGGTGGGCAAGCCCCGGCCGGGACCCTGTTGCGGCTGCTCGACGAGGCGGGGAAGCCGGTGCGCCGCGGCGAGGTCGGTGAGGTGTGGCTGCGCACCAGGGCGCCCAAGCGGCTGCATCTGGACCCGCGGCTCAACGAGCGTACGCACGTGGAGGGCTGGACCCGCACCGGTGACCTGGCCTACCTCGGGCCGAGGAAGGAGGTGTACTTCTTCGACCGCGGCAACGACGCCATCCGCACCGGCGGCCGGCTGGTCTCCTCGGTCCAGGTCGAGAACGTGCTGTACGACCACCCCGCCGTGCGCGAGGCGGCCGCGGTCGCCGTACCCCACCCCGAACTCGGCCAGGCCGTCGTCGCCGTGGTGTGCACGTCCGACCCGGCGGCGGACGGTGCGGTGCTCCGCGCCTTCGCGGCCGGGCGCCTCGAACCCCACCAGGTGCCGCTGACGGTCCATGTGGTCGGCGAACTGCCGCGCGGGCCGATGGGGAAGGTGCTGAAGCGGGAGCTGCGGGAGCGCTTCGGCAGCGGGTTGTCCGAGGTCGGGCAGGTGTAGCACCTCCTGCCGCCGACTCCTTCCGACAGGCCCCTCAAGCGCCCTTGCCGGGGCGGCCGGGGCCTGTACGGTTCGGACAACGCGCATGAAGGAGGAAGCAGTTGACCGGCAAGCATCGCGTCGAAGTGTCACGGGAGCAGGTCCTGGCCCACCGGGTGACGGTCCACGGCTTCGACCGCTCGTCCACTGCGCCCGGGGTGCTGGCCCTCGGGGTGCAGGACACCCCGAGCGGTTCCGCGCGTACGGCGCTGGCCGCGAGGGGCGCCACCGCCGACGGACTGGAGCTCGTGTGGTCGTTCCGCGGGGCGCCGCACCTGCACCGGGCCGCCGATCTGCCGGGGCTGGCCACCGCCCTGTGGCCGGTGGACGACGCGGATGCCACGGCGCGCATCAACACCGCCGTGATCAAGGAGGGCGCCAAGCTCGGCCTCGGAGCTTTCGAAGCCGCGGCCCGCGCGTTCCGTGAAGCGGTGACCGCGCCGATGGCCAAGGGGGACGTCAGCACGGCGGTCAGCGCCGCCGTTCCCCCGTCCCTGACCTACCGGTGCGAGCCGTGCGGCGCCCGGCACGTCTCCGGCCTGCTGTTCCAGCAGGCGGGGCTCTTCGGATCGGTACGGGTCGGCGCAGAGGGCGGCCGGACGGTGCTCTCACCACTGCGGCGGCGTTTCCCCGTTCCGGAGTCGGCCGCCGGGACGGCGGCTCTGGTGGAGGACTACCTCCGCTTCCTCGGTCCGGCCACGCCCGCCGAAGTCGCCAAGTACCTGGGAACCAAGCCGGCCGTGGTCAAGAAGGTATGGCCGCAGGACCTCGCCGAGGTGTCGGTGGACGGCAGGCCGGCATGGCTGCCGGCCGGCGACCTGGATTCCCTGGTCTCCGCGCGAAGCGGCGAAGCGGTGCGGCTGCTGCCGCCGGGCGACCCGTTCCTCCAGGCGCGCGACCGCGCGCTGGTCGTGCCCGACAAGGCCCGTGAGAAGGAGGTCTGGCGCGCCATCGGAGGTCCCGGGGCCCTGCTCGTCGGCTCGGAGATCTCCGGCACCTGGCGCGCCAAGTCCGCCGGCCGCAGGCTCGACGTGACCGTCACACCCTTCGGTCCGCTGCCGGCCGCGGTCCGCGAAGCGCTGGACGCGGAGGCCGCGCGGGTGGCCTCCGCCCGTGGCGCGGCGAGGCCCGGCTGCGCATCGACGGCGGCGCGTAGCGGTCGGCCGACCGCGCGGCGCGTCGTCGTCCGCGAACCGGGCGGGGCCGCGCACCCCGCTCAGACCACGTCGCCGTCGTCGGGCCGGGCGACGACGGTGACCCGCGCGTGCCGGTCGTAGAAGGCCAGATGACCCCTGATCACAGCGACCTCCCCGATCGGTTCCTGGTACGCCCAGGCGACGGCCGGGCGCGTGGCCTGCGCGGAACCGCCGGCCGCGGTGCGGACGCTCCAGTAGGAGGCCTCTCCCTTGAAGGGGCAGGTCGTCCGCAGGTCGGCCGGTTCGAGCAGCTCGAAGCGCACGTCGGCCGGCGGGATGTAGTAACGGTCGGGCAGGCCGGTCTCCTTCAGCAGGACCGGCCGCCAGGACTCGGCGACGACCTCTCCCCCGATCTCGACCCGGACGTGGTGTGCGACGGTGACCGCCTCGACCCGGTGGAGCGCGTTCACAGGAATCCCTTCCGGGACGGCCACCGCCGCCCCTGTCCGAACCCATTGTTTCTCACCGCTCGCCGTCCAGGGCCCGCAGACGTCCGGCCAGCCGGTGCACGCTCGGGTGGTCGAAGAGTTCGGCCACCGGCAGATGCGGGTCGATGAGCTGCGCGATGCGCAGGGCGGCCAGCGAGTCGCCGCCGACCGCGAAGAAGTCGTCGTCCGGGCCGTGTTCCGCGTCGAGGACGGCACGACCACGCGTCGGCGACACGCCGCTCCCACGGATCGACCGGCCGGGCCGCACTGCCTTCCGCGCCGCCGCCTGTCCGGGCGACGGCGGGCAGCGCGGTGCGGTCCACCTTCCCGTTCGGGGTGAGGGGCAGGGCGTCCAGCAGCACGACCTGGGCGGGGACCATGGCGGAGGGCAGCAGGCCGGCCGTGTGCTCCCGCAGTTCCTGGCCGGTCACCCGGCTGCCGGGATGCGCGACCGCATAGGCCACCAGGCTTCTGTCCCGGTCCGCCGCACCGTGAGCGGCCACCACGCAGGACTTCACCGCCGGGTGCCGGGCGACGGCGGCCTCCACCTCCCCCGTCTCGACCCGCACGCCCCTGATCTTGACCTGGAGGTCGATCCGGCCGAGGAGTTCGAGCCGTCCCGCGTCGTCGTAGCGGGCGAGGTCCCCGGTGCGGTAGAGGCGTTCGCCGGTCACCGGTCCGTGGGACCAGACGGTGAAGCGGTCGGCGGTGAGCTGTTCGTCGCCGATGTAACCGCGGGCCAGACCGTCACCCGCGAGGTACAGCTCGCCGGCCACGTTGACGGGCACCGGCCGGCGCTCGGCATCGAGCACATAGGTGCGCTGGTTGGCCATCGGCCGGCCGTAGGGAATGCTCGTACGGTGCCGCTCGCCGTGGGACACCTCGTGAACGGTGGAGTGGATGGAGGCCTCCGTCGCGCCGCCGAGGGCGACGAAGCGGAGGTCCGGTGCGTGGACGCGGACACGTTCGGGAAGGGACACGGGGATCCAGTCCCCGCCGGACAGCGAGAGCCGCAGCGACGACAGGTCGGTGTCCGGGGCCCGTTCCGCATGGGTGACCAGCAGCTCGAACAGGGACGGCGCCGAGTTCCAGACGGTGACGCGGTGCCGGCGGACGAGGTCGGCCCAGTGGGAGGGGTCCTTGTGGCGCGCCGGGTCCGGGAGGATCACGGTGGCGCCGGAGACGGTCGAGCCGAGGAACTCGTACACCGACATGTCGAAGCCGAGGGACGACAGGGCCAGTACCGAGTCCCCCGGTCCGACCTGGTAGCGGGTGTTGATGTCGAGCAGGTTGTTGAGCACTCCCGCGTGGCGCAGCGCGATCCCCTTGGGCCGGCCCGTCGAGCCCGAGGTGAAGATGATGTAGCAGAGGTCGTTCCCTCCGACGTGACCTTCCGGGGGGCCGTCCGGTGCCGCCGGTGTCCGTGCCGTGCCGGTGCCGGCACCGAGCCGGACGACGCGCTCGGCCGGCAGGCCGGTCGCCCGGACCGGTCCGTCGCGGGTGACGAGGGCGTGGCACCGTGCGTCCGCGAGCATCGTCCGCAGCCGCTCGGCCGGATAGCCCGGATCGAGCGGTACGAACGCGCCACCCGCCTTCATCACGGCCAGCGCGGAGATCAGGAACTCCGGTGAACGGTCCAGCAGGAGACCCACGCGGGCCTCGTTCCGGACACCCATCGCGCGCAGCCGGTCCGGCGCCGGTTCGCCGCGCGGTCGGCCTCGGCGAAGGTCACCCGCCGGTCCTCGGTGACGACGGCGTCCCTGTCCGGATGCCGGGCGGCCTGCCGGGCGAAGGCGCCGTGCAGGGTGCCGTCGTGCAGGGGCAGCCGGACGGCGGTGTCGTTCCAGTCACAGCATCGTGCGCAGCTCGGGTTCCGTCAGCAGCGGGAGCCGACCCAGCGGCAGTCCGGGGTCGGCCACGGCACCTTCGAGGAGGGTGCGGTAGTGGCCCAGCAGGCGGCGGACGGTCCGGGCGGTGAAGAGCGCGGCGTCGTAGGCGGCGTCGAGACGGACCAACTCGCCGTGTTCGACGACGACCCGCAGGCAGATCTCCCCGTAGGGCGCGAGCGGGACGTCCGGTGCGGTGCCCACGACGAACCCTGCACCCGCCTCCGGTGTCCCCGTGGCCGTCCGCTCCGGCGCCCGGCCGAGCAGCACGTGCGTCTGCCGCACGAGCTCCGCGAACGGCACCGAGGGGGCCGTACCGACACCGAGCACCGCCGGACCGGGCCCGTGCGCCGGCAGTCCGACGACCACACGGGGCCACGCCGTCCAGCGGGCCAGCACCGCGGCGTACGGCGGCCAGCAGCACCGCCTCCGGGCCGGCCCCGG
>RHMC01000116.1 GCA_003719395.1 Streptomyces altiplanensis
GCGTCGGCCGGCCCGGGGAGGGAGGCCGGGGCCGGGGGACGGGGCCGGGGCCGGGGCCGCAGGTTCCTCCGCCGGGGACGTCGCGGACGCCAGGAGTTCAGGTCGCGCGCGACCACCTGGCCCACGTGGCCGACGAGGCGCGGCAGCGTGGGGTGGTCGTAGACAGCGACCGAGTCGATGTCCAGGCCGAACTCCTTGTTGACGGCCCGCACGAGCTCCACCGCGCCGATCGAGTCCAGACCCATCTCGTTGAAGCTGAGGGCCGGGTCGATCTCGTCGCGGTTCATGTAGAGGCTCTCGCACAGCGCGTCCTGCACGACGGCGGTGATCCGCGCGTCGTCGGCCGGCCGGCCGAGAGCTGCGCCGGTGCCGGGGCCGGGGACGGGGCCGGTGGCCGGGGCGCGGCCTGGGGCGGAGGCGGAGCCTGGGGCGCTGCGGAAGCCTGAACCGCACCGGTGCCGGAGGGGAAGCCTCTACCGGTCCGGGCTCGTCCCGCCGGAACGGAAGCGGTCCACCTTGCGGAAGTGGGCCTCGATGCGGTCCACCGAGCCGCTGCCGAACACCCGGTCGTGCATGGCCGACTCGCGTGCGACGACGGGGGCGAGACGGGTCAGGGAACGGTCCGCGAGGTCCTGCTTGAGCACCCGGACCGCGTCCGCCGGCTTGTCCGCGATCGAGCGCGCGATCCCGAGGGCGGTGGCGAGCACCTGGGCCCGGTCGGCGAAGACGACACCGGCCCCGCGCCGTTCCAGCTCCTCACCGCGGCAGGGCCGGCCGGTGTACATCATCTCGGCGGCCAGGGCGCTGCCCAGCCGCTCGCCGAGGACGTGGGTCGCGCCCATTCCCGGCGTGAAGCCGTACGTGAGGAAGTTGGCGCTGTAGACGCTTTCGCGACCCATCACGACGACGTCCGCGTAGAGACCGAAGGCCAGCCCGCCGCCCGAGGCGTGGCCCCGCAGCGCGCAGACCACCGGCCGGCTGCAGCGCAGGAGCCCTTCGTAGACGAACGGCACGTCCGTGAACCGGCTGCCTCCACCGGCCAGGGTCCGCAGCCCCTCGGGCGTGGCCCCCATGCTGAACACGGTCTCCGTACCCGTGAGCACCACGGCGCGGACGCGGTCGTCGTTCTCGATACGGGCGAAGGCGTCCTGCAGGCCGCGCATCATCGCGTCGGTGAACATGTTGCTGCCGTGCGCGTCCCGCATGACGAGCAGCGCGATTCCCTCGTCGAGAACGCGGAGTTCGACCTCTTCGCCGCCTGTCGCGACCGGTTCCACAAGCGTCTCCACGGCCTGCTGCGGGGGCACCGCGAAGGCATCGGCACGGGTGTCGGCGCCGGAGCCGGCTGCCGCGGAGCCGGCCGGCAGAACCGTTTCAGTGCCCTTCCAGCGCCCCACCCAGAACGGCTCCTCCTGGAACGGGTATCCCGGCATGGGACGGCGTCTCGCACCGCTGCCGCCGGCATGGCACGCGCCCAGTCCACGTCGCCGCCCGCCGCCCAGTGGGCCGCCACCTCGGCGAGCCGCCCCGCCCGGAAGGCGGTGACCACGTCGGCCTCCGCGACGGCCTGCGGTGGTTCGGGGGCGCCGCCGGGTGTGGTCCAGCAGGCACGCGCGCCGGGCGGCTCGCCGTCGGCGTACCGCGCAGGGCGGCCCGCAGCTCGCCGATGCCGGAGGCGACGACGGCCAGGCGGTGGAGCATCGGGGTCCTGCCGACCTGTGAGGTGAACGCCAGGTCGGTGAGGAGGTGCGGGTCGTCGTCGCCGTCCGGAGCGGCGAGTTCCGCGAGGGTGCTGTCCGGTGCGGGCCGGGTGCCGGTCGCCTCGCCCAGTTCGCGCAGCCCGAGCAGGTCGAGGCCGAGGTCGCACAGCGGCTCGTGCGGCCCGACGGCCTCCGCGGGAATGCCCAGCACCGCTGCGCCCGCTCGACGACCCACTCGACGGAGCGGCCGGCCGGGGGCAGGAAATCCAGGTGGGCGAGTGCGTACGCGCGCAGTTCCGGCGCGGTCCGCGCGGACAGTACGTAAAGGCTCTCCGCGGGCGGTTCGGTCGGTCGCCGCACTGCAAGGGTCTCCTCTTCGACCAGGGCGTGAGCCCGCGCCGCCGGCGCCGAAGGCGCTGACACCGGCCCGGCGGGGGGTGCCGCCGACGGCCGGCCAGGGGGTGCGCTCCCGCTGGATCCGGAACGGGGTGCCGCCGAACTCGATGTGCGGGTTGGTCCGGTCCGAGTGGAGCGACGGCACCAGTTCGCGGTGGCGGAACTGCAGGAGCACCTTCGTCAGTCCGGCGATGCCGGCCGCGCTCTCCAGGTGTCCGATGTTGGACTTCACCGAGCCGAGGGCGATCGAGCCCTCGGCCGCGCCGGATCCGTCGAATGCCTTCCGCAGCCCCTCGACCTCGATCGGGTCGCCGAGTTCGGTGCCGGTGCCGTGCGCCTCCACGTAGCCGACGGTGGCCGGGTCCCAGCCGGCCCGGTCCAGCGCCGCACGGACGAGTTCGCCCTGCGCGGCGGGGCTGGGCACGGTGAAGCCGCTGGTGCGACCGGTGTGGTTGAGGACCGTCGCCCGGATGACCCCGTGGATGTGGTCGCCGTCGGCCCGTGCCCGGCCGAGCGGTTTGAGCACCACCACGCCGACCCCTTCACCGGGCACGTATCCGTCCGCGTCCTCGCCGAAGCTGCGGCAGCGGCCGTCGGTGGAGAGGAACTTCCCCTGGGCGAGCTGGAGGTACTTCTGCGGGTGCACGGAGACGTTCACCCCGCCGGCGAGTGCCAGTCCGCACTCGCCCCTGCGGATGCTCTCGCAGGCGAGGTGCAGCGCCGTCAGGGACGACGAGCAGGCGGTGTCGACGGCCATGCTCGGGCCGTGCAGGTCCAGGGTGTAGGAGACGCGGTTGGCCACGGAGGCGTGCATGGCGGTGGGGGCGACTCCGCCCGCCTCCTCGGCGAGGAGCTGGTAGTGGTTCCACATCACGCCCGCGAAGACGCCGGCACCGCGGACCGCCGGGGTCCGGGCCGGATAGCCGGCGTTCTCCAGGGCGTGCCAGCTCGCGGTGAGGAACAGCCGCTCCTGCGGGTCCATCCGCTCGGCCTCCTTGCGGGAGATCCCGAAGAAGGCGGGCTGGAAGCGGTCCACACCGTCGAGGAATCCGCCCCAGCGGCTGTACGTGCGGCCCTGGGCGTCGCGGTCCGCCGAGAAGTGGGCGCTGTGGTCCCAGCGGTCGGCGGGGACCTCGACGATGCTGTCGACGCCCTCGGCGAGCCTGCGCCAGAAGGTGTCGAGGTCGGGCGCGCCGGGATAGCGGCCCGCGAGCCCGATGACGGCGATCGCCCCTTCGTCGTCCCTGGGGTCCTCCCCCTCGTCGTCTCCGGCGGCGTTTCCCCGGGGACCGTCACCGCGGTGGGGGCCCTCGTCCGAGGCAGCCCCGGCCACGGGCGCGGGCGGAGGCACGGGCGCGGGCAGGGGCACGGGTTCGGCGGCCGCGGGGGCGGGGAGCAGCGCGGGGACCCGGCCGGCAACGCCGAGCAGCACCGCGAGAGCGCTGTGCTCTCCGCGTACGGCCCGCCGCAGCACTTCGAGCCCGGCCGCGCCGGGCAGCGGCACCATCCCGGTCCGTGCGGTGGACGCCGTACGGCATCGTCGTCGCCCGCATCCCGCCGTCCTCCCACAGTGGCCAGGCCACCGCGAGGGAGCGGCCGGCGCGGGCCGCGGCGCGGTGCTCGGCGAAGTGGAACTGGAAGGCGTTGGCGTAGGCGTAGTCCGCCTGTCCGGGGTTGGCCAGCACACCGGAGAGCGAGGAGAAGAGCACGAAGAGGCCGAGGCCGTCGTCGGCCGTGGCCGCGTCGAGGTGGATCGTCCCGTCGACCTTCGCGGCGCAGACGGCGGCCAGGTCGTCCGGCCGCTTACGGAAGAACAGCCCGTCGCGGACGGTCCCGGCGCAGTGCAGGACCCCGTCGATCCGGCCGAAGGCACGGCGTGGCGGCGCCGCTGCCGCCTCGGCGCCGGCCCGGGTCGAGACATCGGCCGCCACGTACCGGACGCGCCGCCCAGCGCGCGCCAGGCGGCCATGCGCTCCGTGCAGCCGGCCTCGTCCTCCGGACGCCGGCCCGCCAGCATCAGGCGCGCCCGGTGGCCGGTGACCAGGTGCTCGGCCAGCAGAGCCGCGAGACCGCCGGCGCCGCCGGTGATCAGGTAGACCCCACCGTCCGTGAACGCGCTGCCGGGACCGGCGGGGCCCGGTTCCGTCGCCGCCCAGCGGCGCACCTGCCGGCGGCCCGCGGCGTGCCGCACCCAGGGCGTCGGTGGGCCCGTCCGGGGCCGGGGCCGCCAGGTCCGCCAGCTCGCTCTCGACGACCGCCGGGGCGGCCGGGGCATCCCGCTCGGTCTCGACGAGCCGGCAGCGCAGCGCCGGGACCTCGGCGGTGACCGTGGAGGCGAGCGCGGCGAGCGCGGCGTGCTCGGGCGGGGCCGGGAACACCGTGCGGACCAGCACCGGCGTCGGGGCGACGGGCCGTGCGTCGACCAGCGCGGCACAGAGGGCCCACAGCTCGGCGGCGGGCCTGTCCCCCGGGCGCAGTACGTAACCGGCGGGCCGCACGCCTTCGGCTGCGAGGTCCGCCAGGAGGCGGCGGAGTGCTCCCGGTCCGTGAGGTCGAGCCGGTACGCGCCGGAGCCGAGCCGGACGTACGCCGTACCGGGTTCCACGGCGACCACCGGGCGGGCGGTGCCCTCCGCGCCGTCCCCCGCGTACGGCGCGGCGGCGGCTTCTCCGTCCGGGTCCGCGCCGAGCACCACCAGTGCGCCCGGCGGGAGAGCGGCCGCGGCAGGGGGCGGGGCCCCGGTCCATACGGCGGTCCGGCAGACGGTGGTCTTCGAGGTGTCGCCCGCGGTCGCCTCCCGGGGGCTCACCCGGGCGGTGCCGCCCGGCCCGGTGCCGGCGGTCACGACGCCCCGCGGCCGTCAGGGCCCCGGGGTAGGTCTGCGCGAGGTGGTGCGCCAGGGCGCCGACGGAGCCGTACTCGAAGAGCAGTGTCGGGTAGAGGGTGGCGCCGACCAGTTCCTCCAGCCGCTCACCGATGCGCAGCAGTGCCACGGAGTCCAGCCCCAGGTCGTAGAAGCCGGTGTCCGGCGCGACCTCGGCGGCCGGGCGCCCCAGCTCCGCCCCGACCAGTTCCACGAGGCGGGCCGTCGCCACCGACAGCGCCGCGCCGTCCGTGCCGGGGGCCGGCGCGCCGCCGCTTCCTTCGGCCTCCGTGTCCTGGACGCGGCCGGTGCGGGGCGTCTCGACCTCCTCCAGCAGCCGGGTGATCAGCTCCGGGTGCCGGATGCGCTTGCACGACATGTCGCGGAACTCGGCCAGCAGCCGGCCCCGTTCGTCGTGGATCGTGTAGCCGTTGCGCACCAGGTCGCCGGAGCCGGATGCGACCTCGGGGTGGGCCACATGCACGTGGAAGGTCTCGCCCACCGGCTCGGGGGCACGGAACCACCCGATGTGGAAGGGGATGAACGGCTCCTCGCCGACCTCCTCGTTCTGGCCGAACGCGACCAGGGTGGAAGCGTCCGCCTTTCCCGGATGGAAGTGGAAGCCGTCCTCGTGCGCGGTACCGGAGGGGTGCAGCCTCAGGGACGCCAGCAACGCGCCGCCGCTCCGGTAGAGCTCTCCCTCGCAGGTCATCGGCCCGCCGTGGCGGATGCCCTCCCGGCGGGTACGGGCGTACAGCGTTTCCATGTCCCGGCGGTCGGCCGTGTCCCGCAGTGCGGCGATGTCGAGCCGGCGGGGGCAACGGCTCGTCGCAGTGGACGAGTTCGGCGCGCGCGTTCTCCCGCCAGGGGGCACACGGGGTGCCGTCGCGCAGCCACCGGCTCTCCACCCGCACACGGGCACACCGCCGGGGCCGGGGCCGCCGGTTCCGACCGGGTCCCCGCCGCTCCGGCGGCGACCGTGACGCGCAGTTCGCGCTCATGGCCCTCGCTGACGACGACCGGCTCCGAGAACAGGACGTCCCTCAGTGCCAGTCGCCGGTGGTCCATCCCCTGCGCGACGAGGACCCGCAGGACGAGGTCCAGGAAGGTGACCCCAGGCATCACGCGGACGCCGTGGACCACGTGGTTGGCCATGATGAAGTCGGCGTGCGCCAGCCGGATGCGGCAGTCGATGTCCTGCTCGTGCGCGGCGGGTTCCCGGTGCGCGGCCATGTCGTCGTCCCCCCTCGTACGGATGATGCGGTCGGGTTCAGGCCCGGGGTGTGAGCACAGAGGTGCCGCCGACGAAGTCGGCGAGGATCTGCTGGAGGCGCCGGCCTGCGGCGAACACGGAGATGTGGTCGCCGTGCGGTTCGACCCGCAGTTCGGCACCGGGCAGCCGGGCCGCGACGCGGTGGGAACCGTCCGGGTGGGCGGTGTGGTCGTCCTCGCTGGTGACGATCAGCGTGGGGATGTCCAGGCCGTCCAGTACCGGGGTGATGTCCTCGGTCATGGTGGCGAGGGTCAGCGCGCCGTAGCGGTAGAACAGTTCGTCGCCGGAGTAGGGGTACATGACGAGGTCGGCGACCTCGGCGGGGACTCCGGCGCGGGCGCTGCCGGCCAGGGCGGCATTGATCGCCGAGGCGTCCTGCCGGCTCTGCGCGGCCATCGCGAGCAGGGCCCGCAGGTTCTGCTGATGTCCGGTCATGGGGCCGGGTGTGCCGGAGAAGTCACCGTGCCAGAGGCTGAGCGAGGAGACCCGGTCGGGCCGGCGTGCCGCGGCCCGCAGGGCGATCACGGCACCGCCGCACAGCCCCATCACGTGGGCGGAGGCGATGCGTGATGGTCCATCAGGGCGAGCAGGTCGCCGGCCTGGGCGCCGACGTCGTGGGCGAGCGCGTCGAAGGCGCTGCACTGCCCGGTCCGACGTCGCCGAAGAGACCGCGGGTCTCCCAGGTCACGACGTGGTGGCCCGAATCGGCCAGGTGCCGCATCCAGGGCTCGCAGAGCGCGGCCGGCATCCCGCAGGCGGAGGCGATCACCACGGCGGGGCGGCCGCGCTCTCCCGCGGAGTGTCCGCGCAGCGTCGTCCCTGCGCCGGCGAAGTGTTCCAGGGCTGCGAACATGCAGTCGTCCTCGAACTCGCGGATGCCGCGCGGACCGGGGCCGAGCGCAGCATCTCCCGGGCGGGGCGGGTCAGCGCGTGGTGAAGGGGTGTCCCGTGGTGGTCCGGGTGGCGATCACGTTGTGGTCGTACTCGTTGGTGCCGGACACCAGGACGGAGCCGAAGCGTTCCAGGCTGACCCGGCCGCCGTACTCGATGACCTCGTCGGAGTCCGGGTAGACCCGTACCGAGGTCGGCACGTAGCGGTTGGCGAAGCCGAGCCGCATCTCGTCCGTCCTGCCGTTGTGCGGCAGCGAGGCGTGCATCAGGGTCGACCAGAACATGATGGCCTCACCGGGACGCATGACCATCGAGACGGCCTTCGACTCGTCGGGGACGAAGTCCTTGTCGATCTGCAGTTCGCGGTAGTCGTAGCCGAAGAAGCCGCGCGGGACGCCCCCCTTCACCTCCGCGTTGATGCGGTCGGGGTCGTAGTGCATCTTCTTCGTCTCGTCGTACATCATCTTCTGGTGGCTGCCCGGGATGAACTGCAGGCATCCGGTGTCCTCGTTCGCCTCGGTGAACGCCGTCCACACGGTCAGCGTTCCGCCGAAGTGGACGAGTTCGTCGCCGGCCCACACGATCTGCGGGGTGCCCGAGGCGTTGGCGAAGGTGTCGGCCTGGTGCCAGTCCGTGCCCTCGTCACCGGGGTACTTGGGGAAGAACTCGGTGCGCCAGCACAGCACGTCGGGGCCGAGAACTCCGGCGACCTTTTCGGTGATGCGGGGATTGCAGACGTGATCGGCGAGGAAATCATTGTCCAGGTGCCGGTCGTAGTTGGAAATGTTGGTGTTTCCCGACTGCGCGGCCTCCTCCTGGTAGATCGCGTTGCTGCGGTCCATCAAAGCGAGCCGCTCGGTGCGCCATATCTTGCGCATTTCCTCGATCTCGTAGACCTTGAACGGCCCGAAGAAACCATTCTTGTGGAACTGCGAGAGCTCTTGCGGCGTCAGTGAGAACTCCCCTGCCTTGGCATTCTGTGTCATGCCGGATCCCCTTCGCTGTTGGCGGCCGCAACGGCCTGTTCCCTGACGACGCACTCCGTGATGTTCCGCGGCGTGGCCACGCCTCCCAGGTCCCCCACACGCACTCTGACGTGCAGTTCCTGTCCGATTTCCGCGAGCACCCGCACGAAGGCCAGTGACGTGCCTCCGTGATCGAAGAGGTCGTCGTCGGGGCCCAGTTCGGGTTTGCCGAGTACGTCGCGGACGATTCCCAGAATCTTCTGCTCCTCCGTTGCTTCCATGGCGGCAAACGTAGGCAGGCGCGGCGCCGTCGTCTGTTCACTGTTGAGCAGACCAACCGGCCGCCATCGGCGACGGTGGAGCGGTGAATGGCAGCCCTCCCAGGGGAGCACAATGGCTGTAAATGCATACCGCGAAACGACCGAGGCGCTGCTGCTGCCCCGGATCATCCGGCTCGGTCGCAACCTGTACGGCGCGGCCTTCACCCTGATGAAACTGGTGCCGGCGCGGCACATCCTGCTCAAGGCCGAGCGCGACGGCGCGCTCGGCCCCGCAACGACGATCGTGGAGACCACTTCCGGCACCTTCGGCCTGGCGCTGGCGATGCAGGCAGCCCTGATGAAACGTCCGCTGGTGCTGGTGAGCGACCCGGTGATCGACCCGCCGCTGCTGCGCCGGCTGACCGACCTCGGTGCCCGCGTGGAGATCTGCGCCGAGCCCGCCGAGGTCGGCGGATTCCAGGAGGCCCGGCTCAAGCGGCTGGCCGAGATCCGGGCCGAGCAGCCGGACAGCTTCTGCCCGGAGCAGTACGAGAACCCCGACAATCCCGCCTCCTACTCGATCGTCGCCGAGCACATCGAGCGGACGCTGGGCTCCGTGGACTGCCTGGTCGGTCCGGTGGGTTCGGGCGGTTCGATGTGCGGCATCGCGCGAGCGCTGCGCTCCGGCGGCCGTCAGGTGCACGCCGTCGGCGTCGACAGCCACCACAGCGTGCTGTTCGGGCAGCCGGACGGCCATCGGACGCTGCGCGGTCTGGGCAACAGCCTGATGCCGGGCAACCTCGACCACCGTACGTTCGACGAGGTGCACTGGTGCACGGCGGCGGAGGCGTTCGGCGCCACCCGCCTGCTGCACTCCACGAGCGCGCTGTTCCAGGGCCCCACCAGTGGCGCCGCCTATCTGGCCGCCCGCTGGTGGGCGGAACGCACCCCGGACGCGAAGGTGCTGGTGATGCTGCCCGACGAGGGATACCGCTACCAGGAGACCGTCTACGACGACGCGTGGCTGGCCGCCCACGAGCTCACGGGCGCCCTGCCCGCGGCGCCCGCCGACGTGGCGGACCCGACGGTGCCGTCCGACCGGTGGAGCAGGTACGCCTGGGGCCGCCGCGCCCTCGCCGAGGTCCGGCGGACCGCCGGACACGCCGGCGGTGCCGGTCCTTTCGCGGAGGGAACCCGATGAGCCGTCTCACCGCCACCGTCGGCAAACAGATCCAGTCCGTCGTCTACGGCTCTCCGTCACCGGCCGAGATCAGCGCCGAACTGCGGCTGACCACACGGATCGACCTGGCCCATCTCGTCATGCTCACCGACCGGGAACTGATCGGCGCCCGCGACGCCGCCGAGCTGGCCTCGCTGATCGAACGGCTGCGCGCGGACGACTTCCGCGCGCTGCACGGCGTGCCCACGCCCCGCGGTCTCTACATGGCCTACGAGCAGCTGCTGTCGCGGGAGCTCGGTGAGTCCACGGGCGGCCGTCTGCACACCGGCCGCTCCCGCAACGACCTCAAGGCCACCGCCACGGCACTGCGCCTGCGGTCCGAACTGGCCTCGCTGGTCTCGGAACTGGCCCGGACCCAGGCCGTACTGCTGGCCCGGGCCCGGGCGCACCGGGACGCGGTCATGCCGATCCACACCCACTACCAGGCCGCGCTTCCGGTGACGTACGGCTACTGCCTGGTGGGCGTCGCCCATGCCCTCGGCCGGGACATCACGGCGCTGCGGCGCTGTGTGGACGACCTGGAGCGGTGTCCGATGGGCGCGAGCGCCGTCGCCGGCACGGACCTGCCGGTGGATCCCGCCCGCACCGCCCGGCTGCTGGGTTTCGCGGGCCCCGCGCGCACGCGGTGGACGCGTGGCCAGCCGCGACACGGCGCTGCACGCGCTGGCCGCGGCGGCCGGGGCGGCGCTGACCCTCAGCAGGCTCGGCACCGATCTCCAGCTGTGGAGCAGCGCCGAGTTCGGCTTCGTCGCCTTCCCCGACCGGCTCGTCGGGGGCAGTTCCGCGATGCCCCAGAAACGCAACGCGTTCCTGCTCGAACACGTCAAGGCCAAGGCCGGCGCCGTGATCGGGGCCTGGACGGCGGCCGCGGCCACCATGCGCTCGACGCCGTTCACCAACTCCATCGAGGTCGGTACCGAAGCGATGGCCGCCGTCTGGCCGGGCCTGCGCGCGGT
The DNA here is from genome assembly GCA_003719395.1 of Streptomyces altiplanensis. GTDB lineage: Bacteria > Actinomycetota > Actinomycetes > Streptomycetales > Streptomycetaceae > Streptomyces > Streptomyces altiplanensis. Next base: position 10,545 of record RHMC01000116.1, read on the forward strand.
GGCCGAGGGCACCGTGCTGGCCCGTGCGCTGGTGGGCGGCGGCGTCCGGTGACGGAGCGGCTGCTCGCCGCGCCGAGGAGGGTTTCGTCGGGGCCACCGCCCTGGCCAACCGTCTGGTGCGGCAGGGGGTACCGTTCCGTGCCGCCCACACCGTGGTGGGCGAGGCGGTGCGGCACGCCGTGGAGCGCGGGGCCGAGCGGCTGAGCGCCGAGGACCTGCCGGAGGAGCTGCACGACGCGCGATCTCGCTGCCCGCACTGGTGGCCGAGCAGCGGTTCGGCGGCGGCCCCGGGCAGTTCGGCGCGGTCTCGACAGCGCACTCGCCGATCTGTCGGACCACGCACAGTTGGGTGCGGTCGCTGCGCGAGCGGCACGGCGCGGAGGCCGGTGAACTCGCCGCCGCCGTGGCCGCGCTCACCGGGAGGGCGGCGAAGGATCCGGAAGGGGCCCTGCCATGACGTGGTTCGCGCTGGTCGAGAGCAACACGACCGGTTCCGGGCGGCAGTTCTGCCGGGCAGCCCGGGACCGCGGTCTGCGTCCGGTGGTCCTGGCGGCGCAGCCCGGGCGCTACCCGTACCTCGCCGAGGTCGAAGGTCGACCACCTGGTGCTCGACACCGGCGACCTCGACGCGGTGCTCGACGCCTCGGCGCCTGGCGGACGGGGACGGCCTGGCCGGGGTCACCTCCAGCTCCGAGTACTTCATCGCTGCCGCGGCGCACACCGCGCGGGCCCTCGGGCTGCCCGCGCCGGACCCGGAGGCCCTGACGCGCTGTCGCCACAAGGACCGGCAGCGCGCCGTACTGGCCGCCGCCGGGGTGCCGGTGCCGGCGTTCCGTGCCGTCACGTCGCTCGCCGGGGCGCAGGCCGCCGCGGCGGAGATCGGTTTCCCCGTCGTGGTGAAACCGACCACCGGCTCCGGCTCCACCGGGGTGCGGCTGTGCTCCGGGCCGCTGGAGCTGACCGAGGCCGTGACGGGGCTGCTCGACACCCCGGTCGACGAGCGCGGCCGGCCGGTGCCCGCGCTGGTGCTGGTCGAGCAGTACGCCGGCGGTGCGGAGTTCTCGGTGGAGACCTTCGACGACTTTGTGGTGGGCGTGGTCGCCAAGCACCTCGGACCGCACCCGTACTTCGTGGAGCGGGGCCACGACTTCCCCGCGCCGTCGGCTCCGCCGGAGCTGGCGCAGACCGCGCTGCGCGCGGTCGGCGGCCCGGGCTCGGCTGGGGCCCCGCCCACACCGAACTGCGCTACGACCGGGGCACCGCCGTCGAGATCGAGGTGAACCCCCGGCTGGCCGGCGGCATGATCCCGGCTCTGGTCGACAGGGCCGCGGGCGTGGACCTGGTGGCCGCGGCGGTCGCCAGGGCGGCCGGCGACACCGCCCGGCTCGATCCGCGGCCGCTCGCCCATGCCTCGATCCGGTTCGCGCTGGCCGGGCGGCCGGGCACCGTCACGGCGGTCGGCGGCCCGGCGGACGCCCGGGCGCTGCCCGGGGTGGAGGACGCCCGGATCACGGTCACGCCCGGCACGGTACTGCGGATCACTCATTCGTTCCGGGACCGGTTCGGCTACGCCATCGCGACCGGGCCCGGACGCCGTCACCGCCGCGGAGCCGCGCCGAGCGAGCCGCGGCGCATCTGCACGTAGCGACCCGCTGACGACCCGCTGACGACCCGCTTGATGAGGACTCAGGAGACCACATGACCGACACGCAGCCGCTTGCCGGGACCGTGGTGCCGCGGTGGACGACCGCCGGCGCCGCCCCCGAGCCCGGACGCGCCCGGCGGCGGGCCGCCCTGGGCACCGAACTGGCCTCCGCGCTGTGCGCGCGGCGGACCAGCTGGGCGTCGACCTGAACACGGTGCTGTTCGCCGCGCACCTGAAGGTGCTCGGCGCCCTCACCTCCGAAGAGAGCCTGGTCACCGGCCTGTTGACGAACTCCGGCCGATCCGCGCATGCCGCCGTGCTGACCGACGGCACCTGGCGGGAGCTGGTGGCCGAGGCGTCCCGTGCGCTGGCCGACCCGGTGGCCGCCGAGGAACCGGAGACGCTCCTCGACCTGCGTACCGGCTCAGCACCCGAGCCGGAGGCCGCCTACGCGGTCCACTACGACGCCGATCTGGTGATGACGCTCACCCACCGCCGGGATGTGATGACGGCGGACCACGCCGAGCGGCTGACGGACTACCACCTGAAGGCCCTGTCCCTGCTCGCCGCCGACCCGGACGCGGCACACCACGAACAGAGCCTGCTCTCCGAGCCGGAGCTGGTGTTCCAGCGCACCGGGCTGTCCGGCCCCCGCCGCCCGCTGCCCGGCCCGCTGTTCGTGGAGCTCTTCGAGGAGCAGGTACGGCTCCGGGCCGAGGAGACGGCCGCCGCGCACGGCGAGGTGCGCTGGAGCTACCGGGAGCTCGACGACCGGGCCAACCGGATCGCCCACGCCCTGCTCGAACGCGGTCTGCGCGACGAGGACGTGGTGGCGGTCGTGATGGAACGCAACCTCGACTGGATCGCCGCCACCCTCGGCGTGCTGAAGGCAGGCGGTGTCTATCTGCCGGTCAGGCCCGACTTCCCGGCCGGCCGGGTGGGCGGCCAGCTGGAGCGCAGCGACTGCCGCTTCGCGGTCAGCGAGCCGGGCAGCGAGGAAGTCCTGCACGCGGCGGTCGAGCACATCGGACGCGCCTGCCAGACGCTGCTGGTGTCCGACGCCTGTCGCACACCGCGCCGCGACGCGCCCCGCCGCCCGGTCGCGCCCGGCCAGCTCGCCTACATCTACTTCACCTCCGGCTCGACCGCGCCCCCAAGGGGGCGATGTGCGAGCACGAGGGCATGCTCAACCACCTGTACGCCAAGGTCGACGACATGGAGCTGCAGCCCGGCGAGGTGGTCACCCAGACCGCCTCCCAGTGCTTCGACATCTCGCTCTGGCAGATGCTGGCGCCGCTGCTGGCCGGCGGCTCGACACTGATCGTCGACACCGAGACACAGCTGGACGTCGACCGGTTCATCGGCCTGGTGGCCGCCGGCGGGGTCCAGGTGATCCAGATCGTTCCCGCCTACCTCGACGTGATGCTGGCCAACCTGGAGGGCGGCCGGCGCGCCCTCGGCGATCTGCGTTCCGTCTCGGTCACCGGCGAGGCGCTCAAGGTGAGCCTGGTCAAGCGGTGGTTCGCGCTCTACCCGGACATCCGGCTGGTCAACGCCTACGGCGCGACCGAGGTGTCGGACGACACCATGCACGCGGTGCTCGACCGGGTGCCGGAGCGGGATCTCGCCGTGGTCAACGTCGGCCGCTCGCTGCGCAACGTGAACACCTACATCCTCGACGAGCGGCTGCGTGCCGTTCCGCTCGGTGCTCCCGGGGAGATCACGTTCTCCGGGGTGTGTGTCGGCCGCGGCTACATCAACGACCCGGAGCGCACGGCCCAGGCGTTCACCGAGGACCCGTACCTGCCGGGCACCCGGCTGTACCGGACCGGCGACTACGGCAGGTGGCTGCCCGAGGGGACCATCGAGTTCCTCGGGCGGCGGGACGAGCAGGTGAAGGTGCGCGGGTACCGGATCGAGATCGGCGAGATAGAGAACCGGCTGCTCCAGATGCCGGGGGTCTCGGAGGCCGCCGTGGTGATCTCGGGAGCTCAGGACGAGACCAAGCACCTGGTGGCCTTCCACACCGGCGCGGAGGACGTGCAGACGGCCGACCTCCGTGACTTCCTCGCCGGCACACTGCCCGAGTACATGGTGCCGTCGTACTTCCACCGCCTGGACGCCCTGCCCCTCACCGAGAACGGCAAGACGAACAAGAAGCTGCTGGCGGGGCTCGCGGGCGAGCTGGGACAGGGCGTCTCCGCCTATCTGCCGCCCGCCACCGAGACCGAGGGCAGGCTCGCCACCGCGTGGGCGGAGGTGCTGGGGGTGCTGGTGGGCCGGATCGGCCGCGACGACGACTTCTTCGCCCTCGGCGGCACGTCGCTGGCCGCCGTCCGGCTCATGGTCAAGCTCGACCGTCTGGTGTCGCTGCGGGAACTGGTCGCCAACCCGGTACTGCGGGACCTGGCCGCGGTGATCGCGCGCGCGCCGGGCCCGGCGGCGTCGCGGCCGGGCCGGGTCCGGCCGGCTCCGAGCGCCTGCAGCAGCAGCTGTCCGCACCGGACGACGGCACCCGGGCGACGCTGGTGTGCTTCCCCTACGCGGGCGGCAACGCGGTCAACTTCCAGCTGCTCGCCAGGGAGCTGGCGCCACAGGGGGTCGCGGTGTCGGCGGTCGAACTGCCCGGCCACGACATCAGCCGGCCCGACGAGCCCCTCGAGGACGTGGTGGCGATCGCCCGGCGGGTGGTCCGTGAACTGCCCGACGGGCCGGTCATGCTGTGGGGCCACTGCGCCGGCGGTACGTACGCGATCGAGGCGGCCCGGCTGCTGGAGATCGCCGGCCGGCCCGCGGACCGGGTGTTCATCGGTGCCCTGCTGCTGGAGGACCCGGCCGAACTCCGCCGCGAGAGCACGGAGGTCACCGCTCTCACCAACCGGGAGATCACCGCCCGGCTGCGCGGCGACAGCGTCTACGTCGAGCTGGACATGTTCAAGGCGGAACGTTCCGAGCAGGTCGGTCACGCCTACCGGCACGACGTCTGCTCGACCAACGACTACCTGCTCTCCCTGCAGGACACCCCGCGGCCGCCCCGGCTCACCACCCCGGTGGAGGTGGTCGTCACGGCCGACGACCCGACCACCCGGGAACCGCAGCAGCGCTACAAGCTCTGGGAGCAGGCCGCCGGTTCGGTCGCGCTGTACAGCTTCGACGAGGGCGGTCACTACTTCGTCAGGACCCGGGCCCCGGACGTGGCGGCCCTGGTCGCCGCCCGCTGCCCGCGGGCCTGATGCGGGTGGACAGCGTTCCCGCCGCCGGTGGCGCCCCGGTCCTGTACCGGGGCGCCACCGGGGTGAGCACCTGCTTCGGTACCTTCGGGGAACTGCTGCAGGGCAGGCTCCCCGCACCCGGCGCCGACTTCCTCGTCACCCTGCCGGTCGCCCGGTGGACCATGGCCTGCTACCGGGTCGATCCGGAGCTGGCAGGCGTCACCGTGGACCCGCCGGCCAAGAGCAAGGCCCGCCGGATGGCCGAGATGGTCCTGGAGTGCGCGGGCGGCCCGCCCGGCGGGGTGCTCACCCTCGACGGCAACCTTCCCGAGGGCAAGGGCATGGCCAGTTCCTCGGCCGACCTGGTGGCCACGGCCCGCGCGGTGGCGAACGCCGTCGGACTGGACCTGCCGCCGCGCCGGCTGGAGGACCTGCTGCGGCGGGTCGAGCCGACCGACGGCGTGCTCTACCCGGGGGTGGTCGCTTTCGACCACCGCCGGGTGCGGCTGCGTGCGCTGCTGGGATCGCTGCCCACCATGACGATCGTCGGCATGGACGAGGGCGGCACGGTCGACACCGTCGCCTTCAACCGGCTCGCCAAGCCGTTCAGCGCGGCCGACCGCCGTGAGTACGCGGTCCTGCTGGAGCGGATGACCTCCGCCGTGGCCCGGCGCGACCTGGCCGAGGTCGGGGGCATCGCCACCCGCAGTGCCGAGATGAACCAGGCGCTGTGGCCCAAGCGCACCCTGGCCGACGTGGCGCGAATCGCCCGCGAGGTGGGGGCGCTCGGTGTGGTCGCGGCGCACAGCGGCACCATGCTGGGGGTGCTGCTGGACACCGCGGACCCGGGCTATGTGGAGAAGGTGGGTGCGACCGTCCGGGCCTGTTCCCTGATCAGCCCGGACGTGTCGCTGTACCGCTCGCTCAGCTTCGACTGACCGTCACCGGATCGGCCAGGGCGACGGCGACCCGCCGTTCGCCCTGGTACGGGTCCCGGCTGTGCGCCGTCCTGAGGTTGTCCACCACGAGTACGTCCCCGTCCTGCCACGGCTCGCGGACGGTGTGGGCCTCGTAGACCTCGTTGATCAGGTCGACGGTGGCGCGGTCCAGCGAAGTGCCGTCGCCGCACAGCGTGTTGAACGGCAGCCCGTCCGGCCCGGACTCGAAGAGCAGGTACTCGCGCACAGCCGGGTCCATGGTCCATTCGTTGAGGAACGCTATCTGGTTGAACCAGACGCGTTCGCCCGAGCCTGGGTGGCGCACCACGGCCGGCCGGACGCGGCTGGTGCGCAGCGTGCCGCCGGGCCCCCAGGTGCAGCTGATGCCGTTCTCCTTGCAGTACAGCTCCAGTTCGGCCCGGTCCTCGGTGGCGAAGGCCTGCTGCCAGGTGACGCCCACGGGGCCGTTGTGGGTGCGGTGCAGCTGCCAGCCGTGCCGTTCGAAGCGGTTCACGAGCGCGGCGGGCAGGTCCCGCAGCACGGCGGCGCCGTCGGCGAGTGCGACGGCGCGCCGTGCTCGGGGGCGGTCAGGCAGACGAAGACCTGCCGGCCCGGTACCCGCAGGGCGTAGCTCAGTTCGTGGTGCATGCACATGGGCTGGTCCGGCGGCCACTCGGTGGACGAGTGGAGTCCGGGCCGGTACTCCGTCCTGGGCGCGAACGGTTCGTACTCGGCCATCGGCTGCGACGTGACCACGCGGACCGCGGCTTCGGCGGACGCCTCGTCGGCTATCCGCCATCCGCGCAGCAGTACCGCGCCGTGTGCGGCGACCGCTTCGTCGACGGCCGCGCGCAGCCCGGCCGTCGCGCCGGGGGCGCCGTGACCCGGGCGACGGGGGGCCGGCCGGAAGCGAGGTCGAGTGCGAACGCGGTCATACTCCTGCCTTTCCATGGGTGCGGAAGCTCAGTTGGAGCACGGACGCCACCAGCGGTCCGGTGTCCGGCTGCCTGGCGGCCGGCGGCCCGGCGGGCGCCGCCGTCTGCTGCCGGGGCTGTGACGGGCGCTCCCGCCACAGCCGGCGGCGCGAGAAGACCGGCGCCGGCAGGGGTGAGCGGACCGGGCGCGGCCCGCCGGGCGGCTCGGAGACGATCGCGTGGGCGTTGGTGCCGCCCAGCCCGAAGGCACTGACGCCGGCCACCCGCCGTCCGGTCCACTCCCGCCCGCGGGTCGCCGGCGCGAACGGCGACGTGGCGAAGTCGAACCGGGGGTTGGGCGTCTCGCAGAACAGCGTCGGCGGGATCTCGGCGTGCTCGACCGCGAGCAGCGCCTTGACGAGACCGGCGATCCCCGCCGCGCTCAGCAGATGTCCGATGTTGGACTTCACGCTGCCGATCGCGCAGAACCCGGTACGGTCCGTTTGCTCACGGAACGCCTCGGTCAGCGCCCGCAGTTCGATGGGGTCGCCGATCAGCGTGCCGGTCCCGTGCGCCTCGATCAGTCCCACCTCGTCGGCCCCGACCCCGGCCCCGGTGAGCGCTGTGCGCACGCCTGGGCCTGGGCGACCGGGTTGGGGGTGGTCAGGCCCATCGTGCGGCCGTCGTTCCCCACGGCGACGGCGTCGATCACGGCACGGATGCGGTCCCCGTCGGCGACGGCCCGCTCCAGTGTCTTGAGCAGCAGCACGCCGCAGCCCTCGCCCGGTACGAAACCGTCGGCGTCCTTGTCGAAGGTGGCGCACCGGCCGCGTGGCGACAGCGCCCGCGCGACACTGAACTCGAGGTAGGGCTCTTCGTCGAGGAGCACCTCGACCCCACCCGCCAGGGCGGCGGCGGACTCCCCCGCCAGCAGACTGCGCACCGCCGTCTGCACGCTCACCAGTGCCGAGGAGCACGCGCTGTCGACGACGAGGGCCGGGCCCCGGAAGTCGTACTGGTGAGCGACCCGGGCCGCGATGAAGTTCTGGTCGCCACCGAGCCCGTTGGCGGACTCCTCCAGGCCGATGCGCCGCCGGTATCCCGACATCCTCGCGCCCATGAACACACCGACGTCCCGGCCGCGCAGCTCCTCGTCGGTGTAGCCGGCGTCGCGCAGGCAGGCGGCCGTGGTCTCCATGGTCAGTCGGATCGCCGGGTCGAGGTCACGGGCCTCCTGCTCCGTCATGCCGAAGAACTCGGGGTCGAAGTCCTCCAGCCCGTCGAGGAAACCGCCCCACTTGCTGACGCTGTACCCGGGCGAGCGTTCCGGCCGGTACAGGCCGGCGGTGTCCCACCGGCCTTCGGGGACCTCGGTGACCGCGAAGCCCCCCGTGCGCAGCAGGTGCCAGAACGCGTCCAGGTCCGGAGCACCGGGGAAGCGGCAGGCCGTGCCGATCACCGCGATCCGGCCGCCGGGTGTCCCGCTCCCGGCCGGCCGGAGGGAGGACCCGGCGGCGGTGGAGGCCGCCCCTGCAACAGCCGCGGTGAGACCGGCTTCGGTCAGGTGGGCGTTCAGCCGCTCGAGCGTCGGGTGGTCCAGGAGAGCTGCCGGGTCCAGCGGACGCTCCGTCACCTCCTCGATACGGGTGACCAGTTCGCCGAGGAGCACCGACTCCACTCCGAGGTCGGTGAACGTGACGTCGTGCTCCAGTTCGGCGGCGGGGATGCGCAGCGCCTGCGCGAACAGCTCCACCAGCCACGCGCGGGATCCGCGCCGTGACCGTGACCGGGCGGCACCGCCACGGCCCGGGCCGTGGCCCGCGCTTCCGGCGGCCGGTTCGCACGCAGCGCCCCCCTCCGCGTCGAAGGCACCGCCGGAGGCCGGGGCACGGCAGCAGCACGGAGGCCGCCGGGCGTCGAGCGCCTGGTCGAGAACGGCGAGCCCGGCCGCGTCGCTCAGGGCGTCCAGCCCGGCCGGGGCTGCCGCGTCCGGCCGGCCGGTGCCGCCGCCGGTCTGCCGCCACACCGGCCAGTTCACGGCCCGGACACCGCTGCGGTGGCGTGCGACAAGGTCCAGGTAGGCGTTGGCGGCGGCGTAGTCGGCGACGCCCGCGGAGAGGGCGGGGACGGCGGAGCTGACGGAGGAGTAGAGCACCACGAACTCCAGCGGATCCGCGGCGGTCAGCTCCAGCAGTGCGTCCAGTCCGTCGCCCTTGGGCTCGAGGACCCGCCGTACGTCGGCGATGTCCTTGCGGACCAGTGACGCGGGGCCGCTGCCGGGGCGGCCCGCGCAGTGCACGATGCCTCCGATCGGGCCGAGCGCGGTCCTCACCTCGTCCAGGTACGCCGCGAGCGTGCCGCGCTCGCTCAGCGGACCCGTGTGGGTCATGACACGGGCGCCGAGCCGCTCCAGTTCCCGGATGTTCGCCACGGCCTCCGCGGCCGGCCCCGTGAGGTGCTCGCCGGTCCACTCGTGCGGGGCGGCAGCGGCCGCACGCCGAGCACGGCCAGCCGGCGGGCGCCTCGGGCAGCCAGGTGCCTGGCGGTGAGGGCACCCAGGCCCCGGGTGCCGCCGGTGATCAGGTAGACCCGCTCGGGGTCGGGCCGCCAGGATGCCGGGCCGGCGGGGACAGGGACCAGGACGGGCCGGTAACGCCGCCCCTCGCGCAGCCCGAGTTCACCGTACGGGCCCGAGTCCCGCCACACCGTGAGGAGTTCGTCGAGCCGGTCGGGACGGTCGCTGTCGAGTACGGTCGACCGGACCCAGGGGTACTCGGCGCCCAGTGACCGGACGAAGGCCGACATCCGGGCGCCTGCGGCCCGTACCGGGACGCCGGGCAGCGCGAACAGGCCACTGGTGACGGTCAGGACGCGCAGGCCGTCGGCCGGGCGTGCGGCGAGCACCTGTTGCAGGATCGCCAGCCGGGCCGTCCACGGGCCGGCGTCGTGCTCGTCGGCCGGTTCCTCGGCGAGCGCGCACAGGTCCAGGAAGCCGGTGACCGGTCCGCGGGCCAGCACCTGGCGCACGCACGCGAGGGCCGTGGACACGTCGGTGAAGTCGGTTCCCTGACGCAGCGTCACCACCTCGGCGGGTGCGAAGGCCGCGGCGAGAGACGGCCGTTCGTCGCCCGCAGACAGAGCACGTCCCGGCCGGCGCGGGCCCCGGCTCCGGGAATGCCTCGATCTGCCAGTCCCGTGCGTACAGCGGCACGGACTCCGCGGGGGCGTCGG
>RHMC01000117.1 GCA_003719395.1 Streptomyces altiplanensis
GTGGCTCCGGGCGCTGCCCCGCCCCGGCCGCCCAGAGCATCGGTTCCGGCGCCGGACGGCGTGCTCGTCGGCGCGGCGCCGCGTCCGCCAGGGCGCCCATCTCCACGTGCACGACCGCCACCGGCTTCGCCTCCCCCGTCGCCTCCGCCTCCCGCAGCGCCGCCTCAGGACCTCGCCGTCGCCGGATTCCGTCGCACCGTTCTCGCCGACCCACGGGATCGCCGTGACCACGACCGCGTCGCACATTCCGTCCGCCAGCGCCCGGGCCAGCGCCGCGCGGAAGTCCGCCGGAGTCGCGGCCGTCGTCAGGTCGAGCGGCGGCAGCGGCCGCAGCCCTTCGGCGAGGCAGGCGTCGTACGTCAGGAGGCCCAGGGACTCGGAATTGCCGAGGATGGCGACGCGCGGCCCGGCCGGCAGCGGCTGCCCGGCGAGCAGCAGCCCCGCGTCGACGAGTTCGGTGACGGTGTCGACGCGGACGACCCCCGCCTGCCGCAGCAGCGCGGAGACCGTCGCGTCGGGGATGCGCGTGGCGGGCACCGCGTGCCCCGGCGGCGTACTGCCGCTGTGGCGCGCGCCCTTGACCACGACGACCGGCTTCGCCGCCGCCGTGCGCCGGGCGAGGCGCGTGAACTTGCGCGGGTTGCCGATGGACTCCAGGTAGAGGAGGACGACGTCGGTGTCGGGATCCTCGTAGCCGTACTGGAGGAAGTCGTTGCCGGACACGTCCGCCCGGTTGCCGGCGGAGATGAACGAGGACAGGCCGGCGCCCCGCCGGTAGAGCCCCGACAGCAGCGCGATGCCGATCGCTCCGGACTGTGTGAACAGGCCGATGCGGCCGCGCGCGGGCGGTTCCGGCGCGAGGGAGGCGTTGAGGCGCACCGCCTCGGAGGTGTTGATGATCCCGAAGGCGTTGGGCCCGATGATGCGCATGCCGTACGAACGGGCCTGGCGCACCAGTTCGCGCTGGCGCGCCCGGCCCGCGGCCCCGCTCTCGGCGTATCCGGCGGAGAGGACGACCAGCCCCTGCACGCCGCTCTCGCCGCAGTCCGCGACCGCCTCCGGCACCCGTTCGGCCGGTACGGCGACGACGGCGAGGTCGTCGCCTCGCCGATCCCGGCGACCGAGCGGTGCGCGGGGACGCCGTCCAGCTCGGTGAGGTCGTCGGGGAAGGCCCGGTTCACGGCGTACGTACGGCCCGTGTATCCGGCGGCGAGCAGATTGCGCAAGGCCGTGCGCCCCACCCCGCCCGGCGCGCGCCCGGCCCCGACGACCGCGACGGAGCCGGGGGCGAGGAGGCGCTGCACGGAGCGGGACTCGCGCGGCGCTCGCGGCGCGCTGGGACGGCGACGGAGCGGTCGGTCGGCTCCAGGCCGAATTCGAGGTGGACGACGCCGTCCTCGAAGCTGCGCTCCTGGGTGTAGCCGGCGTCCGTGAAGACCTTGATCATCTTGGAGTTGGCGGGGAGCACCTCCGCCACGAAGCGCCGGATTCCACGCTCGCGCGCGACCGCGCCGATGTGTTCGAGGAGGGCGGAGGCGACCCCGCGCCCCTGGTGGGCGTCCTGGACCAGGAAGGCGACTTCCGCCAGGTCGGCGTCGGGGCCGGACGAGGGACGGCCCTGCGCGTTGATGCGGTCGTACCGGACCGTGGCGATGAACTCGCCGCCCACCGTCGCCGCGAGGCCTACCCTGTCCACGTAGTCGTGGTGGGTGAAGCGGTGGACGTCCTTGTCGGAGAGGCGCGGGTACGGCGCGAAGAAGCGGTAGTACTTCGACTCGTCCGACACCTGCTCGTAGAAGCTGACCAGACGCTGCGCGTCGTCGGGGGTGATGGGGCGGATCCGTGCCGTACCTCCGTCGCGCAGCACCACGTCGGCTTCCCAGTGGGCCGGGTACGCGTGGTGCCCGTTGCGATCCGGCGGGGTCTGCTCCATCGGAGGCTGCATGACGAAAGCCTACGGGTCGCGGGCCCGCTCGGGGCGAGGCAGGCTGGGGCCGCCGCGCGCGGCCGGCACAGGGCGGCGGGCACGGCTCCCCCGCACGACATGAGAGACTGGTCTAGACAACCGTTAGAACATGAAGGGCAACACCATGGTTGAGCGCCGTGTCACCGTCGGCTGGGCCGAAGGCCTGCACGCCCGGCCCGCCTCCATCTTCGTTCGCGCAGCGACCGCCTCGGGCGTCCCCGTGACGATCGCCAAGGCCGACGGCAAGCCGGTCAACGCGGCCTCCATGCTCGCGGTGCTCGGCCTGGGCGCGCAGGGCGGCGAAGAGATCGTGCTCGCTTCCGAGGCCGACGGCTCCGACGCCGCCCTCGACCGCCTGGCGAAGCTGGTCTCCGAGGGCCTGGACGAGCTTCCCGAGACCGTCTGACCACTCGGACGGGCACCTTCTCACGAAGGAGCCGCGGCACCCCGAATTCGGGGCGGCGCGGCTTTTTCGCTTTTGCGCGAAGACATACATCAGGAATTCCGGGCAGCAGGAAAATACCCCGCCGATTCACTTTCTTTGTATACGGCACGTCTGTTAATTGCGTCCGCCTCCGGTGTTTACGGCGTGTTGCGAAGTCCTCACGCGCTCCTGCCGCGGTCCGGGGCGCCGCAACCGGTGCGCGGCCACCGCCCGTTCGGCGTGCAGGGCCGTCAGCGCCCGGGCCCGCCGCGCGTCGCCGCGTGCCACGCGTCGACGATCGCACCGTGTTCGGCCCAGGACTCGACGGGGCGGGCGGGCTGCTCGACGCGTACATCCAGGTGATCTTGTGCCTGAGCTGGGTGAGCAGGGCCGTGAGGCCGGGGCGCCCGACGCCTGGGCGAGCGTCTCGTGGAACCAGCCGCCCAGGGAGCTCAGGTCCTCGCCCTCGCCCCGGCGGGCCCGCTCCTGACCGAGCCTGACCAGGCCGCGCAACACCTTGAGGTGCGCCTCGGTGCGCCGCTGGGCGGCGCGGGCCGCCCCCAGCGGCTCCAGCAGCGTCCTGACCTCCAGGAGGTCCGCGGCCTCCTGCTCGGTGGGTTCGGCCACGCAGGCGCCCGCGTGGCGGCGGGTGGTGACGAACCCTTCGGACTCCAGCGTGCGCAGGGCCTCGCGCACCGGGACGCGCGAGACGCCGTAACGGCGCGCCAGCAGCTCTTCGGTGAGCCGGCTGCCCCGCTCGAAGACGCCGGAGACGATGTCGTCACGGATCGCCGTGCATACCGATTGCGCGGGAATGCGCATGAGCGGACCTCCGCCTTGTCCCCCGCGTAACGCGGTCGATTGACACCTGTTCGGCGACTCTATTGCAGCGGTGCGCAATTTCCGACGGGCGGTGGGAATTCATGGATATCTTTTGGCCAACGCCGAAGGCCCCGGCGGGAAGCCGGGGCCTTCGGGAAAACCGGGGTGCGTCAGACGTTCACGCCGTGCGCGCGCAGGTACGCGACCGGGTCCATGTCAGAGCCGTACTCGGGAGACGTACGGGCCTCGAAGTGCAGGTGCGGGCCCGTCGAGTTGCCGGTCGAACCCGAGAGGCCCATCTGCTGGCCCGGGGCGACGGCCTGGCCGACGGAGACGCCGATGGACGACAGGTGGCCGTACTGCGTGTACGTGCCGTCGTTCATCCTGATGACGATGTTGTTGCCGTACGCCCCGCCCCAGCCGGCCTCGACGACGGTGCCCGCACCGACGGCCACGACGGAACTGCCGGACGCGGCGCGGAAGTCGATGCCGGAGTGGCTGCCGGAGGACCAGAGCGAGCCGCCGCTCTGGTAGCCGGTGGTCACGACGGAACCGGCGACCGGAAGGGTGTAGGCGGTGAGGCGCTCGCGCTCCGCCGCACGGGCGGCACGCTCCTCGGCCTCGCGCTCCTCGCGCTCCTTCTTGGCCTTCGCCTCGGCCCTGGCTTCCGCCTTGCGCCTGGCCTCCGCCTTGCGCCTGGCCTCCGCCTTGCGCGCCGCCTCGGCCTTGCGCTGGGCCTCCGCCTTGTCGGCGGCGTGCTGCTGCGCCTCGGCCTGGGCGGCGACCTGGTCGGTGAGGGAGTCGCCGATGACGAGGGCCTGGGTCAGGCCGGTCGTCCCGGCGGAGTGGGCCGCGTCGGCGCCGGTACCGGCGGCGAGGGCCGGAGAGGCCAGGCTCCCGACGGCGCCGGTCGTCGCGAGGGTGGCAACGCCCGCGAGGCTCGCGCTCCTGCGCGTCAGACGGCCCGGACGGCTCGGACGACGGTGCTTCCCGGTGGCACGGGTGAACGCCATGGAGTGGCTGGTCCTTTCCTTCCTTCTCGCCTACCGGGTTAGCTGACGGGTTCGGAGCAGGAAGGTCTCCTACGGACCCCTCTCCGTACGTACGCACGGAAGGACGTCCGATTCACCCCAGGGACGGATTGGGTCCCCGGCTCCCCAGGCTCGCGCCTGACGGGGACTCGGCGATGGCTGCCCGGTGCCGCGGATGCGGCTCACTGCTGACGGACAGCCGGACCGACGCTAAACGGGAGATCTTTCAATCACCAAAAAGACATCGCACTTTGTAACGCACCCCACAGGTCAGAAAGGCAACCTCCACAACAAAACGGACATACGCAAAGGACCCCGGCAGCCTGTCGGCCACCGGGGTCCCTCTACCTCCCGTTTTGAGGGAGTTGCGCAATCGGCTCGGACGGGCGGACCGTCAGCCGGCGACCACCGTCACGTCACCGATGCCGAGCGCCCTGACGGGCTCCTCGATCTGCGACGCGTCCCCGACGAGGACCGTGACCAGACGGTCCTCGGGGAAGGCACTGACGACCGCCGCGGTGGCCTCCACCGTGCCCGTCTCGGCGAGGCGGGCGTACAGCTGGGCCTGGAAGTCGTCCGGCAGGTGCTGCTCGACCTGGTCGGCGAGCGTGCCGGCGACGGCGGCCGCCCGTCTCGTACTTGAGCGGTGCGACACCCACCAGGTTCTGCACGGCGACGTCGCGCTCGGCGTCGGTGAGGCCCTCGGCCGCGAGGGTGCGCAGCACCTTCCACAGGTCTTCGAGCGCCGGACCCGTGGACTCCGTGTCCACCGAGCCGCTGATCGCCAGCATCGACGCGCCCGACCCGTCCGGCGCGGAGCGCAGCACCTGGCCGAAGGCGCGCACGCCGTACGTGTAGCCCTTCTCCTCGCGCAGGACGCGGTCCAGGCGGGAGGTGAGCGTGCCGCCCAGGCAGTACGTGCCGAGGACCTGGGCCGGCCAGACGCGGTCGTGCCGGTCGGGGCCGATCCGGCCGATGAGCAGCTGCGTCTGGACCGCGCCGGGGCGGTCCACGATGACGACACGGCCCGTGTCGTCTGCCGTCACCGGCGGTACGGGGCGGGGCTCGGCGGTGTCGCCCTTCCACGCCCCCAGGGTGTCGGCCAGTACGGCGTCCAGGTCGGTGCCGTCGAGGTCGCCGACGCTCACGGCGGTGGCGGTCGCGGGACGCACGTGCGCCGCGTAGAAACCCTTCACGGCGGCGGCGTCGATGCGCCCCACCGTCTCCTCGGTGCCCTGGCGCGGCCGCGACATGCGCGAGGTGGCCGGGAACAGCTCCTTGGAGAGCTGCTTGGCGGCGCGGCGGGACGGGTTGGCCGTCTCGTGCGGGATCTCGTCGAGCCGGTTGGCCACAGCCGCTCGATCTCGCCGTCCGCGAAGGCGGGGCCGCGCGCAGCGCGTCGGCGAGCTGGCCGAGCGCCTGGGCAGCCGGGAGACCGGGACCTCCAGGGAGACCCGGACGCCCGGATGGTCGGCGTACGCGTCGAGCGTGGCGCCGCAGCGCTCCAGCTCGGCGGCGAACTCCTCGGCGGAGTGCTTGTCGGTGCCCTCGGAGAGGGCCCGCGACATGATCGTGGCCACGCCGTCGAGGCCCTCGGGCTCGGCCTCCAGGGGGGCGGCGAGGAAGACCTCGACCGCCATGACCTGCTGGCCGGGGCGGTGGCAGCGCAGGACGGTCAGGCCATTGGGCAGGGAGCCGCGCTCGGGGGCGGGGAACGCCCACGGCGTGGGGGTGCCCGCCTGCGGCTGGGGGTGGAATTCCATGCTCACGGCTGCGGTGTCGGTCACTTGTCCGCCCCTTCCTGCGTACCGGCCGCACCGGCGGCGTCTGCGGTGTCGTCGGCTGCGTCCGCCGCGTGTGTCGGCTCGTACACCAGGACCGCCCTGTTGTCCGGGCGCAGGCGGGCCCTGGCCGCCGCCTGGACCTCCTCCGCCGTGATCTTCCAGGACGCGCTGGACGGCGGTCAGCGCGAGCTGGGGGTCGCCGAACAGGACGGCGTACCGGCAGAGTTCGTCGGCGCGGCCCGCGACCGTACCGAGCCGGTCGAGCCACTCGCGCTCCAGCTGGGCCTGCGCGCGCTCCATCTCCTCGGGCGTGGGGCCCTCGGCGGCGAAGCGGGCCAGTTCCTCGTCGACGGCGCGCTCGATGTCAGGGCACCTCGACACCGGCCGACGTCTTGACGTCCAGCCAGCCGAGCGAGGGGGCGCCGGCGAGGCGCAGCAGCCCGAAACCGGCGGCGACGGCCGTCCGGTCGCGGCGGACCAGGCGGTTGTGGAGCCGGGAGGACTCGCCGCCGCCGAGGACGGTGAGGGCCAGGTCGGCGGCGTCGGCCTCGCGGGTGCCGTCGTGCGGCAGCCGGTAGGCGGCCATCAGCGCGCGGGCCGGGACCTCTTCGTGGATCTCCTCGCGGAGCTCCTCGCCGATGATGTCGGGCAGCGTCCCGTCGCGCGGCGGCTGCTTGCCGTCGTGGGACGGGATGGAGCCGAAGTACTTCTCGATCCAGGCGAGCGTCTGCTCCGGATCGATGTCGCCGACGACCGAGAGCACCGCGTTGTTGGGCGCGTAGTACGTACGGAAGAAGGCGCGCGCGTCCTCGAGGGTCGCGGCGTCCAGGTCGGCCATCGACCCGATCGGCGTGTGGTGGTACGGGTGGCCCTCCGGGTAGGAGAGGGCGGTCAGCTTCTCGAACGCGGTGCCGTACGGAACGTTGTCGTACCGCTGGCGGCGCTCGTTCTTGACGACGTCGCGCTGGTTCTCCATGGACTCCTCGTCGAGCGCGGAGAGCAGCGAGCCCATCCGGTCGGCTTCCAGCCACAGAGCCAGCTCCACCTGGTGGGCGGGCATCGTCTCGAAGTAGTTGGTGCGCTCGAAGCTGGTCGTGCCGTTGAGCGAACCGCCCGCACCCTGCACCAGCTCGAAGTGGCCGTTGCCCTTGACCTGTGCCGAGCCCTGGAACATCAGGTGCTCGAAAAGGTGAGCAAGACCGGTACGGCCCTTGACCTCGTGGCGCGAGCCCACGTCGTACCAGAGGCAGACCGCGGCGACCGGGGTCAGGTGGTCCTCGGAGAGCACCACGCGCAGGCCATTGGCCAGCCGGTGCTCGGTCGCTGTCAGGCCGCCGGAACCGGCCTGCGCTGTGGCCGTGTGACCCATGGGCATGTACGTCCCTTCGATCGCGATATGGAGAAGTCCTGCCACTGTATGCAAGCGCACTGATGCCTGGCGAAGTTCCCGGCCGGTGTACGCCCTCAGGGAACGCCCGAGCAGGCGCTACGGACGGGTCGGGGTCGGCGTTGTCAGTGGACCGGTCCACAATGGTCGGCATCAGACCCGTGAAACCACCCCGACAGAACCGCGAAGGAGCCGCAGCCGCGATGGCCCGCCGCAGCACGAAGACCCCGCCGCCGGACGATGCGTTCGAGGAGAAGATCCTCGATGTCGACGTCGTCGACGAAATGCAGGGCTCCTTCCTCGAGTACGCGTACTCGTGATCTACTCGCGAGCGCTGCCCGACGCCCGCGACGGCATGAAGCCGGTGCACCGACGCATCGTCTACCAGATGAACGAGATGGGGCTGCGGCCCGACCGCGGCTACGTGAAGTGCGCCCGCGTCGTCGGCGAGGTGATGGGAAAGCTGCACCCGCACGGTGACGCCTCGATCTACGACGCGCTCGTACGGATGGCCCAGCCCTTCTCCATGCGCCTGCCCCTGGTCGACGGGCACGGCAACTTCGGCTCCCTCGGCAACGACGACCCGCCGGCCGCCATGCGGTACACGGAATGCCGGATGGCCGACGCCACGTCGCTGATGACGGAGTCCATCGACGAGGACACGGTCGACTTCAACCCGAACTACGACGGGCAGGAGCGGGAGCCGGTCGCACTTCCCGCGGCGTACCCGAACCTGCTGGTCAACGGCGCCTCCGGGATCGCCGTCGGCATGGCGACGAACATGCCGCCGCACAACCTGGGCGAGGTCGTCGCCGCCGCCCGGCACCTGATCAGGCACCCCGGCGCGGATCTTGAGACGCTGATGCGTTTCGTGCCCGGGCCCGACCTGCCGACCGGCGGCCGCATCGTCGGCCTCGGCGGCATCAAGGACGCGTACGAGAAGGGGCGCGGCACCTTCAAGATCCGCGCGACGCCACCGTGGAGAACGTGACGGCGCGCCGCAAGGGCCTGGTCGTCACCGAACTGCCGTTCACGGTCGGCCCGGAGAAGGTGATCGCCAAGATCAAGGACCTGGTCTCGTCGAAGAAGCTCCAGGGCATCGCGGACGTCAAGGACCTCACGGACCGCATGCACGGTCTGCGTCTGGTCATCGAGATCAAGAACGGCTTCGTCCCCGAGGCCGTCCTGGAGCAGCTCTACAAGCTGACGCCGATGGAGGAGACCTTCGGCATCAACAACGTGGCGCTGGTGGACGGCCAGCCGCTGACGCTGGGGCTCAAGGAGCTGCTGGAGGTCTATCTCGACCACCGTTTCGAGGTCGTGCGCCGCCGCAGCGAGTTCCGCCGCACCAAGCGGCGCGACCGGCTGCACCTGGTCGAGGGCCTGCTCGTCGCGCTGCTCGACATCGACGAGGTCATCCGCCTCATCCGCTCCAGCGACAACTCGGGACAGGCGAAGGAGCGGCTGATCGAGCACTTCTCGCTGAGCGAGATCCAGACGCAGTACATCCTGGACACGCCGCTGCGCCGGCTCACCAAGTTCGACCGGATCGAGCTGGAGAGCGAGCGCGACCGGCTGAACGGCGAGATCGACGAGCTGACCGGGATCCTGGAGTCGGACGCCGAGCTGCGCAAGCTGGTCTCGGCGGAACTGGCGGCGGTGGCGAAGAAGTTCGGCACGACACCGGCGCACCGTGCTGCTGGAGTCCGGGAGTTCGCCGGTCGCCGCGGTGCCGCTGGAGGTCGCGGACGACCCCTGCCGCGTCCTCCTGTCGTCGACCGGCCTGCTGGCCCGTACGGCCAGTGGCGAGCCTCTCGCCATGGACGACGCCCGGCGCGCCAAGCACGACGTGATCGTCTCCGCGGTGCCCGCGACGGCGCGCGGTGACGTGGGCGCGGTGACCTCGGCCGGGCGGCTGCTGCGGCTGTCGGTGATCGACCTGCCCCAGCTGCCGGACACGGCGTCCGCGCCGAACCTCTCGGGCGGGGCGCCGGTCGCGGAGTTCCTGTCCCTGGAGCCGGACGAGTCGCTGATCTGCCTCACCACGCTCGACGAGTCCTCGCCGGGGCTCGCGCTCGGCACCGAGCAGGGCGTGGTGAAGCGGGTCGTCCCGGACTATCCCGCGAACAAGGACGAGCTGGAGGTCATCACTCTCAAGCAGGGTGACCGGATCGTCGGCGGGGCCGAGCTGCGCACCGGCGAGGAGGACCTGGTCTTCATCACGGACGACGCCCAGCTGCTGCGCTATCCGGCGGGGCAGGTGCGGCCGCAGGGCCGTGCGGCGGGCGGTATGGCGGGCATCAAGCTCGCCGACGGCGCCAAGGTGATCTCCTTCACCGCGGTCGACCCGGCGGCGGACGCGTGTCTTCACGGTGGCCGGCACGGCCGGCACGCTGCTCGGCGACTCCGAGACGTCGGCGAAGCTGACCCCGTTCGACCAGTACCCGCGCAAGGGCCGGGCCACGGGCGGCGTGCGCTGCCAGCGGTTCCTCAAGGGCGAGGACACGCTGGTCCTGGCCTGGGCGGGCGCGGCTCCGGCGCGCGCCGCCGCGAAGAACGGCACACCGGTGGAGCTGCCCGAGCAGGACCCGCGCCGCGACGGCTCGGGCACGCCGCTGACGACGGCGGTGGCGGCCCTGGCAGGCCCGGTCTAGCCCCCGGCCCCGGCTTCTCCTCGGTCAGCCCTCGCCCTGTACGTACCGCAGGACGCCCCACATGCTGTGCTCGTCGGCAGCGGCGGGGGCGTCCCGCGGGCCGTCCGCCCGGCAGGACGCCAGTTCCTTGCCCAGCGCCCCGGCGTCCGTTCCGGATCCGATGAGCACGAGCTGGGTGAGTCTCGGCTCCTCGCTTTCCCAGGGCTCGGGGTAGAAACGCAGGAAGCGGCCGACGGCGTGCACCGCGTACCGGTTGCGGGCGTCAGCCGCACCGAAGTCGACGTACCCCTTGATCCGGTAGAGCCCCTCCGGCCTGGTGTCGAGGAACTCCATGAGCCGGCGCGGGTCCATGGGCACGTCGGAGGTGAAGGAGACGCTCTCGTAGGCGGCGTGCAGGTGATCGTCGTGACAGTCCTCGGGGTCCTCGCTCCGCAGGTCGTCGAACGACAGCTGCCGCGCCTTCTCCTCGCCGTCCGGCCGCAGCGCCGGGTCGAAGAGCAGCTGCGGATCGATCCGCCCGTACGACGCGCGGACCACGGCGGCGGATCCGCTGAGGGCCCCGACGGTGCCGAGGACGCGCGCGAGCCGCTCCTCCCCCACCCGGTCCGTCTTGTTCAGGACGACGAGGTCGGCGAGGGCGAGGTGGCGGTCGATCTCGGGATGACGCTCCCGGGTCGCGTCGAACTCGGCGGCGTCGACGACCTCGGCGAGCCCCCCGTACACGATCCGCTCGTTCTCACTGGCCAGGATCATCCGGACGAGCTCCTGCGGCTCGGCGAGACCGCTCGCCTCGATGACGATCACATCGAGACGGGCGGCGGGGCGGGTCAGCCTCTCCAGGTACCCGTCGAGCTCACTGACGTCGACGGCGCAGCACAGGCAGCCGTTGCCGAGCGAGACGGTGGAGTCCCCGAGCTGCCCGGCGACCGCCATGGCGTCGATCTCGATGGCCCCGAAGTCATTGACGATCACACCGATCCTGGTGCCCCTGCTCTGCCTCAGCAGATGGTTGAGCAGGGTGGTCTTGCCGGATCCCAGGAAGCCCGTGAGGACGATGACCGGGATCTGCTTCTTGCTCACCAGGAGGCCTTTCTCGTAGCGCGGGGACCGGCCGCCCCAGGATATTGGCGCTCCGGCCGGCCGTACGAGCCGCCCGGGGGGCGAGCGCGCGGCCACGGGATTTCGGAAAGGCGAGCCCGGCGCTCTACCGTTCGTAGACATGAGCGCCGCACCGACCGCCCCCGCCAGACGTTTCCGTCTGGGCTGGCCCCAGCGCGTCTTCTCGCAGGTCCTCCTGATGCAGCTGGCCATCGCCGGCGGCGTCGCCGTGCTCGCCACCGGCCTCTTCCTCGCCCCGCTCAGCGATCAGCTCGACCACGAGGCGATGCGGCGCGCGCTCGCGATCGCGCAGACCACCGCGGCCCAGCCGCAGCTGGCCGACACGCTCGCCGGCTCCCGTCCCGCCGCCGGAGGACCCGTACAGGCCGGGGCCGACCGCATCAGGCGCTCCACCGGCGCCGAGTACGTCGTGGTCATGGACGAGCGCGGCGTCCGCTGGTCCCACACCGACACCGGCCAGATCGGCAAGGTCGTCTCCACCGACCCCAGCGAAGCGCTCGCAGGCCACGAGGTCATGGAGATCGACGAGGGTACGCTCGGCCGCTCCGCCCGCGGCAAGGTCCCGCTGCGCGACGCCGACGGTGAGATCGTCGGCGCGGTGTCGGTCGGCATCGAGTACGACAGCGTCCGCGCCCGGCTGCTGGGGGCGATCCCCGGGCTGCTGGCGTACGCGGGCGGGGCCCTGGCCGTCGGCGCGGTGGCGGCGTACCTCATCTCCCGCAGGCTCCAGCGGCAGACCCACGACCTCGCCTTCTCCGACATCTCCGCGCTGCTGGCCGAGCGCGAGGCGATGCTGCACGGCATCCGCGAAGGTGTCGTCGCCCTCGACGCCGGGGGCAGGATCCGGCTGATGAACGACGCGCCCAGCGGCTGCTCGGGCTCGGTCCCGAGGTCACCGGGCGGCCGCTCGACGAGGCCCTGGGCGAGGGGCGTACCGCGGATGTGCTGGCGGGGCGGGTGACCGGCGAGGACCTGTTGACCGTGCGCGGTCAGCGCGTGCTGGTCACCAACCGGATGCCGACGGACGACGGGGGCGCCGTGGCGACCCTGCGCGACCGTACGGAGCTGGAGCGGCTCGGCCGTGAGCTGGATTCGACCCGCGGCCTGATCGATGCCCTGCGTGCCCAGGACCACGAGCACGCCAACCGGATGCATACGCTCCTGGGGCTGCTGGAGCTGGGCATGCACGAGGAGGCGGTGGAGTTCGTGACGGAGGTCGCGGGGGTGCACCGCGCCACCGCCGAGCAGATCACCGAGAAGATCCACGATCCGCTGCTGGCGGCGCTGCTGGTCGGCAAGGCCACGGTCGCCGCGGAGCGCGGGGTCGCGCTGCGGCTCTCGGACGCGACGCTGCTGCCCGACCGTCTGGTGGACCCGCGCGGTCTGGTCACGGTGGTCGGCAACCTGGTGGACAACGCGCTGGACGCCTCGGCCGGTTCCCCGGACGCCCGCATCGAGGTCGAGCTGAGGGCGCGGGGGGCGTACGGCCGTACTGCGGGTGGCCGACAGCGGACCGGGGATCCCGGCCGGGCAGCGGGAGCTGATCTTCACGGAGGGGTGGTCGACCAAGGAGCTGCCCGCACACGGCAAGCGCGGTCTCGGCCTCGTGATGGTGCGCCGGCTGGCGGAGCGGCAGGGCGGCAGCGCCCGGGCCGGCGAGGGGGCGGAGGGCGGCGCCGAATTCACCGTCGTACTGCCGGAGGCAGTACGGACGCCGGGCTGACGGATGCCGGACCGGCCGGCGCCGTGCCGACCGGCGCGGAACCGGACGGCACGGGGGTGGACAGCACGGGGGTGGACAGCACGGGGGTGGACGCAGCAGGGCTGAACGGCAGCGGGCCGGACACGGCGACGCTGGACACGGCAGGAGAGACGCGATGATCGACGTTCTGGTGGTGGACGACGACGTCCGGGTCGCGGAGATCAACGCCGCCTACGTGGCCAAGGTGGCGGGCTTCCGCGTCGTCGGCCGGGCGCACTCCGCCGCCGACGCACTGGCACAGCTGCGCGCGCACCATGTCGACCTGGTGCTCCTGGACCACTATCTGCCGGACGGGAACGGGCTCGCGCTCGTACGGGAGCTGCGCGGGCTCGGCCTCCAGACCGACGTGATCATGGTGACGGCGGCGCGCGACATCGCGACCGTACAGGCGGCGATGCGCCAGGGAGCCCTCCAGTACCTGGTGAAACCCTTCAACTTCGCCGGGCTGCGCACCAAGCTGGAGGCGTACGCCGGGCTGCGCCGGACCCTCGACGGGGGCGGCGAGGCGGAACAGGCCGAGGTCGACCGTATCTTCGGGGCACTGTCCGTGACCGGCTCCCCCGACCTTCCCAAGGGGCACTCGCCGACCACCGCGGAGCTGGTCCGCCAGGTGCTGCTGGCCGCCGGGGGCCCTCTGTCCGCCCAGGAGATCTCGGAGCGGGCGGGCATGAGCCGGCAGACCGCGCAGCGCTATCTGAAACTGCTGGAGCGGTCGGGGCGGGTGCGCCTCAGCCTCAAGTACGGCGAGACGGGCCGCCCGGAGCACCGGTACGCGTGGACGGCCGGCAGCCGCTGAGCGTGTGCGGGCCCCGCCGTCCTGCCGCCCACCGCCGCCCTGCCGTCCGCCTCCTGCCTCCCGCCTCCCGGTCAGGCCGCGCCCGCCCCCGTCAGTGAGCGCACCTCTGCCTCCGCCTGCCTGGCCTCGTCCGGCGGACCGGGCGACAGCGCCGTACCGGCCCAGCCCGCGAGGAAGCCCAGCGGGATCGAGACCAGGCCCGGATTCTGCAACGGGAAGAGCTGGAAGTCGACGCCCGGGAAGAGCGCTTCGGGGCTGCCGGAGACGACCGGCGAGAGCAGCACGAGCAGCACGGCCGGGACCAGGCCGCCGTACACCGACCAGACCGCACCGCGGGTGGTGAACTTCCGCCAGAACAGCGAGTAGAGCAGCACCGGCAGATTGGCGGACGCGGCGACCGCGAAGGCCAGGCCGACGAGGAAGGCGACGTTCAGGTCGCGGGCGAGCAGGCCGAGGCCGATGGCCACGGCCCCGACACCGGCCGCCGCGACACGGGCCACCGCGACCTCGCTGTGCTGCCCGGCGTGGCGGCGCCTGAGCGAGGCGTACAGATCGTGGGCGACGGAGGCGGAAGACGCCAGCGTGATGCCGGCCACGACCGCGAGGATGGTGGCGAAGGCGACGGCCGCGACGACGGCGAAGAGAACCGTCCCTCCGGTGGAGCCGGCGCCGCCGCCCAGGTCGAGCGCCAGCAGGGGAACCGCCGTGTTCCCGGCGGCGTTCGACGCCCGGACCTCGTCGGATCCGACCACCGCCGTGGCGCCGAAGCCGAGCACGATCGTCATCAGGTAGAAGCTGCCGATGAGGCCGACGGGACCAGACGACCGAGCGGCGGGCGGCGCGCGCGGTCGGCACGGTGTAGAAGCGGGACAGGATGTGCGGCAGCCCGGCCGTACCGAGGACGAGCGCGAGGCCGAGGCTGATGAAGTCGAAGCGGGCCGTCCAGTCGCCGCCGTACCGCAGGCCGGGTGCCAGGAAGTCCGTGCCGTGGCCGCTGCGCTCCGCGGCGGAGAGCAGCAGCTGGTTGAAGTCGCCGTGGAAGCGCACCAGGACGAGCACGGTGAGCGCGACCGTACCCGCCAT
The DNA here is from genome assembly GCA_003719395.1 of Streptomyces altiplanensis. GTDB lineage: Bacteria > Actinomycetota > Actinomycetes > Streptomycetales > Streptomycetaceae > Streptomyces > Streptomyces altiplanensis. Next base: position 14,829 of record RHMC01000117.1, read on the forward strand.
CAGCAGCACTGCCTTGACGATCTGGATCCAGGTGGTGGCCCGCATCCCTCCCAGTGACACGTAGATCACCATCAGCGCGCCCACACCGATGACCGTCCAGGAACGCGCGGCCTCGCTGTCCCCGCCCAGCAGCAGCGCGACCAGGCTGCCCGCTCCCACCATCTGCGCCACCAGATAGAGAACGGACACGGTGACCGAGGAAGTTCCCGCCGCGATACGGACGGGGCGCTCGCTCATCCGGGCGGCGATGACATCGGCGAGGGTGAACCGGCCGCAGTTGCGGACGAGTTCGGCGACGAGCAGCAGGACGACGAGCCACGCAACGAGGAAGCCCACGGAGTAGAGCATGCCGTCGTAACCGTAGAGGGCGATCAGACCCGAGATGCCGAGGAAGGAGGCGGCGGACATGTAGTCGCCCGCGATGGCGAAACCATTCTCCATGGGGGAGAACAGCCGTCCCCCCGCGTAGAACTCCTCAGTGGAGCCGTGCCGGTTGCGGCCCGCCCAGGTCGTGATCGCCAGCGTCACCGCGACGAACGCGCAGAACAGCAGCAGCGCGAGCGTCTGGTGCTGCGTGGTCATGGCCGGGCCTGTCGTCGCTGAGCCCGTCACTGCTGTGCTGGTCACCGCTGTGCTCGTCACCGGTCGGCCCCCCGCGTCAGTTCCTGGGTGTCCCAGCGGAGGTCGAGCGCCGCGCGGTCCCTGCGCAGCCGCGCGTGACGTGCGTACGCCCAGGTCAGCAGGAAGGTGGTGAAGAACTGTCCGAGCCCGGCGACCATCGCGACGTTCACCGCGCCCACCACGGGGCGGGCCATCAGGTCGTGCGCGGTGGTCGCCGCGACGACGTAGGCGAGGTACCAGGTGAAGAACGCGAGGGACGCGGGAACGACGAACCGCCGGTAGCGGCTGCGTACTTCCCGGAAGGCGGCGCTGCGCTGCACCTCCAGGTAGATCTCGGCCGCGCTGCGGCCGGGCCCCGGGCCGCCGGGCGCGGGCGGCGCGGGGGCTCCCGTACCGTCCAGCTCGCCCCACCCGGAGGCAAGCGCGTCGTACCAGGGATCGTCGAACCGCACCGCTGCGGTCTCGCGCCCTTCGTGCTTCTCCACCGAACAGTTCTCCTTGTCCGCGCACGGATTGTCCGCGTGCCAAGGATGGACAGAGTGGGAAGACCCAGGACTCTTCAATCCTTTCTCTTCACCCCTTCAGGTGACGGATGTCCCGGGCGGCTGTGCGAGTCCGTGCCGGTGGGCGTACCGCACCGCCTGTGCCCGGTCGCGCCCTTCCGCCTGGGCGAAGAGGTTGTTGATGCGGGTCTTCACGGTGGCCGTGCCGATGTGCGGTGCGCGGGCGACCTGGGCCGCGGACCGGACCTCCGCCACGCGGGCGGCCTGCTCCTGCGCGAGCAGGCCGGAAGCCGGCGCCGCGGGCCTGCCGCGCCGAGACGCAGGGAGTACCCGACGAGCGCGATCCCCGGCCCGGGCAGGGCGGGCTCCACGGTCCGGCCGCGCTCGCTGCGATGTCGTGGAACGTCTCTGCGGACCGGAGGCCCGCAGGGGATCGGAGCGTGGGTGGAGCTGTGCGCTCCACCCACGGGTGGTCTCCGTCCGGCGCCGGCTCAGGCGTCGATGCGCGAGCGGTCCAGGGTCGCCGCCGAGCTGGTGATGAACTCCTTGCGGGGCGCGACCTCGTTGCCCATCAGCAGGTCGAAGATCTGCTCGGAGGACTCCAGGTCGCCGATGTTGATCCGGCGCAGCGTGCGGTGGCGCGGGTCCATCGTGGTCTCCGCCAGCTGGTCGGCGTCCATCTCGCCCAGGCCCTTGTAGCGCTGGATGGAGTCCTTGAAGCGCACGTTCTTGCGCTGGAACTCCAGCAGCTTCTGCCGCAGCTCGTTGTCCGAGTACGTGTAGATGTACTTGTCCTGGCCCTTCTTCGGCTGGACGAGCTCGATCCGGTGCAGCGGCGGCACCGCGGCGAAGACGCGCCCCGCCTCCACCATCGGCCGCATGTAGCGCTGGAAGAGCGTCAGCAGCAGGCAGCGGATGTGCGCGCCGTCGACATCGGCGTCCACGAGCAGCACGATCTTGCCGTAGCGCGCGGCGTCCAGGTCGAAGGTCCGCCCGGAGCCCGCTCCTATGACCTGGATGATGGCGCCGCACTCGGCGTTCTTGAGCATGTCCGAGACGGAAGACTTCTGGACGTTGAGGATCTTGCCCCGGATGGGCAGCAGCGCCTGGAACTCGGAGTTCCGGGCGAGCTTGGCCGTGCCGAGCGCGGAGTCCCCCTCGACGATGAAGAGCTCGCTGCGCTCCACGTCGTCGCTGCGGCAGTCGGCGAGCTTGGCCGGCAGCGAGGAGGACTCCAGCGCGGTCTTGCGACGCTGCGCCTCCTTGTGCTGGCGGGCCGCGATGCGCGTCCGCGCGGCAGCGACGGCCTTCTCCATGACCGAGCGCGCCTGCTGCTTGGCGTCCCGCTTGGTGGAGGTCAGGAACGTCTTGAGTTCCCTGGCGACGACATTGCCGACGATCCGCGCGGCCGCCGAGGTGCCGAGGATCTCCTTCGTCTGGCCCTCGAACTGCGGCTCCGCCAGCCGCACCGTGACGACCGCGGTGAGGCCCTCCATGACGTCGTCCTTGACGACGTCGTCCTCGGCGACGCGCAGCAGCTTGGCCGAGCGCAGCGCCTCGTTGACGGTCTTGGTGAGGGACCGCTCGAAGCCGGAGATGTGGGTGCCGCCCTTGGGGGTGGCGATGATGTTGACGAAGGACCTGACGGTGGTGTCGTACCCCGTGCCCCAGCGCAGCGCGATGTCCACGCCGAGCTCGCGGGTGACCTCGGTGGCCGTCATGTGCCCGCGGTCGTCGAGGACCGGCACGGTCTCCTTGAAGGTGCCCTGCCCGGACAGCCGCAGAACGTCGCAGATGGCCTTGTCCTGCGCGAGGTACTCGCAGAATTCGCTGATGCCGCCGTCGAAGCGGAAGATCTCCTCGGTCTTGCCCTCGCCCTCCAGGGCGCGCTCGTCGCGTACGACGATGGTCAGGCCGGGGACGAGGAAGGCCGTCTGGCGGGCGCGCTGGTACAGCGTCTCCAGGCCGAGCTTGGCGTCCTTGAGGAAGATCTGCTGGTCGGCCCAGTAGCGCACACGCGTGCCGGTGCGCGTCTTGGGGACCCGCTTGACCTTGCGCAGGCCGTTCGCCGGGTCGAAGGGGGAGTCGGGGCCCGACTCGGTGAACATGCCGGGGACGCCTCGCCGGAAGCTGATGGCGTGCGTCGCGCTGTTGCGGTCGACCTCGACGTCCAGGCGGGCGGAGAGGGCGTTGACGACGGAGACGCCGACGCCGTGCAGACCGCCGGAGGCCGCGTACGAGCCGCCGCCGAACTTGCCGCCGGCGTGCAGCTTGGTCATCACGACCTCGACGCCGGACAGGCCCGTCTTGGGCTCCACGTCGACCGGGATGCCACGGCCGTTGTCCTGGACCTCCACCGAGCCGTCCTCGTGCAGGACGACCTCGATGTGGTCGCAGTAACCACCGAGGGCTTCGTCGACGGAGTTGTCGATGATCTCCCAGAGGCAGTGCATGAGGCCGCGGCTGTCGGTGGACCCGATGTACATGCCAGGGCGCTTGCGGACGGCCTCGAGCCCCTCGAGGACGAGCAGGTGCCGCGCGGTGTAGTTGGAGCCGTCACGGTCTGCACCGGTCAGAAGCGCAGTGGACGGCACGGACGTCTCGGCGGTCACGCGGTTCGCTCCTCGCTGAATTTCAAATGTGTCCCGATGGGGTACGGGCCCGGCGTGGGTCGCCGGTCAGAGGGTACCGAGGCCTGGTAGAGCCGATGTAACGCCACCCTCAGGAAAACTCATGCTAGTCCAGAGTCGCATGCACGTTCGATCCCTCGAAGGGGTGACGTGGACATCACGTTCCCTTCTAGGCATGAACCATTTAGGCTCCGGGCACGTCCTCATGAACAACCGGCAAGCCAGCCGGGAGGGCAGACCACCAATAACCGACGCGAAACCGTAGAGCGACGCAATACGGCTCCTTCGCCGCTAACCGGCAGCAGACAGCCACCTTCGGAAGAATTTTCAAGGAAAAGCCACGAGCGGGAACGTTTTCGGCCTGGTTGGATGTTGACCCTGGTACGACAGCTCGTCGAGCTAGAGAAGAGGCGACGTGACTACTGTTCTGACCCCCGCGACCCCCCTGACGGCCGCTGACCGATGCGACCGATGCGGCGCCCAGGCCTACCTGCGCGTTGTCCTGGCCAGCGGCGGCGAACTGCTCTTCTGCGCCCACCACGGTCGCAAGTTCGAGCCGGAACTCAAGAAGATCGCCGCGGAAATACAGGACGAGACAGACCGGCTGACCCCCGTGCCGCCGTCCCCGGAAGACGAGGAACGCTGATACCTCGCCATTACGACGAGCCAAGGGCCGGTTACAGACCGGTCGACGGGCGGTCCCCCCGGAAACCTCGGGGGAGGCCGCCCGTTCTCGTACGCTTCAAGCGTAATCAGCCTCTGGTGGTCCATGTTCCGGGGGCCGCCGAGAGGCGTGCGTACACCCCGGGGCTCTGGGCCTGACCGCAGCCGCTCCCCCAGGAGACGAGCCCGATCAGCCGGCCGTCGGCCACCAGTGGCCCGCCGCTGTCCCCCTGGCACGCGTCGTGGCCCCCCTCCGGGTCCCCGGCGCACAGCATCGTGTCCGCGCTGTACGTCCCGTAGGTGCTTTTCGGGTAGGCGCTCTCACAGGTGCTGTCGGGCAGCACCTCCACCGGCGCGGCATGCAGCTCGGACGCGTAGGTTCCGGTGCCGGTCGTGTCCCCCCAGCCGTAGACGACCGCGCTCGTGCCCGGCGTGTACGCCGCGTCTCCCGGCCCTGCGGCCCTGATGGCGTGATGCGCGGGAAGCGAGGCCGACAGCGTGAGCATCGCGAAGTCTCCCGTGTTCGTCCCGGCGTCGTACTCCGGATCGATCTGCGCGTCACTCACCGCGATCTCCTGGCCCCCCGAACCCGCCAGTTCACTGCGGCCCGCGACGACCTTCAGGTCGCGCACCTGGCCGAGCGGTACGCCGAGGACCTCCTTGCTCACGCAGTGCGCCGCCGTCATCACCCTGTCCGGCGCCACCAGCACTCCCCCGCAGAATTGCCCCGCCCGCGTACCTCCGAACCGGTCACGACTGGCCAGTGCCACCACCCAGGGCGTCTCGGAGACCTGCACCGGCCGGCCCCCGATCACCACGCCGTCGGCGGCGGCGGTACCACCCGAGACGTGCGGCGTTATGAGGGCCGTGGCCGCCAGGGCCACCGCCCCTGTCAGAGATCCGGTAGAAGAGCGACGCATTCGGCCTCCTGGTTCGGCGCTGCAATGACATCCCCAGCGTCGGCCGAACGGCGGTGCGCCGCACCCCTGAAAGCCGGGGGCCCGGAGTCTCGCGTACGAGGCTCCGGGCCCTCGGTCCGGGCGGTGAACGACCAGGTACGGCCTAGTCGAGGTAGTCGCGCAGGACCTGCGAGCGCGACGGGTGGCGCAGCTTCGACA
>RHMC01000118.1 GCA_003719395.1 Streptomyces altiplanensis
CCGGCGCATCCCGCCGCCCCGGGCCCCCTGCGCCCGCTACCCTCCCTCGGGCACCCCGCGCCCGTTTTGGACCAGGAGGTACACATGACGGCCCACCCCGCTGCCGCCGCCGAGCGGCCCGAGCGCCCCGAGCGGGCCCGCCCCGCGCCGAACGGCCTCACCGGCGTAGGAGTCGTCGTCGCCGGCCCGGGGGGCCGCGTCCTGCTGGGCCTAGCGCACGACGGCCGCTGGGAGCTCCCCGGCGGCAAGGTCGACCCCGGCGAGAGCTTCGAGGAGGCCGCGGTGCGCGAGCTGGCGGAGAAGACCTCGCTGCGCGCCGACGCCGCCGCGGTCCGCGTCGTCGCCGTACTCATGGACGCGCCGGCGGCGTCACCCGCGTCACGGCCGCCGCGGTGCTGGAGAGCGCCACGGGCACGCGCCGTCGCCGAGCCGCACAAGATCGTGCGGTGGGAGTGGTTCGGGGTGGACGACGTGCCCGGGGACCTCTTCGTACCGTCGGCGTCCGTACTGCGCGCCTGGCGCCCGGAGCTGGACCTCCCGGACGCCCCGGCGCACTGCTACCCGACGCTCGCTGAACCGCTCCGGACGTCCGGCCTCCGCCCCGGCCCCGCCGGCGGCCACGGTGCACAGGCCGAGCCGCGCGGAGGGGAGCCGGCGGCACTGCTGCCGGTGAGGTCGTCCCCGATGATCACCACCTGTGCCACGGTGCCGCCTCCCGGCCGGGAGATCCTCACAGACGTGATGCGCGTTTCGCTCACCCGGCGTGGCGGCGCCCCCGCCCGCGGCGGTCAGCCCGCCGCGGGCCCGCCGGTGCCCGAGCCCGGCGCCGCGGCGGCGGACGGGTCCAGGATGCGGTCGAGGAAGTGCCGGGTGCGCGGGTGCCGCGGATCGCCCACGACCTGCGCCGCCGGGCCCTCCTCGACGATCACCCCGCCGTCCATGAACACGACCCGGTCGGCGACCTCCCGGGCGAAGCTCATCTCGTGGGTGACGACCATCATCGTCATGCCCTCCGAGGCGAGCACCCGCATGACCGCGAGCACGTCGCCGACGAGCTCCGGGTCGAGCGCGGAGGTGGGCTCGTCGAAGAGCATCACCTCGGGCCCCATGGCCAGCGCGCGGGCGATGGCCACCCGCTGCTGCTGCCCGCCGGACAGCTGCGCCGGGTAGGCGTCGGCCTTGTCGGCGAGTCCGACGCGCTCCAGGTTCTCCCGGGCCACCTCGGCGGCCTCGGCCTTGCCCCGGCCCAGCACCCGCCGCTGGGGCAGGGTGAGGTTCTCGGTCACGGTGACGTGCGGGAAGAGGTTGAACTGCTGGAAGACCATGCCGATGCGGCGGCGCACCGCGTCGATGTCGACCTCGATGTCGGTGACTTCCGTACCGCCGACGAAGACCTGGCCCTTGCTGGGCTCCTCCAGCAGGTTCACGCAGCGCAGCAGCGTCGACTTGCCCGAGCCGGAGGGCCCGATGACGCACACCACGTCGCCCCGGGCGACCTCCAGGTCGATGCCGCGCAGGACGTGGTTGTCCCCGAACGACTTGTGCAGGGCGCGGATCTCGATCTCGGGCTGTGGCATCGGCTCGTCCTCACTTGGCCTTGTCGGCGCGGGCTTCCAGGCGGCGCACCACGAAGCTCAGCGGCACCGTCACGATCAGGTAGCACAGCCCCGCGACGAGGATCGGGGTGGAGTTGGCGGTCTGGCTGGCCAGGTCCCTGCCGAACTTGGTCAGTTCCCGCTCATTGAGGGTGATGCCGAGGAACAGCACCAGCGAGGAGTCCTTGAACAGCAGGACGAGTTCGTTGGTCAGCGGCGGGATGACGATGCGCAGCGCCTGCGGGATGATCACCGAAACCATCGCCCGGGCGTGCGAGAAGCCCAGCGAGCGGGCCGCTTCCATCTGCCCCTTGGGCACGGCCTGGATGCCCGCCCTGATGGTCTCGGCCATGTAGGCGGCGGCGACCAGACCGAGGCCGAGGGCGACCTTGCCGTACGTACCGCCGGGAATCTCGGTCCCCGGGAACGCGAGCGGCACCGCGACGCCCACGAAGATGAGGATCAGCAGGGCGGGCAGGCCGCGGAAGATCTCGATGTAGACGCTCGCGACCCACCGGTAGGGGGCCACGGACGACAGCCGCATCAGCGCGACGACCAGGCCGAGCACCAGCCCGAACGCGAACCCGGAGAGGGTGTACACCACCGTGTTGCGCAGGGCGATGGTGATGATCTCCGGGAAGAGCTCCGCGACCAGGTCCTTCTGCGCGAACTGGTTCTGCAGCGTGTCCCAGTCGGCCAGCAGGCCGACCAGGACCAGGACCGCCACGAAGAGGGCGTACTGGATGCCCTGCGAGATGCGGCGCCGCTGCCGCCTGGAGAGACGAGAGGTCACGACTGGACCTTGGGCATCGGTCCGATCCACTTCTCGTAGAGCTTCTTGTACGTGCCGTCGGCCCTGGCGTCGGTGATGGCCTTGTCGATGGCGGCCTTCAGCCTGGTGTTGCCCTTCTTCACCGAGAACCCGTACTTCTCACCGGTCTCGATGTTCTGGCCGAGGACGAACGCGTCGGCGTTGGCCTTGTCCTTGAGCCAGCCCTGCACGACGGGGTAGTCGATGACGACGGCGTCGACCTGACCGGTGCGCAGCCCGTTCAGTACGGCGTCGGAACTCTCGAACGCCACCGGGTCGAAGCCCTTGCTCGTGGCGTAGCTCTCGCCGGTCGTCTCCGCCTGCGCCCCGAGCTTCTTCTTCCCGGACTTGACCTCGTCCAGCGAGGTGACGCCGCTCTTCCTGGTCGCCAGCAGCGCCTGGGTGGCATCGAAGTACGGCACGGAGAAGTCGACGTTCTTCTTGCGCTCGTCGGTGATGGTCATGCCGGCGGCGGCGAGGTCGCACTCGCCGGAGTTGAGGAACGCGCCCGTCTTGAAGTTCTCGAACGGGGTGTCGAGGATCTTCTGCTCGACCTCGAGGTTCTCGGCCACGAGGTCGACGAGCGCCACGTCGAAGCCGACGACCTCGCCGCCCTGTTCCGACTGGAAAGGGGGGTACGGCAGGTGGGTGCAGGTGGTCAGCTTGCCCTTCTCGACCACGGGTACGCCCCCGGCGGCCTCGCCCGGCCCTTCGTCGCCCGAGGAACAGCCGACGGCGAGGAACAGTCCGGCTGCCGAGGAACCGGCGGCGGCGAGGGTACGGAAGCGGCGGGCGCGGTGGCCCTTTGCCGTCCTGGACACGGTTGACCTCCATGGGGCGGGGGCGGACGTCGGTGGGGAAGACCGAGCCGTCAGCGGTGATCGTAAGCCAGCGAGCCCGCCTTCGGGGTGCAGGACGGCACATCGCCCGCCCCCGGCGGATGCGGGGACGGACGACGGTGTGCGGTGGAGCGGATCACATGTTGTTCTCGGCGTCGATGAGCTGGTGCCCGGGGCGCGTCCCCGCTGTGTCGGCCCGCTTCAGCAGCAGTTCCCGTTCCCGCGCGTTGCGGGTCAGGGAAGCCGCCCTCTCGAACTCCGCGCGCGCGTCCTCTCCCCGCCCCAGACGCTCCAGCAGGTCGCCCCGGACGCTCGGCAGCAAGTGGTAGTCCTTCAAGGACGGCTCGTCGGCCAGGGCGTCCACCAGCGTCAGGCCGGCCGCCGGTCCCTCCGACATCGAGACGGCGACCGCCCGGTTCAGCTCCACCACGGGGGACGGGACCAGCGCCGCCAGCCGGCCGTACAGTGTGGCGATCGTCGCCCAGTCCGTGTCCTCGTAGCGGATCGCCTGCGCGTGGCACGCGGCGATCGCGGCCTGGACGGAGTACGGTCCGAGGCCCGCGCGTCGCAGGGCCTCGATGCCGCGGCGGACGAGCATGCGGTTCCACCTGGCGCGGTTCTGGTCGGCGAGCAGCACCGGCTCGCCGCCGGGGCCCGTGCGGGCCGCGATGCGCGACGCCTGGAGCTCCAGGAGCGCGGCCAGACCGTGGACTTCGGGCTCCCCGGGCATCAGCGTCGCGAGGACGCGCGCAAGCCGCAGCGCGTCCTCGCACAGGGCCGGACGCACCAGGTCGTCGCCGGCCGTCGCGGAGTACCCCTCGTTGAACACCAGGTAGATGACTTCGAGGACCGACTCGACGCGGGCCGCCCGTTCGGCGCCGTACGGGACCTCGAAGGGCACCCCGGCCTTGGCGAGCGTCCGTTTCGCGCGCACGATCCGCTGGGCGACCGCAGGCTCCGAGGCCAGGAACGCGCGGGCGATCTCCTGCGTCGTCAGCCCGCCCAGCAGCCGCAGCGTGAGCGCGACCCGGGCCTCCGTCGACAGGACCGGATGGCACGCGGTGAAGATCAGCCGCAGCAGGTCGTCGTCGATGCCGTCGGCGTCGGCGTCCGCCGGCCCGGGCGGCGGCACGTCCTCCAGTGCCCGTCCCACCTCCGCCAGCTTGCGCGCGTACGTCTCCTTGCGGCGTACGAGATCGATCGCGCGGTGTTTGGCGGTGGCCATGAGCCAGGCGCCCGGCCTGTCCGGGACACCTGACTCCGGCCACTGCTCCAGTGCGGCGACCAGGGCGTCCTGCGCGAGCTCCTCGGCGATGCCCACGTCCCGCACGATGCGGGCGACACCTGCGATGATCCGCGCGGACTCGATCCTGAACACCGCTTCGACCGTCTCGGTCACGTCGCTTGCTGCTGTCACGGCCACTTATCAGAGCAGCCGTACGGGTACGGGGCAAGCGCGGCCGGATCAGCCCTCGGTGATCTCGCGGACCTCGGCGGTGATGGTCCAGTAGTCCTCGTGGGTCTGGAGGAACCGCTTGGTCCACTCCACCGCCTCGGCCTTGTTCTTGGCCTGGATGATGGAGTAACCGCCGATGACTTCCTTGCTCTCGGTGAAGGGCCCGTCGGTGTAGCTCGTCTTCCCGCCGGACCAGGTGACCCTGGTGCCCTCGGAGGTCGGTGTGAGCCCGGCCGTGTCCAGCATGACCCCGGCCTTGGTGATCTCCTCGAACAGCGCGCCCATGCGCTCCACGAGTTCGGGGCTGGGGCCTTCGGCGGGGGCGTTCTGCTCGTCGATGCGGATCAGCGTCAGGAAGCGCGGCACGGTGACTCCTCGGTGCGGGAGGGCGGGGGCTTTCCCCGCCTCTCACCCCTGCGTCGAACGGGAGACACCAGGATCGACAGCCCGCCCGGAATTCTCCGAAGAATTTTCCGGAGCGGCCGCCGGGGTGCTCCGGCCGCCTACATCCCCGGCACCCAGTAGTTGTGCACCTGCGAGGTCTGCGGCATGCCGCCCTGCGGGATGCCGACCTCCGCCGCGACCGGCATGACGGTCTCGTTGAACCGCCGCAGGGCCTGCTCGGACTCCCACAGATCGAAGATCCGCAGGCCGGATCCGGTCGGGACGGCGACGTGCGCCAGACAGCCCTCGAAGGGGTTGCCGGGAAGCGACCGGAGCCTGGCGTGCAGCTCGTCGTACTGCTCGGTCGTCACGCCCGCCAGTTCGGCCTGCATGAAAATCGCCATCGGGGGTCTCCTCCGTGTGAACAGGTCCGGTCCCTCCCCGCCGCCGCGCCGACGGCCTCGTCCGCGACCAGCACACCACGCCCGCCCCGCGGCGGCATTCCATCCGGCGCCGTACGAGGGGCGTCCCGCTGCCGCATTACCCCCGGGGTAATCGACCCCCTCCCGCAGGCCCGGCATCGTTGCGGTCACCGGGGTCCGGGCGGCGCACTCCGCCCGGCCTCCGGCCCCTTCCGGTCCGTACGACCCCGACGGAGGCTGACGCGTCATGTCCGCAACCCTGCTCGCCAACCTGTCCCGCACCACCGACCCGCAGACGATGCTGCGCCGCTTCCTCGCGCTCGACGCCGTGGTCACCACCACCAACGGGCTCGTGTACGTCGCCGCATCCGGCCCCGTCGGACGGCTCCTCGGGGTCGACTCCGGGCAGCTGCTCGCCATCGGGGTGTTCCTCGTGCTGTTCGGGGCGGGGGTCGGACACCTCGCCTCGCGCCGGCAGCCCGCCGCCTTCCCCGTCAAGGCCGTCATCGAGGCCAACCTGGTGTGGGCCGTGGTCAGTCTCGCCGCGCTCGTGCTGTGGTTCTCGCCGACAGCCGCCGGGACGTTCTGGATTCCGGTGCAGGCCGCCACCGTCGCCGGATTCGCCGGGCTCCAGCACCTCGCGCTGCGCGCCAGGGGGTGAGGGGCCGGGGCGGGCGGCCGGTGTGAGTGGCCGCCCGCTCAGGTGGACAGCGACCGGAGGTACTTGACCGTCGCCGGGTCGGCCGGGAGGAACGTCTCTATGGCCAGCTCGGCGACCGTCACGTCCATCGGCGTGTTGAAGGTCGAGATCGACGAGACGAACGACAGCACCTGGCCGTCGTGCTCGACCTGGAGCGGCAGCGCGAAGTACGGGTACGGCGGATCCTCCGGGCGCGGCGCCTCTCCCGGCCCGGGCTCCGGCACGGGATAGGCCGCCACCTCGTCGTACAGCGCGCGCAGCGCCGGTGACCTGGCCAGCGCGATCTGGCGCTCCATCTGCGCCAGGAGATGCCCGCGCCACTCCGGCAGATTGCGGATCCGCGAGGCGAGGCCCTCCGGGTGGAGGGTGAGCCGCATCGCGTTCAGCGGGGGCGCGAGGAGGTGCTCCGGCACGCCGTCGAGCAGCATCATGATCCCGCGGTTCGCGGCGACGACGGTGTACGAGCCGTCGACGACGAGGGCGGGGTAGGGCTCGTATCCCGCCAGCAGTTGCCCGATGCCCTCCCGCAGGGCGCCCAGCGCCGGGTCGTCGAGCGAGGTCTCGGCGTACTGAGGGGCGTAACCGGCCGCCAGCAGCAGGGCGTTGCGCTCCCGCACCGGTACGTCGAGGTGCTCGGCCAGGCGCAGCACCATCTCCTCGCTCGGACGCGACCTGCCGGTCTCGATGAAGCTGATGTGCCGGGCGGACGAATCCGCGCGCAGGGCGAGCTCCAGCTGACTCAGCCGGCGCTGCTCGCGCCAGCCGCGAAGGAGCGCGCCCACACCCTTGTCGACCGCGACAGTTGTCATGGGACAAGACGGTAACCGACCCGCGGTCGCGCGTGCCCGTTCCGGCCGGAAGTGGCAGGCTGACCAGCAACACCGCATCGTGGAGGGAGCTTCCCCATGCCCACTGAGCCGTTGTCGCAGAAGGAGATCGAGGACCGTCTCCGTGAACTTCCGGGCTGGTCGCTGGACGGCGACCGGATCGCCCGTACGTACCGGCTCGGCACGCACTTCGCGGCCGCCGCGCTGGTCGTCCATGTCGCCGGGATCCAGGACGAGCTGGACCACCACTCCGACCTGACGCTCGGCTACAACACCGTGGCGCTGACCGTCAACACGCACAGCGTGGGAGGCGCCGTGACCGAACTCGACTTCGAGCTCGCACGCCGGGTCGAGGACATCGCGCCGGGACACGGGGCGAGCTGACGCGGCCGGGCGCCCGCCCCCTCGCTCCGCGGGCTGCGCGGGGAGGGGGCTGGCGCCCGGCCGGCGGCGGGGGCCGGTCAGGACGTCGCGCCGAAGCGCGGGTGGGACGCCAGCCACGCCGGGTAGCTCTTGCGCGCCCACCGCATCGGCGTACGCCCCGCGCGTGTGTCCGCTCACCGTCACCGCCGCGTCGGCCGCCGGCGCCCCCGGATGCCAGCCCAGCAGGTGGCGCCAGCTGAGCGGCGCCCCGGCCAGCGGACGTGTGACGATGCCCGGCGTCGGCGGGAACGTCGCCCGGCACAGGCCCACCGCCCGTCCCACCTGGACGAGGTGGACGCAGGACGCCGTGTCCGTCTCGTACACCGACACCGGGGCGAAACCGGCCCGCGCGCAGGCGCGGCGAAACAGTCCGCGAAGCAGCCCTCGCCCGGCACGTCCGTCCAGCACTCCCCGGCCAGCCACCCCAGCTCCAACTCCGTTCTGTCCGCGAGCCGATGTGACTCGGGCAGCATCACGAAGACCGGATCGACCCCGACGAGCTGCCAGGTCAGCCGGTCCGTCGCGGGCGGTGAGCTCTGCCCGCAGGTCCCGATCAGCCCGAAGTCCAGCCTGCCCTCGATCAGCATCGTGCTGATCTCACCCACCGACCAGGTGGTGTACGTGGTGACGGGCGTCGTGGGGAGGGCGGTCGCCAGCCGGTCGACCAGGCCGCCCAGCAGCGGCCCGTGCGTACCGCCGAGCCGGAAGCGCTGGATGTTCGCCCAGGTGTTGGCGAAACGGACCGCGTCCTCCTGGAGTTCACGGACCGCGGGCAGCAGCACCCGCGCCCGCTCCAGCACCAGTTCACCGAGCGGAGTGGGCCGCGAACCGGTGTGGTCGCGGTCGAAGAGGGGGCCGCCGAGCGCCTTCTCGATCCGCCGCAGCTGCGTGCTGAGCGCGGGGCTGCGCCAGCCCGAGGGACGCCGCCGCCTTGGTGAGACTTCCGGCGTCGGCGATGGCCCGTACGGTCCGCAGGTGGCGCAGCTCCAACTCCATGCCCGCAAGCTATGGCCGCCGGTTCGCCTCAGCAATACATCTGCGTCACACCTCTGCGTCGCACCCGGGACGGCCGGCACGGTCGGCAGGCCATGTCCGGCGGGTGAAGCCCATGACCCGGTCGGTGAGCCGGGACCCGGCCGGTGGGCCGGGCCTTCTCGCCGTCGGCCGTGAAGACGCCCCGCGCGCCGGCTGCCACCGCCTCGCGGGAGCGCCGGAGGGGCGGCGTTTTGCCGAAGCGGCAAGAAGATTCGCCGCGGGAGCGATCCGGCGGGAAGGTGGAGGTATGACGACCCACAGCGACCACCACAGTGCCGGTCACGGTCACCGCCGCGACCACGGTCACGGCCCTGGCCACCACGCCACCGACTTCGACTGGGACGCGCTCGCCACGCACCTGGAGCACGAGGCCGAGGTGCACCGTCCGGTGTACGAGCAGGCCGCCACCTGGATCGCCGAGCGCTTCCGGGGGCCGCAGGGCGTACGCCGCGTCCTGGACATCGGCAGCGGCCCCGGACTGATCACCTGCCTGCTCGCCGAGGCGTTCCCGGACGCGGAGGTCGTGGCCGTCGACAGCACCCCGGCGCTCCTGGAACGCGCCCGGGTGCGGGCGGAGCGGTCCGGGCTGGGGGAGCGGGTACGTACCATTGCCGCCGAAGTCCCCGGCGAACTGGGCTCGTTGGGCGAAGCGACCTGGTCTGGGCCTCCAACTCCCTGCACCACGTCGGTGACCAGCGCGCGGCCCTCACCGGCTTCGCCGGACTGCTGCGGCCCGGCGGAGCGGTGGCCCTGTTCGAAGGCGGCCTGCCGGCGCGCCACCTGCCCCGTGACATCGGGATCGGCAGGCCGGGCCTGGAGGCGCGACTGGAGGCCGTGTCGGTCGAGTGGTTCACCGCGATGCGGGAGGCGCTGCCCGGCGCGAAGGCCGAGGTGGAGGACTGGAGCGCGCTGCTGGCCGCCGCCGGGCTGACCCCCGGACCGGCAGCCGCTCGTTCCTGCTGACCCTTGCGCCGGCCGGCCGCTGCCGGCCGCGGCGCGCGAGATGGTCGTCGAGACCTTCAGCGGCGGGAGCGCGACGTGTTCGCCGAACGCCTGACGGCCGACGACACCGCGACGCTGGACCGGCTGCTGGACGCGCAGGACGCGGCGGGGCTGGCGCAGCGTCCGGACATGTTCCTGCTGAAGGCGCGCACCCTGCACCTCGCGCACCGCGTCTGACCGGCCGACGGACCGGTCCTAAAGGGTGACCACCGGCTCCAGCTGCCACCACTGGCCGGGGGAGTCGGTGTCCTCCCACTGCTGCACGTTCGCGCCGTCGTCCATGCTGCCGTCAGCGACCTCCAGCAGCAGCCCGCTGACGTAGCTGATCAGCGTGACCGTGCCCGGTGCGTCCAGGTGCTGCTCGATGATCCACTCCTGGGCGCCGAAGTTGTTGGCCTTCCACTGCTGGACGTTGGCGCCGTTCTCGGTGGAGGCCCCGGCCACGTCGAGCCGCTTGCCGCTCGCGGCGTTCACCAGGTGGTAGAGGCCGCCGCCACTGTGCACGGCCGACACCTCCCACTGCTGCGCCGCGCGCCGGTGTCCTTGCCCTGCTGGACGTTGACGCCGCTGCCCCTGCCGCCGCCGTACACCTCCAGGAGCAGTCCGCTGCCGACATTGCGCAGCCGTACGGTCCTTCCTCGATGACCTTGAGCCGCGGCTCCCGGGATTCCCCGCTCATGTCTCTTGCTCCTTCAGGCAGTCGAGGCAGTCGAGACAATTGTGGACGGCGAACGCGCCTGCCGGACCGAGTCCGGCAGGCGCCGTCGAGTTCCGGTTTTGTGCTGCGCTCCGGACTCCGGCTCCGCGCTCCGCGTCAGGCGCCGAAGTCGAAGGTCGCCGGGTCGGGGCCGAGGCGCCTTTCCTCGTCGAGCGCGGCGAAGGCAGCCAGGTCGTCGGCGTCCAGCTCGAAGTCGAAGACGTCGAGGTTCTCCTCGATCCGGGAGGGCGTCACGGACTTGGGAATCACGACGTTGCCGATCTGGAGGTGCCAGCGCAGCACCGCCTGGGCCGGGGTCCTGCCGTGCTTGCGGGCCACGGCGACGACCGTCGGGACCTCCAGCAGGCCCTTGCCCTGCCCGAGCGGCGACCACGCCTCGGTCGCGATGGAGTGCTGGGCGTGGAAGGCGCGGGACGCCTCCTGCTGAAGCTGCGGGTGGAGCTCGATCTGGTTGACGGCCGGGACGACCGAGGTCTCGCCGATCAGACGCTCGAGGTGCTCGGGAAGGAAGTTGGAGACGCCGATCGCCTTGGCGCGACCGTCCGCGTAGATCTTCTCGAAGGCCTTGTACGTGTCCACGTACGCGTCCTTGGCCGGCAGCGGCCAGTGGATCAGGTACAGGTCGACGTAGTCCAGGCCGAGCTTCGCCAGCGAGCTGTCGAAGGCGCGCAGCGTGGAGTCGTAACCCTGCTCCGTGTTCCAGAGCTTCGTCGTGATGAACAGCTCGTCACGGGCGACACCGCAGGAGGCGATGGCCTTGCCGGTGCCCGTCTCGTTCTCGTAGATCGCGGCCGTGTCGATGGAGCGGTACCCGGCCTGGATCGCGGTTCCGACGGCCTTCTCGGCCTCGTCGTCAGGCACCTGCCAGACGCCGAAACCGAGCTGGGGCATCTCGACGCCGTTGTTCAAAGTGAGGGAGGGGGCCTTGCTCACGAGCGATCGATCCTTACGTCGTCGGTTGGTACTCCCCCCGTCAACGATCACGGAGCCCCGCACATTCCCGTCAGCGGTAAAGCGCTTCGACCTCCACCGCGTACGCCGCCTCGATCGCCTTGCGCTTGAGCTTGAGCGAGGGGGTCAGCAGCCCGTGCTCCTCGCTGAACTGGTGGGCCAGTATCCGGAACGTACGGATCGACTCGGTCTGCGAGACCAGCGTGTTCGCGGCCACCACCGCACGCCGTACCTCCGTCTCCAGGTCGGGATCGCGCACCAGGTCGGCCGGGGCCAGCGGCGGCTTGTTGCGCATCTGGAGCCAGTGGTCCACGGCATCCTGGTCGAGGGTGACGAGCGCCGCGATGTACGGTCTGTCGTTGCCGACGACGATGCACTGGGCCACCAGCGGATGGGCCCGGACCCGCTCCTCCAGGCCGATCGGCGACACGCTCTTGCCGCCCGACGTGACCAGGATCTCCTTCTTCCGCCCGGTGATCGTCAGGTAGCCGTCCTCGTCCAGCGCGCCGATGTCCCCCGTGGCCAGCCAGCCCTCGTGCAGTACGGCGTCGGTGGCCTTGGGGTCGTTCAGGTATCCGGAGAAGACCTGGCCGCCGTGCAGCCAGATCTCCCCGTCGTCCGCGATGTGGACCGTCGTACCGGGCAGTGGGAGCCCCACCGTGCCGAAGCGGGTGCGCTCGGGCGGGTTGGCGGTCGCGGCCGCCGTCGACTCGGTGAGCCCGTACCCCTCGAAGATCGTCACGCCCGCGCCCGCGAAGAACAGGCCGAGCCGCCGCTCCATGCCCGAGCCGCCGGACATCGCGTGCCGTACGCGCCCGCCCATGGCCTCGCGCACCTTCACGTACACCGTCTTCTCGAAGAACCGGTGCTGGAGCCGGAGCGCTGCGGAAGGCCCGGGGCCGGTGCCGAAGGCGCGGTGCTCCTGCGCCTCGGCGTACCGCACCGCCACCTCGACGGCCTTGTCGAAAACCCCGGCCTTCCCGTCCGCCTCCGCCTTGCGCCGCGCGCCGGCGCAGACCTTCTCGAAGATGTACGGCACGGCCAGGATGAACGTGGGCCGGAAGGCCGCCAGGTCCGGCATCAGCGCCTGCGCCGCGAGCACCGGCTGGTGCCCGAACCTGACCCGCCCGCGCACCGCCGCGACCTCGACCATCCGTCCGAAGACGTGCGCGAGCGGCAGGAACAGCAGGGTCGCCGCCTCGTCGCCGGGTGTGGAGTGGAACACCGACTCCCAGCGGGCCAGCAGGGTGTCGCACTCGTACATGAAGTTGGCGTGCGTGAGCACACAGCCCTTGGGCCGGCCCGTGGTGCCGGACGTGTAGATCACCGTCGCCACCGAATCCGGCGTCACCGCCCGCCGGTGGCGGTGCACCACCTCGTCGTCGATGTCCGCCCCCGCCAGGACCAGTTCCGCCTCGGCGCCCGCGTCCAGCTGCCACAGGCGCCCCAGCATCGGCAGCCGGTCGATCACCGAGCCGACGGTCATCGCGTGGTCCTCGTGCTCGACCACGCAGGCCGTCACCCCGGCGTCGTACAGGGTCCAGAAGACCTGGTCGGCGGAGGCGGTGGGGTAGACCGGCACCGGCTGGGCCCCGACCGTCCAGAGCGCGAAGTCGAAGAGGGTCCACTCGTAGCGTGTACGTGACATGATCGCGACACGGTCGCCGAACCGCACACCGTGTGCCAGCAGCCCCTTGGCGACGGCCAGCACCTCGTCACGGAACCGGCCCGCCGACACGTCGTGCCAGTGCCCGTCCTCGCCCTTGCGTCCGAGCGCGACACGGTGCGGGTCCTGCCCGGCGTGGTCGAAGACGGCGTCCGCCAGTCCGCCGACCTGAGGCGCCGTCACCAGGGGTGGAACAGTGAACTCGCGCAATGACTACTCCTTGTGGCGCTCCGCACAGCGCCGTGACGGTACCCCACGGTGCCCGGCCGCGGGAGTGGGTCGCAAAATCCGAATTCATATGTGTACGCACAGGTCAGCAGGTGAAACACGATCGCACGGACAAGGCCCGCGCGTGCTTCTGGCGCCGGGGTGAGTACGGTGCGCGGGAATCTCCACGGAATCTGTACGCGTGCTGCGCATTCCGCGCGAACCTGGCAGGGGCGAACCTCGGTGGATTCGCACCGGGTTCCCACGAGGCGAAGATCTCGCTGGCCGGTGCCGATCTCAGGCGTGCCCGCCTGGACGGCGCCCGGTTGGGGGACATTGACAAGTCCGGGGCTGATTTCACCGCGGCGGTAATGGGCGGGGACGAGCTCCTGGGGGCGGGGCTCCGGCCGGCAACTGTCGTGGCTCATCCGAGTGGGGCACTGAGTGTCCAGGCGCTCACCACCGTGTGGCACTGGCCGACAGGGCTTCCCGACGCGCCGTCCGTCCGTTATGCCCTCCCGCGGGTGCACGAGCCGTGGTGGAGCGAGCTGAACGCCACGGTCTTCCCCTGGGGGGAGGGCAACTGGGGCTACGCCACGAAGAGCGGGGGCCGTCTCATCGAGGCGCGAACGGCGTCGGCCTGCGGTGTGGTACCTCAGAACATCGCGGGATCGGTCCGCTGGCAGGGGAGACAGGCGGTGCTCGTCCGCCGTTCCACCACGCTGGAGTTCGAAGTTGTTGTGCCCGGTACCGCTGAGGTCCTCGCTCACTTCACAGCCCCGTCGACGGGCGAGCTTCTGTACCTCAACTCCGGAAGCTGGGGGGTCGTTCTCATGGACATGACCGCGGCCACCTCCGTCGCGCGTGTCATGCGCCTCGACGAGGAGCGGGTGGAGTGGGAGACGATGACCGCGGTGCCGGTGCCCAACCATCACTTCGACATGCGGTCGGGGGAAGGTGCCGTCCTCGCGCTCTGCGGCTCCGAGCCCCAGTTCGCCCTGGACCTGCGGACGATGACGGTCGTGTCCCGCGATGACGGGCTGTCGGCGCCCGAGACCCTTCGGCCGTCCCACGCCACGGGTTTCGAATTCGACGCCAGGTCGGGACTCGCCGCCATGGCCACGACGGAAGGGATCGTCGCCTGGCACGCACAGCGACAGGCGGCAGCGCCCCTGTGGCAGGCCGAGGTTCCTGCCGGGGTGCTCGAAGTCGCGCCTCCGCGGACGGCAGGCAGTTGATCACCCTCTCGGCGGCGGCGAACTCGCCGTCCGCTCCTTCGCCACCGGCGAGGTCCTCTCCCGCACCTCCCTCAACCCGCACCTCAAGGGCGCCCGCTTCTCTCGGGACTGTGGTCTGACCCCCGCGGTCCTCGACGTCGTCGAGCTGTCCGGCGGCGTCACGCCGACTGACCGGCGGGCCGGTGCAGCCGTCGCGCCCGCCAGGATCGCCGCCGCCAGCGCGTCCGCCGCCTCCTGGGCGGCGGCCTGCCAGCGGCCGTGCAGCAGGACGAAGTCCACGCCGCCGAGCTCCGGCAGGCCCGCCTTCGCCGGTACGGGGGCCAGGCCCGGCGGGATCAGGTCCCGGGTGTGGGGCATGACGCCGAGCCCCGCGCGGGCCGCCGCGATCAGGCCGCGTGAGGCTGGCGCTCGTACCAGGCGATGCGCCAGGGGCGGCCGTCCTCCTCCAGCACTTCCAGGGCGCGGGCCCGGGTGATGCCGGGCGGCGGAAAGACGATCAGCGGCACCGGACGGCCGGGATCGAGGCGCAGGGACGGCGCGCCGATCCACGTCAGCGTCGACTGCCACACCAGCTCGCCGTGGGTGTCGCCGGGCCGCCGCTTGGCCAGGACCAGATCGAGCCGGCCCGCCTCCAGCCGCCGGTGCAGGGTGCCGGACAGCTCGACGGTCAGTTCCAGGTCGACCTCGGGGTGGTCCCGGCGGAACGACTCCAGGATTTCGGGCAGCCGGGTCAGTACGAAGTCCTCCGACGCGCCGAAGCGCAGCCGCCCCCGCAGCCGGGTCCCGGTGAAGAAGGCCGCGGCCCGCTCGTGGGCGCGCAGGATCGTACGGGCGAAACCGAGCATCGCCTCGCCGTCCACCGTCAGCTCCACGCGGTGCGTGTCGCGGGTGAACAGCCGGCGCCCCGTCGCCTCCTCCAGCCGGCGTACGTGCTGGCTCACCGTGGACTGGCGCAGGCCGAGGCGCCGGGCGGCCCGGGTGAAACTCAGGGTCTGGGCGACCGCCAGGAAGGTGCGGAGCTGGGTCGGGTCGTACATGGAGCGACGGTAGCGCGGCCACCGCCGTCGGTCATCACCGATCGTGATGGCAGTGAGTGCGGTGTACGGGATTCCCGATCGCCCGGATCAGGTGGACCATGGAGAGGGCACGTACCGGACCGAGAGCAAGTGGAGCACATGAGCCGCCGCACGTTGCAGTTGCCGTCCTGGCTGCCTTTCGATCTCTCCATCCTCACGCTGATCGGAACGGTCGTCCTCGCGGCACTGCTGCCGGCGTCCGGCACGGCCGCCGACGCCGTGGGCGGGCTCTCGACGGGGGCCGTCGCGCTGCTGTTCTTCTTGTACGGCGCGCGGCTCTCCACCCGTGAGGCACTCGACGGACTCCGGCACTGGCGCCTGCATCTGACGGTCCTGGCCTGCACGTTCGCGCTCTTCCCGCTGCTCGGCCTCGCGGCGAAGGGCCTCGTCCCGTACGTCCTCACCCCTCAGCTGTACGGCGGCCTCCTCTTCCTCTGCCTGGTCCCCTCGACCATCCAGTCCTCGATCGCCTTCACCTCGATCGCACGCGGCAACGTGCCGGCGGCGATCTGCGCGGGTTCCTTCTCCAGCCTCGTCGGGATCTTCCTGACCCCGCTGCTCGCCGCGCTGCTGATCGGCGGCGGCGCGGGCGGCTTCTCGGCGGACTCGCTGCTCAAGATCGTGCTCCAGTTGCTGGTGCCGTTCGCGGCGGGCCAGCTCCTGCGCCGGTGGGTCGGCGGTTTCCTGGCGCGGCACAAGAAGGCACTCGGGTATGTGGACCGCGGCTCGATCCTGCTCGTCGTCTACACCGCGTTCAGCCAGGGCGTGACCGAGGGCATCTGGCACCGGGTGAGCCCCGGCCGGCTCGGCGCGCTGGTGGGGGTGGAGGCGGTGCTGCTCGCGGTGATGCTGGCGCTGAGCTGGTACGGGGCGAAGCGGCTCGGCTTCGGGCGGGCGGACCGGATCGCGATCCAGTTCGCCGGGTCGAAGAAGTCGCTGGCGGCGGGGCTTCCCATGGCGAGCGTGCTGTTCGGGGCGGAGGCGAGCCTGGCCGTACTGCCGCTGATGCTGTTCCACCAGATGCAGCTGATGGTGTGTGCGGTGATCGCGAAGCGGCGGTCGCGGGACGCGGTGGGGGAGGGCGCGGAGGCGGCACCGTCCGTGTCCTCCGTACCGGTGGCGGGGTGAGCGCCCCGCGTCCGCCCCGGCGTACCCGCATGTGCGCCCGCACCCGCACCCGCGCCTGTACCCGCACCCGCACCCGCGCCCGTATCCGCCCGGCGCCTGGCAAGATCGTCGAGTGACTTCCGCGATACGTCCCCTCGGTCCCCGCCCCTGCGCCCTCACCGTGTGCCGCGGCTGCTGCTGCGGCGACGCCCGCAAGAACCCCGGTACGGACCACGAGGGCCAGCTGCGCCGTCTGCGCGACGCGGCCGCCGCGTCCGGCGGGACGCTCGCCGTGCGGACCAGCGACTGCCTCGGCCCGTGCGGTCAGGCCAACGTCGTGGTCTCCAGCCCTCCACCGAGGGCCGCCGCAGAGGCGGGCGCGCGGCGTGGATCGGCTGGGCGCTGGACGACGACCTGCACGGACGAGATCCTGGCCTGGGTCGCGGCCGGCGGCCCCGGCATCGCGAAGCCCCCGGCCACCCTCGCGCTCCAGTTCATCCCGCCCCCGGCACAGGCCGGCAGCGGGCCCGGCGCGGGCGGCGCTGACCGCGCCACCACGGAGAGGCCCGGCGGCGCAGGGGGCGCTCCCCGCCGGCCGGCCCGTATCCCGTGCGCGGGGCGCGTCAGACCCCGGAGTGCAGGGCGATGCGCTCGTCGCCCGCGTACACGTTCATGTTCGGCCCGCGCAGGAAACCGACCAGCGTCAGGCCCGTCTCGGCCGCCAGGTCCACGGCCAGGGAGGAAGGCGCCGAGACCGCCGCCAGTACCGGAATCCCCGCCATCACCGCCTTCTGTGCCAGCTCGAAGGACGCCCGCCCGGAGACCAGGAGAACCGCACGGGACAGCGGCAGCCGGCCGTCCCGGAGCGCCCGGCCCACCAGCTTGTCGACCGCGTTGTGGCGGCCCACGTCCTCCCGCACGTCGAGCAGCTCACCCGTCTCCGAGAAGAGCGCGGCGGCGTGCAGCCCCCCGGTCCTGTCGAACACCTGCTGCGCCGCCCGCAGCCGGTCGGGGAGGCCGGCGAGCAGCTCGGGTGTCAGCCGGACCGGGGGAGTGTCGGAGATCGGGAAGCGCGCGGTCGTGCGTACCGCGTCGAGACTGGCCTTGCCGCACAGCCCGCACGACGACGTCGTGTAGACGTTGCGCTCCAGGGTGATGTCCGGGACGGGGACACCGGGCGCGAGCTTCACGTCCACGACGTTGTACGTGTTCACACCTCCCCCATCCGTCGCCCCCGCGCAGTACACGATCGACTGCACGTCGTCGGCGGCCGCCAGCACCCCCTCGCTCACCAGGAACCCCGCCGCGAGCGCGAAGTCGTCGCCCGGCGTCCGCATGGTGATCGCGAGCGGCTTGCCGTTCAGCCGGATCTCCAGTGGCTCCTCGGCGACCAGCGTGTCCGGCCGGGCGCTCACCGCCCCGTCCCTGACGCGGATGACGCGGCGGCGCTCGGTGACCCGTCCCATGGTGATCAGTCCCACTCACTTCTTCGTGATCTTCATGATCAGCGCTGTTGTACGTGCTGGTAGCCGAACCGGCCCTTGATGCACAGGTTGCCGTGGGTCACCGGGTTGTCGTGCGGCGAGGTGACCTTGACGATCTCATTGTCCTGCACGTGCAGCGTGAGGTTGCAGCCGACGCCGCAGTACGCGCACACCGTCGTCGTCTCCGTCTGGGACTCCTCGTCCCAGGTCCCCGCCGCCCGCATGTCGAACTCCGACTTGAAGCTGAGCGCGCCCGTCGGGCAGACCTCGATGCAGTTCCCGCAGTACACGCACGCCGAATCCGTCAGCGGGGCGTCCTGCTCGACCGAGATGCGGGCGTCGAAGCCGCGGCCCGCGACGGCGATGGCGAAGGTGTTCTGCCACTGCTCGCCGCAGGCGTCCACGCACTTGTAGCAGAGGATGCACTTGTCGTAGTCGCGGACGTAGAGGTCGTTGTCGATCCTGGGCTGTTCGCCGAGGCGGGCCGCGTCCGGGCCGAAGCGCTCGGGCTTTGCCTCGTACTCCTTGATCCACTCGGCGGCGCGCGGCGTCGTGGACAGGTCGGTGGACGAGGCGAGCAGCTCCAGCACGATCTTCCGGCTGTGCCGGGCGCGCTCGGTGTCCGTACGCACCACCATGTCCGGCTCGGCCCGGCGCGAGCAGGCCGGGGCGAGCACGCGGGCGCCCTCGACCTCGACGACGCACACCCGGCACGCGTTCTTGGGGGTGAGCGTGTCGCCCTGACACAGGGTCGGGATGTCCTTGCCGGCGGCCCGGCAGGCGTCGAGGATCGTCGTCCCCTCGGGGACGCGGGTTTCCTGCCCGTCCAGGGTGAACTCGACGAGCCTGCGGGGCGGTTGAAGCGGAATCGCGGTCATTCGAAGACTCCCAGGCGGTCGATGGCGGACTCGACGGCGTTCCAGGCGGTCTGTCCGAGACCGCAGATCGAGGCGTCCCGCATGGCCCCGCCGACCTCGCGCAGCAGCGCGATGTCACCGGCTGCGGCAGCGCCCGTACGGTCCTTGACGCGGTGCAGGGCCTCCTCCTGGCGTACGGTCCCGACCCGGCAGGGCACGCACTGCCCGCACGACTCGTCGCGGAAGAACTCGGCTATGCGGATGAGGACGGCGGGCAGTTCGACCGTGTCGTCGAGGACGAGGACCACGCCCGAGCCGAGGGTGGCGCCCGCGGCGCGCGTGCCCTCGAAGGTGAGCGGGATGTCGAGCTCGTCGGGGCGTACGAAGCCGCCCGCCGCGCCGCCGAGGAGGACGGCCCGGAGGCCGGCGGGCGGGCCGGCGAGTTCGAGGAGGTCGCGGAGGCGGGCGCCGAAGGGGAGCTCGTAGATGCCGGGGCGTTCGACCTGTCCGGACACGCAGAAGAGTTTCGTCCCGGTGGACGCCCCGGTGCCGGTACGGCGTACGCGCCGCGCCGCCGGTCAGGATCGGCAGCACGTTGACCAGGGTCTCGACGTTGTTGACGGCGGTCGGCTTCCCGAACAGGCCCTTCTCCACGGGGAAGGGGGGTTTGCTGCGCGGCTCGCCGCGCTGCCCCTCGATCGAGTTGAAGATCGCGGTCTCCTCGCCGCAGATGTACGCGCCCGCGCCGCGCCGGATCTCGATGTCGAAGGCGTAGCCGTGGCCGAGGACGTCCGGGCCGAGGAGGCCGCGCAGCCGGGCCTGGCCGATGGCGTGGGTGAGGCGTTCGTACGCGCGGGGGTACTCGCCCCGGAGGTAGAGGAAGCCCCGGTGGGCCCCGGTGGCGTACCCGGCGACGGTCATCGCCTCGACGAGTGCGTACGGGTCGCCCTCCATCAGGACGCGGTCCTTGAAGGTGCCCGGCTCGCTCTCGTCGGCGTTGCAGACCAGGTAGTGGGGATGGTCGGGTTGCCGGGCGGTGGCTTCCCATTTCCGTCCGGTGGGGAACGCGGCACCGCCCCGCCCGACGAGCCCGGCGTCGAGCACCTCCCGGATCACTCCGGCGGGGCCGAGGGCGAAGGCGCGGCGCAGGGCGGTGTACCCGTCGGCGGCGCGGTAGGCGTCGAGGCTGTACGGGTCGACGCTCCCGATCCGGCGCAGCAGTACGAGGTCCGGGGCGCCGGCCTGCGGTACGGCGGCGGTGGTGTCCGGCTCCGGCGGTGCGTGCTCCGGTGCGGCGACGGCTTCGGCGAGGGCGTCTGCCGTCGCCGGGGCGATGACGGCGGCCGCACGGTGGCGCGGTGCGGCGGGTGCGGCGCGGCGGCCGCGTCCGCGCCCGCGGCGGGCTCTTCCCCCGCCCCGCCCCTTCCCGCAACCATGGGGCTCCGCCCCCTGGACCCCCGGTCCTCGAACGCCGGACGGGCCGGGTTCGCGGGTTGCGTTCGGCGTCGGCGTCGGCGTGGGCTTCGGGGACGGGGAC
>RHMC01000119.1 GCA_003719395.1 Streptomyces altiplanensis
CACACCCCCGCGGAACCAGCCCCTCACCGAACACGACCACGACACCGACACCGGCCTCCGGACCGGCGGCCACCAAGTGTTTTCACTCCGAGAGGGTCCAGCCATGCAGGGATTCGCACCGCCCGTCGCCGATGAGCGCACGGCGCTGACCGCCTATCTTGCCCACCAGCGGCGCGCGCTGCGTGTCACTGCCTACGGTCTGTCCGACGAGCAGGCCCGCCGTGCGGCCTCCGCCGGCGAGCTGAACATCGGCGGGCTGATCAAGCACGCCGCACGGTGCGAGCACTTCTGGACCGACCTCATCCTCCAGCAGCAGGGTGGCGCCCAGCGGAAGGCGGACGAGTCGGACGCCGACGAATTCCGACTCGCCCCGGACGAGAGCCTGGCCGGAGCCCTGGCCGCGTACGACGAGGCGGCCGAGCGGACTGACGCGGTGATCGTCGGCATCCCGGACCTCGGGCAGGCCGTTCCGGTGCCGCAAGGACTTCCATGGTTTCCCGAAGAGGCCGGGGAATGGTCGGTCCGCTGGGTCCTGCTCCACCTGATCGAGGAGACGGCACGGCACGGAGGTCACGCCGACGTCATCCGCGAGAGCATCGACGGCGCAACCCTCTACCCGCTGCTCGCCGCGGCCGAGGCGTGGCCCGACCCGTGGTTCCAGCCGTGGGAACCCGCCTCTCCGGGCATCGGCCGACAGCAGGGGCCGATTGATTGAGCATGTCCAGCGGTAACTCTCCAGGGTGAGGACGGCTTTGGCTGCGGTGGTGAGCCAGGTCGGGCTGCAGCGTGCTTTGCGGAAGGTTCGCCGGGTCTTGAGGCGGGCCATGCCTCGCTCGACGGGGCAGCGCAGGCGGGCGTGGGCTTTGTTCAACGACTTCTGGCGGGGGCTGAGTTCTTTGCCGGGGCGGCGTCGTCGCCCGGTGGCGAAGGCGCGTCGGCTCCGAGGTGGGCCAGGTCGGCCAGGGCCGGGATGCCCAGTCGGCGGCAGGTGTCGATGACGCGGTGTCTGCGGGCCGCGGTGAGATCGTGAGTACGGCCGGGCAGCGCCCCTGAGATCCACAGGATCGTGCCGTCCGGGATCGGTGACGACCTGCACGTTCACTCCGTGACGACGGTGCTTTCCCGAGTGGTCGCCGCGTGCGTCACCGACCCGGTCGCATGCCGCGGGAGTGCCGTCGACCAGCGCGTACTCCGCTCGCGCCTTCACCTCGCGCAGAGCCCGGGGCAACCCCGGCGCCTTCTTGGCGAGCAGCATCACGACGGAACGGACGTAGGCGTGCGCCGTGCCGGCGCTGATCCGGAAGCCGGCCGCAGTCTGGGCGAGGGCGCTGTGCTGACGCGGGTACACCAGCGCGACCGGTGCACGCTGGTGCGGACACGGCTTGCACCGTCGGTCACCCTCACGGAGGACGATGAGCATCGTCACCGCTTCCATCAGTGCGTGCGGCAGGTCAAGTGCGGCAGAGTACGTGACCAACGAGGTCCCTCGGGCGACGAGTTCAGACGTCAGACATCTGTCTCAACACCCCCGGGGCCTCGCCCGTTCTGCCCCAGTCACCGTCACCCGATCGGTGACCACTCTGAAAAAGCTCACTGTCCTGGCTTGATCTTTAACCTGTACGGCGGAGCCGTGGGATGGTCGACTTCATTCGTTCGCCGTTTTGTGGTGGGTGTTTCGCGGACGGTGTGCACGTCATGGCGTGGTGTGGGCCGGGTGTTCTTGCGGTGACAGCGGGTTCGTCGGCGGCCCTGACGAGCAGCGCCGCCGGCATGGCGCGGGCACAGCCCCGGCGGCGGTACCCGGGCACGACGGTGTAGCCGACCTCGACCATGCCGGCCTCGTCCGGCGGCCCGTGGAACCCGGCGTCGCCGACGACCGCCCCGTCCGGCTCGGACACCACGGCCCGCACGATCCAGGGCGCGACAGACGGATCCTTCGCGAGCTGGCCGGCACGACAGCCGAACATCGAGCGGGCCCGGTCAGAGACGAAGTACTCGTCCAGGGCGACCCCGGCCTCGGTACTGCCACCAGCCAGGTCACCCTCGGCAAGCGCCCGCAGCGCCTTTGCGCCGAGTTCGACGAAGCAGACGCGTTTGTTGGTGATTCGAGATGAACGGCCTCGGGTGTTCGTTCCAGTTCGCGAGCCAGTCGCGGATGTCCCGTCCGAGGGCCCGGACGGAGCGGTGGACGCCTCGCTTGAGCTTCTTCTGCGTGAGCTCGGCGAACCACCGCTCCACGAGGTTCAGTCAGGACGAACTCGTCGGTGTGAAGTGCAGGTGGAAGCGCGGGTGGGCCGGCAGCCACTTCTTGACGGCGGGCGTCCTGTGGGTGACGTAGTTGTCCAGGATCAGATGGACATCG
Organism: Streptomyces altiplanensis; assembly: GCA_003719395.1. Classification (GTDB taxonomy): domain Bacteria; phylum Actinomycetota; class Actinomycetes; order Streptomycetales; family Streptomycetaceae; genus Streptomyces; species Streptomyces altiplanensis. The sequence goes on from RHMC01000119.1 coordinate 2,363, forward strand.
AGGTCGGCGGGGACTTCCTTGTCGAGCTTGGCCGGGAACTTCTTGAACTCGACGGTCCGGTGGCGCGGGTGGAGGGAGCCGGTCACCTTGCCGGTGACGACTTCCAGTGCGGCAGACAGGGTGGTGGTGCCGGCGCGGACGTGGTCGTGGCTGCGGCGTTCGGGAACGCCGGGAACCATCGGCAGCACGGGCTGGGACCGGTCGAGGGCCTGGATCTGGGACTTCTCGTCCACGCACAGGACCAGAATCTTCTCCCGCCGGGCCAATCGGAACAAGGCCGAGCTGTGCTTCACGCCGACGAACGCGTCCTGGGCGAACTCGATGCAGGCGCACTTCGGGCCACTGCGGCAGTCCCCTTGGCCAACTCCAGTCATCCCGACCACACCGTCCAGAAGCGGGAGTTGCACCGCTGTCTGCGCTGGCACAACGTCAACGCCCGACACCCCGACGTCCTGGCCGCTCAACGCTGCGAACACGCCCGTGTCCGCAGCGAGAAAGGCATCCGCTGGGGCGGACGATCACTTGCCACCTGATGAGGACGCAACCTGGTGATCGCTTCGGGTCACAGCACCAGCGGTCCAGGAGTTCCACGGGACGATCACCCTTCGCCCACCTGCCGCCCCTCCGTCAGGTCTCGTACCGCCCGCTCCAGCCGTGTCTGCCGAGTCTCCGGCGTCGTGGCCTGGAGCAGCGGGAGCATCACGAGGTAGCGAGTGGTCCGGTCGAGCGCGTCGAAGGCCGCACGCGCCGCCGGGTCCGCGGCGAGCGCCGCAGCAAGGTCGTCCGGGACGACAGCTGTGGCTTGCGATGCGTACGCGCGGTCCCAGCGGCCGTCCTCCTGGGCCCGTTGGACCTCGGCGAGGCCGGGCTCTCGCATCCGGCCTGCCGCCGCCAGCGTCGCGACCTTCTCGACATTCACCCGCGACCATAGGCTCCTCGGTCGCCGTGGTCCGTACTTCTGCAGGTAGTACCGGTCGTCCAAGCCCCGACGCTGCCCGGAGATCCAGCCCCAGCACAGTCCCACGTCGACCAGTTCGTCTTCCGTGACCGACGCGATCCCTGACGCCTTCTTCGCAACCTTGACCCACACGCCCTCGCGGCGGGTGTGGTGCTCGGCCAGCCAGTCCTCAAAGGCCGCCGCATCCGGGAACGCGACGACTTCCACCCCGTTGAACTTCTCCATGCGGGCCAGGCTAGGGCCTGGCTGTCAAATGATCTTGGCGGGGTTCGCGGAGCCAGAGGATGAGTGAGGCGAGGTGGAGTCCGGCCCTGTCGCGGGCGACGAGTTCTGAGTGAATCCGGCCCCGTGCACGGGGGCACCTGCTTCCTCGCAGCACGGAGCACCCGTCGGTTGCTGAAGTCGATCACCCATGTGGGTAAGTACGCGTACTCAAGCGGGGCGAGCGGTGGTGGCCGGAGACTCCGCATATGACACACATCCGTGCCTCCATCAGCGCATTCGCCCATCACCGGCGCGGCCTCGCGGCTGCCGCTCTCGCCTCTCTGGCGCTCACCGGCTGCGGAAGTGAGCTGAATGGCAGTGGCCCACAGGGTGAGCCGGCCAGGAGTGTCGCCTCCCAGGCGAGACCCACACAGCCATCCCCCGAGCAGGAGGCGTTCGCGGCGATGCTGGACACGTACGCGCAGGCGTGTCCTCCGTCCGACGGGGTCCCGTCGGCACCGCCCGGAAAGTCGACCAGTCCGGAGCCGGTGCGGAGTCTCGCCCCTGGGCAAACGCCCCCAACTGACCCGATCGAGCCCGGCCCCCTCACAGGGCCTGCGGCAGAGTTGGACCGCCACGATTGGTGCACGAGCGTCCACCACGAACAGCGCATCATCGAGGCGCTGCAAAAGGTCGTGGAGCCCACCCCCGCCAAGGTCCGGAAGACCCTGAACGGCCTCGGTTACATCGACGAACGCATTCATGGCCTCAAGCAGGACGGCAAGACCACGCGCTTCTACCTCGACCTGCGCGAGAACGGTGGCCGGCTGTGCGAGGCGGGTCTGGCGGCGGGCGGGACAACGGAAGTCACCCCGTGCGTAGCCCCCGCCACCGGACCGTTCACCGTCAAGACAGAAGAGCAACCGTAACGGTGGTCCATTCCGCGGGTGACGAGGTTGCGGTGTGTGGCCACGTCCGCCGCCACGCCAGGTGTCGCTCGCAGGACCGCCAGGGCCTCCTCGTCGTGGGCGCGCCCTGGTGCGTGCCGTAGTCGCTCATGGGGGCCGCCTGTCCAGAGTCCCGCCCCGCTCGATTCGGATCCGCTCCAGCGCCCCTGAGTGGCCGGCTGCGCCGGACCACGGTTCCGGAGCCGTCGGCACCGCGTCCGCCGGACCTGGTCGACCGCGATTTCACCGCCTCGCGGCCGGACCAGCCGTGGGTGGCCGATCTGACGTATGTCCGCACCTGGTCGGGATGGGCATACGTGGCGTCCGTCCTCGACGTGTACTCGCGGATGATCACCGGCTGGCAGGTCGCCAACCACATGCGCACCGAACTCCCGCTGGACGCCCTGGAGACGGCATTGCGGAGGCGCCGGATCAAGAAGGACTCCGGCCTCATTCACCCCAGCGACCGCGGGTCGCACTACGTATCAATCCGGTATACCGACCGGCTCACCGACAGCGGCACCTCCGCCTCCGTCGGGTCGGTCGCAGACTCGTACGACAACGCGATGGCCGAGGCACTGAACGGCACCTTCAAGGCGGAGCTGATCGAGATGCAGGGCCCCTGGAAGGACGTCGGCCAAGCCGAACGCGCGATCTTCCAGTGGATCACCTGGTACAACGAAGAACGTCTCCACTCCGCGCTCGACTACGTGCCGCCCGCCGAGTACGAGGAAGCCTTCTGGCGGAGCCGGAAGCAACCCCCGCAGTCCGCCTGAACCAAGATCGCCGGACTCTACGAAACCCGGGGCAGCTCAGTCGACCCTGCCCTCAGCGTCCTGGGCGGCTTGAACACGAGACAGGAGCATCTTCCATGTTCCATCGGCCGACCAGCGGCGATGCCGTGTGCAGACCGTCTCCCACGGCCCGAACCGCTCCGGCAGATCCCGCCACTGCACGCCCGTCCTCACCCGGTAGAGCATCCCGTTGATCATCCGGCGGTGATCACTCCACCGGCCACCACGCGCACCACCACGAGGCAGGAACGACTCCAGCCGCTCCCACTCCGCATTCGTCAGATCCCCACGCCCCGTACAGCCAGGCTGACCCCCAACAACCCACCCACGTCAGGAGATCCCAGAAACAGCGCCTGAGGAACCTGAGCCGCAATCAACAAACCACCGTTAGAACGGCATACGGCCGCGGGCTCGTCGGCCGGCGGAGCCGCTGCGGCCCACGGCGTTGGAGCTGCTGCGGAAGGGCTTGCTGAAAATTCGGCCCAGGACCCCGGGGGCTTTGCCGCCGGCGCGTGTTCCGGCTCCCAGCGTCCGCTGCGTACCGCGTTCGGGGTGGCGGGACAGGCGGGGCACGAAGAAAGCAAGGACAGCGAGAACTGCACATACGGCGACAATACCGACAATCATCATGAAGTGCTCCTTGGGCTGAAGTGTGTGTGTTGCCGCCTGCCCCGGTAGGCGGGGTGCATGCGCGGCAGTACGTAGCGGCCGGCAAGCGCACCCCCGATGCGCCTCGTCCGGCAGAGGTGCAGTCGGCTCGCTGCGCAGGCCCGTCAGGCCGGATCGGTCGTCCCGTTCCCCGCCGTGTGCCGGCCGGGTGAGACCATGACCAGCACTCAGTACTCGTTGTGGTACTCGGTACCGTCGATCGCTGGCGCGTCGCCGTCGAAGCGGATGATCATGGTGTCGACGTCAGTCCACAGATCCCGGATCGTCATCACGGGCGTCGACGCCAGACGGTCCATGATCGGCGCCGCCCCCTTCGTGAGGAAGTCGGCCCTGCACGTACAGGTGCGCCCGTTGACGATCGTCCATGCGACCTTGTCGTGAAGGATCTCGAAGATGTCGCCACCGGCATTCTGCCGCTCGAAGGTCCGAACCGCCGCCGCCCTGTTACGACGTTCCCGAGACGGCCGGCCGGACCGCGTCGCGTTCACCTCCTCGCGGGTTCCCGCCGAGGCGATGGCGACCTCCGCTCAGCATCGTCAGCCCGCCCGTGATCCCTGCCGTCACGAATGTGCACCGGCTCTTCCCTGAGTTGCCGTTTGTCGCTGTCGCTCCTCCCTGGCTTGTTGGTGTGCGTCGCTGCCCTCGCGGTGGAAGATGTAGCCCGCGTGGTGCAGTACGTCTCCGTCGAACGTCCCGTCCGCGCTGAACCCGGTGTCGTCGACGTACCCGATCCGGGTCCCGGAGACCTGGTAGGAACCCGTGTAGGCGCTCTCTCGGCCTCCGCGGGCCTCGTCGTAGCGGCCGTTTGCGAGCAGCTCCTGGCGGATGTGCCCGTCGGCCGTCACCCACATTCCGACGTACGGGTGCGGCGAGGCGTCCGTGGCCTCGGCCGGGCCTGTCCCCAGTCTCGGTGTGGGCGGTGATGTCGCCGTCGCGGGTGACGGGGGCTGCTGCCGGCTGCGCTGTGCGGTCTCGTCGGAACCCGGGGGCCTCCCGCTGTCCGGTGCGCCGCGGCGCACGCGGTGAGCCCTCCCATGATGAGGACGGCGACGCATGTGACGCCGACCATGGTCTCGGAGCGGGCCCTCACGTGGCCCGCCTCGGCGAGTCGTCCTGGTGTCCGGAGTGGGTGGTCGCCGCCAGCGAGCCGAGCAGGCGGAGCGCGTCCGCGGTGCGGGTGCCCTCCTGGGCGTGGTAAACGATCAGCTGCTGACCTGGGGCGGAGCGTACGTCGAAGGTCTGCATGCGCAGGGTGAGCTCGCCGACATCGGGATGCAGCAGGACCTTCGCGGCGTCACTCTTGCCCCGTGCGTCTCGCCTCTGCCAGAGGTCGGCGAACTCGCGGCTGCTCTCCGAGGCCGTCTGCAGTACCTCGTGAACCCGGGGGTCGTTCGCCGGGCGCCCTCCAGGAAGCGGAATCCCGCGACCGCGTTCGCCGCGGCCGTATCCCAGTCTGCGTGGAACGAGCGGACCGACGGGTCGAGGAACATCGCGAGCAGCACGTTCGCGCCGGGTGGGAGGTGGGGGAAGACCGTGCGCCCCAGCGTGTTCGCAGCCAGGACGTCGTATGCCCGTCCCAGGAGCAGGGCCGGCGTGCGGTCCCACAGCTCGGCCAGCGTCAGCAGCTGGGGGTCGGCTCGCTCGATGCTGCCCTCGTTGCGCGGGAGCGGGGTCATCCCCGCGACCCGGTACAGGTGCAGCCGGCCGACGTTGTCCAGCAGCAGCGCGTCGCGTAGGGCGTCCAGGACCTGCGTCGACGGGCGCCGCTCCCGGCCCTGCTCCAGTCGCAGGTAGTAGTCGACACTGATGCGGGCCAGCATCGCGACTTCTTCGCGGCGCAGGCCGGGGACGCGTCGCCGCCCGTCCTGGGGCAGACCGACGTCGGACGGCGTCACCTGCAGCGCGCCGCTCCGCAGGTCGTCGCCCAGTCTCGAGGTTGTCATGTCGGCCAGGCTGGGCTCCCCGGCGGCTGGGAGCCTGGCCCCAGTGCTCCCAGGACGGACGCGGCTCCTCCCGCGCCTCGTCGAGGGCGGGGACATGACCGGTGCCCCCGTCACCTTCACGCCCCTGGCAACTGGCGAGAGCGTGGACGTTCGCCGCGCCGATGCGAGGATCAACGTCGAAGCCGAAGGGCCGTAGCGCCTTCAACCGGTTGTTGCAGCACTTTGGTCACGGAGGTGCTGCGTGGGAAGACAGGTGGTGGGATCACGACGTTGACGGGGCGTCTGGCGATGCGGGTTCCGCCGGCCTCGGGGACGTGTCACCGGCGTCGTGAGTCCGACCCGGTCGACGCGGAGAACGCCGCTACCGGCGACGTCAACGCGAACCTCGTCGCCAAGGCCCTGGTCGTCATCGATCCCGAACGCACCCGTTTTTAGGCCCGCACCCGCCAAGCCACCACGCTGGCACCATCCGGCCGAACGACCCGCCGCTACGAACGAGTCACCGGCGCGTTCGTCCAGGGCCGCCGCCGGGGGACCGCTCGCTGTTCCGCCTGTGAACCGGTCCACTCTCGGCCCGGCGTCGTGTCCGGTGGTCGTCGAGGGACGCACACGTGCTCCGGAAATGACCTGGGCAGCCCGCCGACGGGCTGCCGGCAGGCCTTCGGGCTCCACCGCTCCGCCCGGCTGGGCCGGGTACGGCATACCAGCAGCCAGGAGAACAATTCATGTCCTTGCCTCCCCTGCACATACCGCCGGACGGCGGTTCCCCGGTGTTTCTCGTCAGAGACGCCTACACCACCCTGCTGAGCGCCGCCGACACCGGCGGAGAACTCTCCCTCGCCGAGGCCATCGTGCCGGCCGACTCCGGGCGGCCCCGCCCGTATGTACTTCCTCTGCGTTCCCGGCGGCATGGACGGCATGCTCCAGGAGATCGGCCGCCCCGGTGTCCGGGGCCAGGACGGCCCTCCCTCCGACCCGGCCGCGTGGGAGAGGTCGCGTAGAAGTACGGCTGCACCCTCGGCTGGAAGGCGGTTCCGCCGGGGTGCCCCATCAGGACGGGAGCCCGCCGAGCCGGCACGACAGCGGTGGCCGTCGAGGACGCGAGACGCGACTCGGTCCTGACCGACCGGGCCCCGTGGGCCGGCACTGCTGCCGGGCGTCGACGGCGAGAGCTCTGCACCCGCTCCGCGGAGCGTCGCGTCGGAAGGGCTCTGAACCAGGCGACGCCCTCCACCGCGCTGTTACCAGCCGCCGGCCGCGTCCGTCCACCGCGCCGCTGCCGTACGACCCTGCCGCTCGCGTCGGTGGGTGCGCGACACCCAGGAAGCCCTCACCCGGGGGAACGGCGGCCTGGTAGCGTCCCGCCGCAGGGCCGAGGGTAGAGCCATGACCAGCAATGACACGCCCCGCGATTCACACGCGTACGTCGGGATGTGGGTGACCGAGGACGGTTGCATCCGTCAGGAACTGCTGCCGAACGGCCGTTACGACGAGGCCCGGGGCAACCGTCGGAGCGCCTACACCGGCCGCTACACCGTCACCGGCAGCCACCTCGACTACGTCGACGACACCGGCTTCACCGCCACCGGTGACATCCGCGACGGCGTTCTCTTCCACGAGCACCTCGTGCTCTACCGCGAGGACGACCCGCGCGTCCGGCAGGGGCCCGGCCATGACCAAGATCCAGCTGCAGGTGACCTGAACCGCCACCACCAAACGCGCGAACACCCGCCGCCCGACGGCAGCACAGCGGTCGAGCAGCCTGTCGAACGGGAAGGCCGGCGAGCGGGTCCTCCCCGTACAGGACTGCGAAGCCCTCGTCGTCATACACGAGAACCCGGATTCCATCGGTGCTCCGGTCACCTGGGACGCCGTGTTCGAGCCGGACGGCACGGACGAGGACACGACCGTGGCCATGATCACCGGAATCCCGCAGACCGGGCTCGACAGCCGTAAGCAGTCCCTCGAGCGACAACGCATCGTCGCTCCGTCCCCTGCAGCCGACGCAGTCCGGAGAACGACTCACCGCGTCGGCTGCTGCATCATGAAGGAGTTTTTCGTCCATGACCACTTCTACCGGCCAGAAGGTCGTCCTCATCACCGGCGCCAGTAGCGGCATAGGCAAGGCAACCGCCAGGCTCCTCGCCGGACGAGGCCGCCATGTCGTTCTCGGTGCCCGCCGCACCGAACGGCTCGAAGCACTCACCGAGGACATCCAGGCGAGCGGCGGCAGCGCCGAGTACCACCCTCTGGACGTCACCGACGCCGAACAGGTACGGGTCTTCGTCGACGCCGCCCACAGCAGGCACGGCCGCGTCGATGTCCTGGTCAACAACGCCGGTGTGATGCCGCTGTCCAAGCTGGAGGCACTCCGGCTCAACGAGTGGAACCGCATGATCGACGTGAACATCCGCGGCGTGCTGCACGGCATCGCGGCGCACTGCCGGTCATGCAGGCCCAGCGCCACGGCCAGTTCATCAACGTCGCCTCCATCGGCGCTCATCAGGTCTCCCCGCCGCGGCCGTCTACTGCGCCACCAAGTACGCCGTATGGGCCATCTCGGAGGGGCTGCGGCAGGAGGTCGGCGGCGACATCCGCATCACCACCATCTGCCCGGGCGTCACCGAATCCGAACTGGCGGAGTCCATCTCGGACCCGGTGGGCCGCGAGGAGATGCGTACCTACCGCAGCGTCGCCATTCCGGCCTCGTCCATCGGCGCGGCCATCGCGTTCGCCATCGACCAGCCCGTCGAGGTCGACGTCAGCGAGATCATCGTCCGCCCCACCGCCAGCCACGCCTGAGCCGGTCACTTGCCCCGTCCCCACCGCTCATGGTGGGGACGGGGCAGCGTTGCCCGCAACGTGGCCGTACAGACTGGAGATCGGTCGTTCCTCGTCGCTGGGTACGTCCGGCGGCGCCAACCTCGCCCGCTGCCTCTTCCTCCACCCCACCGCACGCCACCTTGTTCCCTGACTGGGACACGCAGGCCCGCGGCTGCATTGCCCGGCTCCGCGCCGAAGCCGGAACCAACTCCGACGCCCCCGACCTCACCAGCCTGGTGGGCGGCTTCTCCTCAAGAGTCCCGACTTCGGCAAGCTCCCGGGCCTTCGCCCGCCTCTGCGACCAACTCGGGGTCGCACGGTCGATGGGCGCGGTCGGCACGAGCGCGGACAACGCGGCCTGCGAAAGCTTCCCTGTGTCCTTGAAACGCGAACCTCCCAGGGGGGCCGGGGCTATGGTGGCGCCACCATCTGCAGAAGGACGGCCTTCGGCTGGGTGCCCCGCTGCAACACCCGCCGCCGGCACTTCGCCAACGGCCACCTCGGCCCCGACGAAGCGGCCGGGGCCAGTGGGAGGGCCCCGGTATGCGGGACGCCGACGACGACGCGATCACCGACACCATCGCCTCCGGAGCCACCGGCACACTGCTGACGGTCAAACACTTCCTGCCGCTGCTGCGCGCCTCTGCCGGTGCGGACGTGGTCAACATGGTCTCCTCCGCCGCGGAAGCCCGGAACCACCGCTCCCAGGCACACCCCGCGTTCTACGCGGCCAAGGCTGCCCAGGCCGGCTTCGCCGGCATTCTCTCCCACCGGCTCCGGCCCGAGGGCATCCGTGTCATCTCGCTCTATCCGCCGGACTTCACGGACGGTGACCCGCTCCATTCCACCTGGGATCACACTTCCCGGGCCGCAGGCGGCCCGCTGACCGCCCAATCCGTGCTCGACTGCGTCCTCTTCGCGATCGGCCAGCCGCGAGACTGTTTCATCCGTTCCTTCCACTTCGAGCAGATGCAGGCGCCCGCCCAGAGCGTCCGAGGAGAGCGGCCGACCGCGAGTGGGTCCGCGCAGTACGACGAACACGCGGTCGTGGTCGACTGTAGGACGCTCCTGGTCAAGGTAGTCGCCGGCCGCAGCGAAGAATTGTGCGGAGATCGGTATCAGCCGCTGGTGCCCGCCCTTGCCCTCGCTGATGAAGACCCGACGCTCGCCCGGCGACAGGTCGCCCAGCCGCAGGCCGAGCACCTCCCAGCGGCGCAATCCGCCCAGCAGCATCGCGAGAACCATGGCCCGGTCCCGCCTGGTGTTCAGAGCGCCAAGCACCTCTTCGACCTCGCGCGGCCCGAGAACGCGCGGGAGGGTACGGGGTGTGCGCAACAGCGGCGACCCTCGATTGTCGCTTCGACGGCGGTTGGCCAGCCCGGTCGGCACCGGATTGCGTTCGATGGAGAGGTCATCGCGGGTCGTCAGGTGGCCGAACAGGCCGGAGACGCTGGCGAGCCGACGCTTGATGGTCCGTGCCGAGAGGCCCACTTCGCCGTTCTCGGGTCGGACGGCCTTCGTCTCTCGCCGTGGCTTCTTCTGCGCTGTGATGAACGCGAAGATGTCCGCAGCGACGACTTCGGTCGGCTCCTTGGACACTACCGAGATGAAGACCTTCAGGTCATAGGCGGTGGTCAGCAGCGTGTTCGGCCGCAACGTGCCGCCACGAACTCCAGGCAGTCGTCGACCAGGGCGTGCCCAGTGATGCCGCGAGGTTCTCTGCGGTGTCGACGCGTCGTACCAATTCTGGCTGCCAGGCCATCCGCGCTCCTCGACGGGAGCGACCACCCTGACCGGGAACACGTGATCGCGGAAGAGTTGTCTGCGCTTGATCCGCTTTGACGGACATTCGAGATCAGGGGTTCAGCCCCCGGAGGATGTCCCTCATGGAGAGCATGGGGAAGAAGAAGCCTCGCCGCCTTCGCCGCTCGTTCACGCCTGAGTTCAAGGCCGGGATCGTCGGGCTGTGCCGACGGGGTGACCGCTCGGTCGGGCAGGTCGCCAAGGACTTCGAACTGACCGAGACAGCGGTGCGGGATGACCAGGCCGGTGCCGCGGTAGCCGCCATCCGCAATGACCGTGGTCTTGCCGACGGCCTCCTTCGCGCCGGACAACTCCCACGCCTTGCAGTCGTTGCGGTTACCAGGCGCTGGCCGTCCCACCGCTACGACTGGTCGCTCCGGGGCGTTCTCGAAGACCTGTACGGGGATCCGATGAGGATCTGGCAACGCTGGGCGTCCGACGTGCGCGGTCACGGCATCGACTTCGGTCACCATGTCGCGGAAGAGGCGCCGGGGTCGCCGGCCGCCGCGCTGGGAGCCTTCTTCGCCGGCTGACCCGCATCCGGTTCGGCTGCCCGCGTGGGAAGGGGGCGCGCGTGAAACCCGACCGGGCGCAGATTGCAAGAATTTTCAGCCAAACGAGCGATCAGGACCGAAACAGTGCCAACGAGTGCTCTCTGGTCGTCGTCACCGGGCGCGATGAGGGCAGGGGGTAAAACGGAGTGCTTCTACCCACTTTCAGAACAGGCAGTTGAAAACGCTCCTTGGTGCGAGGAAGCCCTTTGGGGGCTGAGAGCGACTGTTGGCGCCTTCGCCGGATTCCGAGGTTCCCCATGCAAGGCCTTCTTGCACAAGATGGCGAAATATATTTCAGAGATAGCTTCTCGGGCCTAACGTCGTGTCCCGTCCCCGGACCTTTTCCGCGGCCCACCGGCCGCACTGTCCGCCCCTGACGGAAGGACCCACCGTGCTGAGAACACGCTCGCTCCTCTGGTCGGCCGCCATCGGGCTGCTGTCCTCCGCGGCTATCGCCGCTCCGGTCGCCGCCTCCGACGGCGATCCCGCTCCCGATGCCCCCGATTGCGTACAGGCGTCCGCCGGCTGGCGCTACACCTTCGTCACCAACGGCTGCGACTCACCCCACCACCTGACGGTCCGCTACGCCGACGGTACGGACGTGCCGTGCAGGAGCGTCTCCCCCGGAGACTCCGCGACTTTTCCCGGCTACGGGACCCAGGGGAACCGGGTGCTCGGCCCGGACCTCTGCCCCTCCGCCTGAGAGCCGCACCGTCTTCCGGCCTCCCGGCGCCTTCCGGTCGAGCGCCCCTGTCGCACGCCGGGAGCGGTGTGGTGGAAAGGCGGGTTACGTACGGGTGCGTGACACCCCGTCGAATCCCCCTCACCTAGCCGTCAGGGCGAAGCGGTAGTTCAGGCTCCCCGAACCGGCGGTGATGGTCAGATCGGTGACCTCCAGCGGGCGTTCGCTCTGGTCGCTCACGATTTTCCGGACCATGAGATCCGCGGTTCCGGCCGTGCGCGCCGAGGGCGGGGCCACGGGGTGCTCGTCGAGCCAGTCATTCAGCTCGCACACCGGGCCGAGGACCAGGGCGCGCGCTTTCCGTGTCCTCGCCCTGGCCGTGCAGAACGTAACCCTGATCAGGTCTTCCATCGCCCGGCACACACCGGTGACCGTGCCGACGGGCGCATCGGATCCGAGTGCACCCGGTGCGGACGCACCGCCAACGCCGACCAGGCCGGCGCACTCGATGTCGCTGTCAGGGCCGGGCTGGTTCTTCCCGACGTGGCCTGGCCACTGACAGGAGAAGCCTTCCGGACGTATCCGGAGGGAGGAGTCGCCTACAGGTCCAGCACTGCCTGGAGGGCCTGGCTGACCCGCCTCATCGCGTCCGTGCCGACAGTCCCGATCAGTTTCGCGCCGTCGAAGCGGGCGGTGCGTAGCTGCTGGATGTTGACGGCGACCGCGGTGCACGCCATCGGCTCTTCGAGGACTACTGACATCAGGGTGTCCGGGAAGCGGCCGAAGGGGTGCAGCACGATCACGAGCACCGCGCCGTACGCCTGCTCCAGGCCGTCGAGCGAGATGACGAGCACACTCCGGCCGTCAGTGAGCGTCCAGATTTCCCCACGTTTCACAGGGTGTCGCCCTCGCCGCCCAGCTCGTCGCCGAGACCGAGCCCGCGAGATGCTGCGCAGCGTCGAGGACGGCCTGGCGGCGTGCGGCGCGGACGATGTACGCGTTGAGGGAGAGCCCCGCCGCCTCCGCACCGGCGCGGATCGACGGATCGAGATCATCGGGAATACGCAGCGTCATCACAGTCATGCCACCAATCTACAACCGGAAAACGGTTGCGCAGGTGGTGGCACTCAGGGCCATCCCCGCGTGCGGGAGCAGTCGTCCGCGTAGTTCGCGGAACGGGGGTGATCGGGACCATCCCCGCGCGCGGGGGAGCAGACTCCGTGACCTGCGACTCTACGGCTGGACCACGTGGTTTCTGAGCACTTTCACCGAATCCGCCAAATGGCTCATAAGTCGCGACCTCTCACCTGTGTCTGCCAGCCGGACGGCAGAGCCTGGGCCTTCCCCCGTGAAGGTGGCCAGGCGGTTATTGATCACGCGGCGAGCGTGAGTTCAACGGTGTGGTGTCGGCGTTCGTATGCGTCGGGGCTGAGGTGACCGTCGGCTGAGTGCCGAGGCGGGTGTTGTAGCGGGTCAGTCAGGTGAAGACGGTCCGACGGCAGGTGGTGGCGTCACCGTAGCCGTGGGTGCCTTGGAGGGGCTCGCGTTTCAGGGACGCGTGGAAGCTTTCGCAGGCCGCGTCGTCGGGGCTGGTGCCGACCGCGCTCATCGACCGGGTCACCCCGAGTTGGTCGTAGAGGCGGGCGAAGGCCCCAGATCCGTATTGGGCCCCGTGGCCGGAGTGGAACACGGCGCCGTCCAGGCGGCCGCGGGTGGCGGCCGCCACCCGCAGTGCGTCGGCGGCCAGGTCGGTGCGCATGTGGTCGGTGATGGACCAGCCGACGACCTTGCGGCTGAAGCAGTCCAGCACGGTCGCCAGACAGAGGAGCTTCCCGCCTGAGAGGGAGAGGTGCGTGATGTCGCCTATGTGCTTCCGCCCCGGCTCGGTGGCGGTGAAGTCCCGCTGGAACAGGTCCTCAACCGGTGAGGCTGTCGGGTCGGGGAGGGTGGTGCGCACGCGTCTGCGCAGGCGGATTCCGGTGATGGAGAACGTCCGTATGATCCGGGCGCCCCGCTCCTCGTTGACCTGCCGCCTTTTCCCGCGGAGCTCGGCGGTCACGCACGGGGAGCCGTAGGCGCCACCGGACTCGCCGTGGACCGCGCGGATCTCCTCGGTCAGGATCAGGTTCTCGCGCTGCCGGGCGGCCCTGGCCTCGGCGCCGGCGAGCCACTTGCAGTAACTGGATCGGTTCACGTCCAGGATCTGGCAGAGCCGCTTCACCTCGTAGGTGTTCCGGTGGGCGCGGGCGGACTGCAAGCGGCTCCTCATCAGTGCGTCTCTCCGACGAAATACTTGGCGCCTTGCGCAGGATGTCCCGCTCGGTGGCCAGCTTCCGCTCACTGGCCTCGAGGTCGGCCACCCTCGCCTCCAGCTGCCGGATCCGCTCGTCGGGATCAGCGGACGGCGTCACCTGCACGGTTCGGGTCGCCCTCTGCCCGGCCGAGGTGGCGGCCGGGTCGGCCCCGCGGCGTTCGCGGTCCCGCAGCACCCAGTTCCGCAGGGTGCTCCGGTTGATGCCCAGGTCAGCGGCGATGCTCTTGTAAGTCGCTCCTGGGATGGACTCGAACAGGGCCACAGCATCGGCCCTGAACTCGTCCGAGTAGCCCCTCATCGTCATCGGCGGTCTTCTCGCTTCCTCCGGATCAAGCAGATCCAGTATCAGCGTGTCCACCACTCAGGGGGAGGCCCCGGCTTGTAGTCGTCCAGGACGGAGGGCCGGTTCCGCCACTGACCGGTGAACAGTTCCTCCGGTGTCTCGGCATCGGCCAACTGCTTGACGGTGCGGTAGGTCATCCCTAGCTGCCGCTGGACCGAGCGCCGACTGCGTCCTGCCGTCAGCAGGGCGTGAACGGCGGCGTGCCGGGCCCGGGTCCGGTCGGCGAACCGGTGTCCTCGCGGCCATGGCGGAGTGAATGGGGCCGCGGCCGGGACGGCCGGGGGTCCGGGTGAGGTGCCGCGTACGCCAGGACGCGCAGGCACTGGCGGTGCTGGGTGACGCACCGCTCGGTGGCTTCGATCAGGTTGTGCCGGAGGTGCCAGCGGTCCGCGACCTGGACCACCTGTGGTGCTCCGGTCGCGGCGCCCTCGGCGAAGAACGGCGCGCGGTTCCGGCAGACGACTTCGACACCGGGCCGCTGTGCGAGCCAAGCGGCCAGGCTCGACGCCTTCCTGAACTTTTCCCGTGATGCTGGACACTCAATGCTTAGGGCGTGCAGAAGAACAACATATGGACGAGCAACGCGTTGACCTGCGATGTCAAGGAGCAGAACCTGCAAGTTAATTCTCTGCACGCCCTTACGACTTGGTACGCGATAGGGCTGTCCGTGCTCAATCGTCTGCGCGGAGGCTGGTTGCGGCCGAGTTGTAATGAGGTGGCCGTGGTCGGTGACCTGGTGTTTGGGTACCTCGCGTGACTTCTATGAATCTTGATGATCATCCTGAGCGGGGATTGCTGGACCGACTTGAGGGGTATTACGACGCGGTGCCGCGTCATGGGGCCCGGGTCGAGGATTTCGGGCCGCTGACTTTGTTCGTGCGGGAAGGCCAGGGTTGGCCGTTCTACGCACGTCCCGCTCGGAGATGGTCCGGGGAGGTGAGTTCCGCCGCTGTGGCCCGGGTCCGCGCCCGGCAGCGTGAACTTGGGGTCCCGGAGAGTTTCGAGTGGGTCGCCGAGACCACGCCCGCGCTGCGGTCCGTGATCGAAAGCTCCGGGCTTGTGGTTCATGAGCATCCCTTGATGGTGCTTGGCCCGGGAGCGCCGGTGCCCGCTGTGGACGAGTTGTCCGACGGATCGTCGGTGCGGATGCTGGGTCCGGACGATCCGGCGCTGGCAAGTGCGTTGGCCGTGCCGCATCTTGCCTTCGCGGAGCCAGGGACCCATGTCGGCTTGGCGGGAGTCTCCGAGCTTGCTGAAGCCGTGCGTACCCGAGCAGACGACGGGTCGGTGGAACGCGTGGTGGCGCGGATCGGGGCGGGTCTGACTTCGGTTGCAGCAGCGGTGGAAGGTGGGACGGCGGTGTGCGCGGGCCAGCATCAGCCGGTCGGAGCGGTCAGCGAGATCGTCGGAGTCGGGACTCTGCCCACCGCACGCCGTCGTGGTCTTGGGCTCGCGGTCACCACGGCACTGGTGGCCGATGCCCGATCACGAGGCGTGGAAACCGTCTTCATGTCGGCAGGCGACGATGACGTCGCCCGGATCTACGCCCGACTCGGTTTCCGACGTGTCGCCACCGCGCTGATCGCCGAGCCTGCCGAATAGCGAATCGGTCTGTCAGAGACTCGGTCAGCCGTGACGTGGGAATGGCCGGACGGGTTGGGAAGGTTGTGACGCTATACCTGGCCCGTGCGGCCTTGTCGCATCCTGCCTTCTGCGGCCTGTCCTGTGCACATCTCGGCGATTTGATCGAGGAGCTGGCCGTCCCGTGGGACGCCCGATGCGAGTCGGTTCTTCAGGAGCGGCGTGGCGGACCCCGGCGACGCGCCGCCAGCGCTGGCCCGAACCACCGGCTCGTCTTCACCGACCAGGTCCTGGTTACCCTGACCGCACTGCGCCTGCAACTGCCGCATGCGGCTCTGGCCGCTCTCTACCGGGTCAGCCGCCCCACCGTTACCCGGGCGGTGCAAGAAATCCGGCCACTGCTGGCCCGGCGTGGTTTCGCGGTCCCCGACCGGCCCGGCGTGCGTCTGCGAACCCTGGCGGATGTCTTCGCCTATGCCGATACCGAGGGGGTAGACCTGCGCATCAACGGCACCGAGGTGCAGGTGCGTCGCCCACGAGCCGGCCGGCCCGGCCGCAAAGTGTTCGTCTCCGGCAAGAAGAAGCAGAACACCGCCAAGACCACCACCATCAGCGACGGCCAGGGACGCGTTCTGTGGTCGGGGGCCCACCGGCCCGGCCGCCAGCACGGCCAGACCGCTATGCGCACCGAAGGTATCGCCGAACAGTTCCGTCTCCACCCGCAGGTCCGAGTCGAGGTCGACGAGGGCTACCGGGGCTTGGCCAACGAGTTCCCCGACCAGGTCAGCGCCCCACCGAAGAAACCCAAGGGCGAGGTCCCGCTCGGCGACCAGCACGCCTGGCGAGAGGCACGCCGACGGCAGTCCTCCCAGCGGATCTGTGTGGAGCACGCGATCGGCGAGCAGAAGAAGTGGCGCCCGCTCCAGCGGTACATCGGCCGCCGGGTCGTGTCCCGCGTCGTGGTGTAGGGGATCAAGCGTTACGCGTTCCGGTACGAGGCCCCTGACGATCTCCGCAGAGGCGGCAGTCCACGAGGCGCCCTGCTGAGGCGAGTTGAACACCCGGTCCGGCGGCGCCACCTTCCCCGACCTGCGGATTCCGGCACCTTGATCGGCTACACCATCCGGCGGGACACCATCGGCCGCCGCGAGCACTACACCGAGATCCATGCCGCCGTCGTCGGTTTGGTCTCCGATCGCGCCGCCCGCAGGCCGACCCGCCGACAGGCCAGCACCGAGCTCGCCCTCGTCCGCGACACCGCCTGCTGGTCACCCACCAGCCAAACTTCCAGGCCAGCACGCCATGAGGTTCCCCCTGTGACCTGGACAGTCTGATACTGGGACGGTAGTCCCGGAGGAAGCAGTCACAGGTAGTGAGTCAGAAGAGCAACACGAGTAAGCGTTATACGGCCGAGTTCAAGCGGGACGCGGTCGCACTGGCGCTGTCGTCGGACAAAACTGTCACCGAGGTCGCCCGGGACCTGGGCGTGAGCCCGGAGGGCCTGCGGAACTGGGTGAAGCAGGCGAAGATCGACCGGGGCGAGGGGCCGACCGGGGCGCTGACCACGGCCGAGCGCGAGGAACTGGCACGCCTGCGGCGCAAGGCCCGTGAGCAGGAGGCCACGATCGAGGTGCTGGGAAAAGTGAGGTTCCCCCTGTGACCTGGACAGTCTGATACTGGGACGGTAGTCCCGGAGGAAGCAGTCACAGGTAGTGAGTCAGAAGAGCAACACGAGTAAGCGTTACTGACTTCAGCTCGACAGGGTGAATCTTTGTGAAGTCCCTGATGGGTCTGGGGCGGTGGCTGTATCTCGTGGTGTGTGAGGTATGCGGATGGGGGCGGGCTGACCGATGCGGGACGTCGACGCCGGGAGTCGGTACGGATGCAGGCGGCCGAGCTGTTCGAGCAGGCGATCAAGCCGCCGGAGGTGGCACAGCTTCTGCGGGTGAGCCTGAAATCGGCCTACCAGTGGCACCAGCTGTGGCGGGACGGTGGTCGTGATGCTCTGGCTTCCCGCGGCCCGAGCGGTTCGCGGTGCCGGCTGTCCCCGCGCTGTCTGGAGAAACTGACCGCGTACCTCGATGAGGGCCCGGCCGCGCACGGCTGGGTGGAGGACCAGGTGTGGACCGCCGCGAGGGTGGCCACGCTGATCGGCCGGAAGTTCCACGTCTCCTACAGTGTCTCGGGTGCCACACGGCTGATGCACCGGCTCGGCTTCAGCCCGCAGGTCCCCGCCCGGCGGGTTGCCGAACGCGACGAGCAGGCCGTCACCGTCTGGAAGGAGGCGACTTGGGCGGAGGTA
>RHMC01000011.1 GCA_003719395.1 Streptomyces altiplanensis
GGGTGCCATCGGTGGCGGCGCTGGTGGCGCCGAGTGGAGTACCGGCCGGGGGCGGCGGCCCGGGCGCCGTGTGCTCACCCGTGTGGGGCGGCACCTCGGAGCCGTGGCCCGGTCCCGGCCCGGCGCTCGCGGCCGGCCCTACGGGCGCTGCAGGCCCGGACCCGTAGTGCGCGCCCGTGGGCGGCGGGACCGTGGCTCGCGGACGTTCTGCCGCTTCCGCCTTGGCCGCCCTCGCCGCTGCCCTTGCCGTCTCGCGCTGCACCTTCAGGCGGGCCAGTACGCCCACCACGAAGACCGTCAGCACGCACAGCACCATCAGCTCACTGATCAGCAGCCCCCAGAACAGGCCGTACCCGGACAGCTGGCCCGGCGGTGTGTCCGGCCACGCCGCCGGGATGTCCTGGGGAGCGCCCATCAGGTGGCGCAGAGCCAGCGGCGTACGGGCGAACGTGACGCCGTCCGGCCAGGCGCCGTGGGCGAACAGGCCCGCCAGGCCTGTCGCCAGCCATGCCAGGGCCGTCAGGCCGGACAGGAAGGCCAGCAGACCGACCAGCAGGGAGTCGGGAATGCCGCGCCCGCCCCGCTGTTGCTGCTGTCTGTCGTCGGGTCTCATGTCAGGCGACCGTCGATTCCGAGGACGACCCGCTCATCTGCTGCTCGATGAGGGCCGCCCGCTGTTCCGCCTCCAACTCCGCGGCTCGCATGTCGTCCGCGATCATGTCCGCCGAGGTCTCCGTCATCGCGCGGTCCGTGAAGACCAGGGGTCGTTCCGCCTCCGTGATCAGGTGTTTGACGACCTGGACGTTGCCGTTGACGTCCCATACCGCGATGCCCGGCGTGAGGGTCGGAATGATCTCCACCGCCCAGCGCGGCAGCCCGAGCACCCGGCCCGTGGCCCGCGCCTCGTCCGCCTTCTGGGCGTAGATCGTCCGTGTCGACGCCATCTTCAGGATCGCCGCCGCCTCCCGTGCCGCCGCGCCGTCCACCACGTCCGACAGGTGGTGGACCACCGCCACGAACGACAGGCCGAGCCGGCGGCCGAACTTCAGCAGGCGCTGGAAGAGCTGCGCGACGAAGGGGGAGTTGATGATGTGCCACGCCTCCTCCACCAGGAAGATGCGCTTCTTGCGGTCCGGCCGGATCCAGGTGTGTTCCAGCCACACGCCCACGATCGCCATCAGGATCGGCATCGCGATGGAGTTGCGGTCGATGTGGGACAGGTCGAAGACGATCAGCGGCGCGTCGAGGTCGATGCCGGCCGTCGTCGGGCCGTCGAACATGCCCCGCAGGTCACCGTCGACGAGGCGGTCCAGGACGAGGGCCACGTCCAGGCCCCAGGCCCGTACGTCGTCCAGGTCGACGTTCATCGCCTCCGCCGACTCCGGCTCGGGGTGGCGCAGTTGCTCGACGATGTCCGTCAGGACCGGCTGCCGGTCGACGATCGTCTCGTTCACGTACGCGTGCGCGACCTTGAGCGCGAAGCCGGACCGCTCGTCGAGACCGTGCCCCATCGCGACCTCGATGATCGTGCGGAGCAGGGCGAGCTGCCCCGTCGTCGTGATCGACGGGTCGAGGGGGTTGAGGCGGATGCCGCCGTTGAGGGCCGCCGTCGGGTCGAGCCGGATGGGGGTTATCCCCAGCTCCTGCGCGATCAGGTTCCATTCGCCCACGCCGTCCTCGCCCTGCGCGTCCAGGACGACGACCTGCCGGTCCTTGAAGCGCAGCTGGCGCAGTACGTACGTCTTCTCCAGCGCCGATTTGCCGTTGCCGGACTCGCCGAGCACCAGCCAGTGCGGGGCGGGCAGTTGCTGTCCGTACAGCTGGAAGGGGTCGTAGATGTAGCCCTTGCCGCTGTACACCTCGCGGCCGATGATCACGCCCGAGTCGCCGAGGCCGGGCGCGGCGGTCGGCAGGTAGACGGCCTGGGCCTGCCCCGTCGACGTACGGACGGGGAGTCTGGTCGTCTCCACCTTCCCGAAGAGGAAGCTGGTGAAGGTATCCGTGAGTGCGGACAGCGGATCTCGCATGGCGGGTCTGCCCTCTCGGTTAACGACGGATACCGGTGGCGAACGGCAAGGTGTTGACGAACGCCCGGTGGTGCTCGCGGTCGCACCACTCCAGCTTGAGATACGACTTTCCGGCCGAGGCCCTGATGGTCCGCTTGTCGCGGGCCAGCGCCTCGGGAGAACGCGACGACACAGTGATGTACCCGACCAGGTTGACACCGGCCGCACCGCTCGCGAGATCTTCACCCCGCTGGTCGAGCCGGCCGTGTGCCGCGATGTCGCGCGGGTCGACGGTCCGGTTCATCTTGGCCTGGCGGCTGGCCTCCGCCTCGTCGTTCGTCTTCTCCGTCAGCATCCGCTCGATGGCGACCTCGGTGGGTTCGAGGTCCATGGTGACCGCGACCGTGCGGATCACGTCGGGGGTGTGGACGAGCAGCGGCGCCAGGAAGTTGACGCCGACCGGCGTCATCGGCCACTCCTTCACCCAGGCGGTGGCGTGGCACCAGGGCGCGCGCGTGGACGACTCGCGCGTCTTGGCCTGGAGGTACGTCGCCTCCATGGCGTCCAGCTCGGCCGGCCAGGCGTTGCGCTTGGTCATGGCCTGGATGTGGTCGATGGGGTGGTCGGGGTCGTACATCGAGTGCACGAGGGAGGCGAGGCGCCCCTGTCCGAGGGGCTGGCGCACGCGGATGTCGGCCTCCGCGAGCCGCGCGCAGATGTCGGTCAGCTCGCGCGCCATGACGACGGCGAGCCCGGAGTCGCGGTCGAGCCTGCGGCCGCCGTGGGGGCGGGCGGCGCGAGCCATGGCGTGGGCCTCGGCGCGAGCTCGCGGGAGTAGTGCATGCAGGCGACGAGGTAGGCGCGGTGCTGCTCGCTGGAGGTCGACACCATGGACTGGAGCTGGTCGTACGACGCCTGAAGCCAGCCGGGGGCGTGCGTGTCGCCGCGCTGGGCGACGTCCTTGGCGTGGGCGTCGGGGTCGGCGGGGAGGGTGCGGGCGAGCATCTGGAGGCGGGTGACGAAGCCGTCGCCGTTGGCGACGTGCTTCAGCAGCGTGCCGAACCGGTCGACCAGCGCCTCCTGGTCCTCGCTGTCGCGCAGGCCGACGCCCGGTCCTTCGATCTCGATGGCCGCTGTCACCGTGCGGCGGTCGGCGTGCAGGAGTACGGCGATCTCGTCGGGGCCGAAGGGGGCGGCGAGCCAGGTGATGCGCCCGATGCCGGGCGGCGGGCCCACCTCGACCTCGCGGCCGTCGCCGCGCACGCCCGCTTCCATGGCGCCGCTGCGGTAGGTCGTGCCGTTGCGCAGGGTGCGCTTGTAACTGCGGTTGATCTCGAACCACTTGTAGAAGGTGCGGTGCTTGTACGGGACGTACACCGCCATCAGGGCCAGCATCGGGAAGCCCATCAGCAGCACGATCCGCAGGGACAGGACGGGGACCAGCAGTCCGCTCATCATGCCTAGGAACGCGCCGGCGATGATCAGCACGATCTCGCCGGTCTCGCGGTTCTTGCCGACGATCGCGTTCGGCCGGGCGCGGCCGATCAGATACGTACGGCGGGGCGTGATGGGTTGGGACTGCGTCGTCAACGCCCTGCACCTCCTGTGATGTTGTTGCCGGTACCCGTGTTGCCGGTACCGCGGTTCGTGTGCGTGCTGGTGCTACGGGCCGAGGGGGCGGCGGAGGGGACAGCTCCGCCGCCTCCCGCGCCGCGGCTTCCTCCGCCGGTCCCGCCTCCGGTCCCGCCTCCGATTCCGCCTCCGATTCCGCCTCCGCCGGAGCCGCGGGAGCTGTGGGCCGCCACGCCGCCGCTGACGGGGTTGGCCTGGCGGGGCGGCGAGCCGTTGCCGCCCCGGTCGCCGCCTCCGCCGCCACGGCTGCTGTGGGTCTTGATGCCCTGGGAGACGAGAGCGGCGGGGGAACTGATGACGGCGGCCGCCTGGGCGCCGTCGGTGGCCTTGTTGCGGTTGGAGCGGGCGGAGGCGATCTCGTCGCCGAAGCCGGGGACGAAGCGGTAGATCATCCCGGAGGCGAAGATCGCCAGCAGGATGATGGCGAGGCCGGACACGACGGCGGAGAAGGCGTTCGGCCCGTCGTCGGAGGAGAGCGCCCCGGCGAGGCCGAGGACGATCACGATGACGGGCTTGACCATGATGACGGCGATCATGATGCCGGCCCAGCGGCGTACGTGCCCCCACATGTTCTTGTCGACGAGCCCCGCGTAGACGACGACGCCGAGGAGCGCGCCGACGTAGAGGAGCAGGGCCCGGATGAACAGCTCCAGGAAGAGGATCCCGGCCGCGAGGATGGTGACGAGGGACACGACGATCAGCATGATCGGCCCGCCCCCGATGTCGTCCCCCTTCTTGAGCGCCTCGGAGAACGACCCGAAGAACACGTCGGTCTGGCCGCCGGTGCCGGCGGCGATGACTTCGGTGACGCCGTCGGTGGCCGTGACGATGACGTAGAGGATCAGGGGCGTGAAGGCGGAGGCGAGGACGGTGAGCCAGAGGAACCCGATGGCCTCGGACAGCGCGGTCGCGAGCGGCACGCCACGGATGGCGCGCTTGGCGACGGCGAGCAGCCACAGGACGAGGGTGAGGATGGCCGAGGCGGCGAAGACGATGGCGTACTGCTGGAGGAACCTGGGGTTGGTGAAGTCGACGCTGGCGGTCGACTTCACGGCCTCGGAGAGCTTCTCGACGATCCAGGCGGCGGCGTCCGCGCAGCCCTTGGCGAGGGAGGACAGGGGGTCCAGGGACTCGGTGGGGCTGGTGGGGGCGCGGAGACCGGAGCGGTCGCCGCCGCTTTCGCCGTCCTGGCAGTAGTCCTTGGCCGGGCCCCGGATCAGGTCACAGGGATCATCACTCTTGTCAGGGCTCGGGGTCGGTGTCGGCGCTGCGAGCGCACGGCTCGCCAGCAGTACGGCCGCTGTCTGCACGGCGGCTACTACTGCTGCAAACGAGAGTGCACGAGCGGATCGCTTACCGGGCATAGGTGAACCCTCCGAACTGTTCCACCGCGTCGGCCATGTCCTCCGCAGAGGAGGCGGCCTGATCACGGCCGACCGGCACCGGGCCGTCCTTCTGGGTGAAGTCGGTGACTTTCCAGTCCCCACCGACCCACTTGAGCTCGAAGGTGTTCGTGTACCAGCTCTCGGCCACAGGGTTCTTGGACCCTTCGCCTGCCAGTCCGAAGAGCGCCGAGTACCAAACGGAAACGGTCGCGGTGTTGCCTGCGAACTGCTCCGCCTTGGAGCCCACGGGGTTGAAGCGGGAGACGAAGGTCAGGCCGTTCGGCGCGGTGCCGTCCGGGTTCAACCCGATGCCGGTGAGGAACTTCTCGTCCGAGTGGATCTTGTCGAGGTCCCCTTGGCGGGCCGCTGCGACATCGGGCGCGTACACGGTGTCCACGATCTCGCGGCGACGGTCCTTGTCGTACATACCGTCAGAGCCGAGGGCCACGAGGTAGTTCGTCGCCGCGCTCTGCGCGCCCTGCTCGTCCTGCGCGAAACCGGACGGAATCAGTCCGTTCTTTCCCGCGACCGGCTTCACGCCCGTCGCGGCCGTCGGTTCCGCACCGCCGCTCCCCTTCGCCTCGCCGCCCGAGCCGCTGTCGCCGCCGCCCCGGTTCGCGAATGCGATAGCCGCGATCAGCAGCACCACCACGCCCACCACGTGACGAGGGAACGCGAGGTCCGTACGGGCCGTCGCGCGCCCCCGTACACATCGTTCCCGCCGCCCTCGGGGAGACGCGTGCGGGTCTGGCCGGAGCCGCCGACACGGCCCGTACGACCCGTGTCGCCGCCGTATCCGTGCTCGTCACCGAGACTCATGCCGCGTGCACCCCCTCGACCGTTTGCAGTTCCGCGTAGTACGACGGTAGCCGTGCTGGTTCCCGCGCGGGCGCGGTGTGGTGACTCGACATCAGGGAGACGCAACCTCAGCCGGTGGGCACGACGGACGGGTGGGGTGGGAGAGTGGGCCGGGAACGCCCGGTGCTGGCTGGCGGTGGGTTAAACAGCCATCCCGTACACGATCGTGAAGAGCGTGCCGAGCGAGCCGATGATGAAGACGCCGGTGAGACCGGCGACGATCAGCCCCTTGCCCTGCTCGGCGCTGAACGTGTCCCTCAGGGCCGTCGCGCCGATCCGCTGCTTCGCGGCTCCCCAGATGGCGATTCCGAGGCAGAGGAGGATGGCGACAGCCATCACCACCTCGATCATCACGCGGGCCTCGTTCCCCAGGGTCCCGAACGGGCCCCAGTTCGGGGCAATTCCGCCGATGATGGTGGTGATGTCGCCTTTTTCGGCTGCCAGGTTCATGTAAGTCACCGCCCCTGTCGGGTAGTTCGTCGCCCCTGCCGCACGGCAGGGGTCACGCTCTATCTTCGCTGATGAAACCGCGTAGGTATGTCGACTTGGTAGCTGTCTTTGCCCGGCCTCTGTACGTATGGCCGGTCCGACCGCGCTGACCTGCGGTGCCGACCGGGTTGTATTCGGAAACACGTATGGTCACTCTGTGTATCACGAGGTGTGACTCCGGGCAATGACTGGCGTTATGCACCTTTGGTCGGACGTGGCTCCCAGGGGGCGCGGACGGTTCCGCGGTGCGTGCGGTGGGGCGCCGGGACCTGGCGCGACCCCCGCGCGCCCTGATGGCCTACTGGTCCGGGCGGTCCGGGGTGTCGAGTCCGGCGAAGTGGTCGAACTCGCCGGCTTGTACGCCGAGCACGAACGCGTCCCACTTCTTCCGGTTCGTCGTGACGACGTTCTCGGGATCGCTGGTCTCGCGGAGGTGGACCAGGTCGTCCGGCCCGAAGGCGATCTCGATCCAGGGGCCGGGGCCGTCCTCGCCCTCGGGGGCGGCGCGGATCCAGTCCAGGCCGGTGGGGATCTCAGCCATGGTTCATGGGTTCCTTGACGGTACGGAGGAGGGCGGCCCAGGCGGCGGGGGTGGTCCGGAGTATCGCTCCGGTGGGGTCGCCGCTTTCCGTGACTCTGACCGTGCCGTGTGAACTGGCTACGTGGACGCAGGAGTCGCCCTGGGCGCAGTACGAGGACTTCTGCCAGTCGTACGTGGGCATTCGGTTTCCCTTCACAGGTTCCGGCTGATGCTGTGGATGACGTCCCGGCTCTCTGCCGGCGAGTGTGCGACGGCTTCAATTCTGTCGAAGAGGATCCGGTACTTCTGAAGTTGGGCCTCGGCGTCGAGGAACGCGAGTCCGTGGGACTGGTCCAGGTGCACGGTGTCCATCTGTGGGACCGGGCCGTACGCGTAGTAGATGGACTGGCCCGAACCAGGGATGGCGCCGGCTTTGAAGGGGACCACCTGGATGGTGATGTGGTCCCGCTCGCTCATATCGAGCAAGTGCTGGAGTTGCTTGCGGAGTACGGAGGGGCCACCGACCTCGATGCGCAGCGCGGCTTCGTGAATGAGCGCCTGGTACGGGCGCGGCGAGTCTCCGTACAGGACCGCCTGACGCTTGATGCGGAACGAGACGCGGTGCTCCACCTCCGGCGGCGGCATCGGCGGCACGTCCTGCTGAAAGATCTCCCGGGCGTGGTCGCTGGTCTGGAGCAACCCGGGAATGTGGGCTGTGATGGCGCCGCGCAACTTCGTCGCGTGATGCTCAAGTTCGGCCAGATCGAGCAGAGGGCTCGGAAGGGTGCCCCGGGACTCCTCCCACCAGCCGCGGCTGCGGTCACCGGTCATGGCCATGAGGGCGTCCACCAGAGCGCTGTCCGCACAGTCGTAGTGACACGCCAGGGTGCGGATTCGGTCGGCGCTCACGCCGAGGCGGCCGGTCTCCATGTTGCTGACCTGGGCCTGCTTGATGCCGAGCAGCTTGCCGGCCTCGGTGGCGGTGAGGCCGGTGCGCTCGCGCATTTTCCGCAGTTCGCTGCCGAGCCGGAGCTGGCGTCCCGTCGGGTTGCTCCTCACGGGCATGGCTGTCGCTCCTCGGTGCGGATGAGTCACCCACATGAGTGGATGGCTAATAGATGCTTCAGTAAAGGGTGAATGTTATATCCCGCTGCGGTAATTTCGGGGCCAGGCCACCGCCTGGAAGCACCCCGCTCGACGGAGCGACCTGGTCACCGGGCACCCGTACGTCCCTCACCAACACTCCTCCGCGATCGGAGACTTCCATGGCCACCGTAACGCCGCCCTGGGCCTACACCCTCCAGCTCCCGCACGATCCCCGCGCCCCCGGCATCGCCCGCTCCACCCTCCGAGCCGTTCTCCGCACCCATGACATGGCCGGGCTCACCGACACCGCCGAGCTGCTGGCCAGTGAGCTGGTCACCAACGCTTACCTGTACTCCAGCGGGCCGTACACGCTGCGGCTGCGCGCCGCGGGTTCCGGCCGCCTGCGGCTGAGCGTCCGGGACACCAATCCCGACATCCCCGCCCCCTTCAGCGGCGCCCCGCCCGTCCCCGGCGGCGACGGTCTGGCCGAGTCCGGGCGCGGGCTGCAGCTCGTGCGGCTCTGCGCCGACAGCTGGGGGGGCGTACCTGCTCGGCAGCGGGCTGCCCGGCGGTGGTGGGAAGCTGCTGTGGGTGGAGTGCCAGGGGTACTCGTGGAGCGACCCGGCGTGACCGCGCACGGGCGGCCCGGGGAGGCGGGGGCGCGCCGGGCGTACCGGGCGCACCGTGGTGGTGCGGACATCCGGGGGCGCCGGGGCCCGTACGGAGAGCTGGGTCGTCCACTTCCAGGACGTGAACGGTCTTCAGGTCGACGGCATCGTCGGGCCGCGGACCTGGGCCGCCCTGCGCGCGCTCCGACCCGGCGCTCCGACCCGGCGCTCTGACCCGGTCCTCTGACCCGGTCCTCCGACCCGGTCCTCCGATCGGGCGCTCTGATCCGCCGCGTCTCGCGGTACGTGAACGCCGTGTCCCCCACTCCGTGGCGGCGCGGCGTTCCGGACGTGTGTGACACCACGTCGGACGCGTGCGCGAAAACTGCTGTGAACCCGTCTCGGATGGGGGAGGGTTGAAGGGTGCGCAAAGTCTGGGTGGTCAGCGGGATCGGGATCGGCCTCTGCCTGAGTTTCGTCGCGCTGCTCGTCGTCGGGACGTTCTCCGCCGCCGCGGGGCTGGCCGGCGGTGCGGGCGGCGGGCGGGCGGTCGGGCTGGCCAAGGGGGCTGTGCCCGCGCTGTACCAGCCGCTCGTGCAGAAGTGGGGCAACCTCTGCCCGGCCATCAACCCGGCTCTCCTCGCCGCTCAGTTGTACCAGGAGAGCGGCTGGAACCCGAGGGCGCAGAGCCCGGCCGACGCGCGCGGCATCGCGCAGTTCATCCCCGGCACGTGGGCGTCCCACGGGGTCGACGGGGACAAGGACGGGGACCGGGACATCTGGGACCCGGCCGACGCGATTCCGTCGGCGGCGACGTACGACTGCGAATTGGCTGGATACGTCAAGAAGGTGCCGGGGGATCAGACCAAGAACATGCTCGCCGCCTACAACGCGGGCGCGTACGCCGTCATCAAGTACGGGGGCGTCCCGCCGTACCGCGAGACGCAGAACTACGTGAAGATCATCACCAGCCTGGAGGAGAGCTTCGCGCGCCCCGTCGGGCGGGTCGAGCCGTCGCGGCAGGCCGCCGGGGCCATCTACTTCGCGCAGAAGAAGCTCGGCACCAAGTACCTGTGGGGCGGGAACGGAACGCCGGAGCAGGGCGGCCGGTTCGACTGCTCCGGGCTGACCCAGGCCGCGTACCGGACGGTCGACATCGAGCTGCCGCGCGTGGCCAACGACCAGTACAACGCCGGGCCGCACCCGGCCAGGGACGAGCTGCTCCCGGGCGACCTGGTCTTCTTCTCGGACGACCTGACGAACTCGCGCGCGATCCGGCACGTCGGCCTCTACGTCGGCGGCGGCTACATGATCAACGCCCCGTACACCGGTGCCGTGATTCGCTTCGACAAGATCGACACGCCGGACTACTTCGGGGCGACCCGGGTCACCGAGGACGGTGCGGAAGCACTCCCCACGGACCTTCCGGAAGACCGCGGCGGCGCGTGACATGGCTTGAACCGTCTGTTATTGCCGCCCCCTGAGCTGCGGTGATGTGTCTCTCTTCGATAACGTGATGGTGATCTTTCAGTGGAGATCGGTGGAGAGTGGAACGGTGGGGCCGAAGAGAGCGTTCCCTTGACCGGGGGACTGTGACAGCCGCGCTCACCACGCACTGACCACGGCATGGCTTTGCGTCGAACGATCGCATCGCATGGACCACGGGGGTTCGCAGGAGCGGCACGCAGACGCGCGTGCCGCGCAGCAGGCAACAAGGCAAGGGGCCGCGGCAGATGGCTGGACTCGCACTGGACGGGGCGAACCCCGACGTCAGTCTGCTCTACGACATCAACGGACTGGCGGCGGATGCGCCGGGCTGGTTCGACCGGGTCATGGAGTTCGTCGGGGAGTACGGGACGATGCTCGGCATCGTCCTGCTGGGGCTCTGGTGCTGGTGGAGCGTACGCAGGCGCGAGGACGCGGTCACCTCGGTGGCCGGGCTCGTCTGGGCGCCGCTGGCGGCCGGGATCGCGCTGCTGATCAACATCCCGATCCGCGGGTTCGTGGAGCGGCCCAGACCGTTCAACGACCACAAGGGGCTCGAGGTCCTCATCGCGGGCAAGACGGACTACTCGTTCGTCAGCGACCACGCGACGCTGGCGATGGCCATCGCCGTCGGAATCTTCGTCGCCAACCGGAAGTTCGGGCTCGCGGCGATCGGACTGGCGGTCGTGGCGGGCTTCTGCCGCGTCTACATGGGCGTGCACTACCCGACCGACGTCATCGGCGGATTCGCCCTCGGTACGGCCGTGGCGCTGCTGCTCGCGCCGGTCGCGATGGCACTGCTCACGCCGCTCGTGGGAGCGATCGCGCGTTCGGAGAAGGCGGGCCTGCTCGTGCGGGCGAAGGGGCCACGGCGCGTACGACGGACGTCGGGACCGGGACGGGAGCGCGCGGCGGTGACGGCGGGCCGGCGGTCGTCCCGGCGCCGCGCGCCGGGGACAGCGAGCGCAACGACCTGGCGGCCTGAGAACGGATCACAAGGGGAGAGGCGCACCGCCCGGTGCGCCTCTCCCCTTTTTTTCACAGCGCCTGGGGGAAGTCGAAGAGCCTGTCGGGGTCGTAACGCCTCTTCAGCTCGGTCAGCCGGCCCGCGGCCGCGCCGTAGTAGGCCCTGCGCCAGTCGGTCAGGGCCGCGTCCGTGTAGTTCTGGTACGCCGCCCCCGAGGCGTACCGGCGCATCGCCCCGTGGGCGTTTTTCAGCCACGTCTGCTGGGCGGCGCCGGAGGTGCCCGCGCGCCAGGCACCGATGTACTGGGCGAGCATCCGTGAGCGGCGGTGCACGAACGCCGTCGCGAGCGGGTCCACGCGGTTCACCGCGCCGCCGAGGGCGGTCAGCGCGATGGTGCCGGCGCCGCCCCGGCCCACGGGGAGGCGGGTGAACGCCTCGGTCCGGTCGAGCAGCGCGCGTACCCCGGCGGGGGAGAGGGAGCGGTCGAAGAAGTCGCTCCGGGCCGCGTACGTCTCACGGCCCAGGACGCCCTCGGGGGTGCGGCCGGGGGTGGTGCCCGGCAGGTGGCACTGGGCGTCGCTGAGATCGGCGCAGCCGGCGTACAGGAGCATCGACTCCTGGTGGCTGCGGCGGCGCAGGGAGACCGAGCGGGCGGGGGCGCCGATCTTGTCGGCGAGGCGGTCCACGGCGTTCTGGAGGTCGCCGTACGTGCCCAGCGAGAAGGCGGAGACGGAGACGTTGGGCGTCGTACCGCCCGGACCGGCGGCGAGGTGCGCGGACGACCAGATCTCGTCGGGCTGGTCCGGCCCCCACTCCTGCCAGGCGGTGACGACGGCCTGCGCCTTCGACCAGGGCCAGGAGAGGAACGCGGTGACGGCGGCGGGGGCCGGGCGGGTCCGGAAGGTCATCTCGGTCACCACGCCGAAGTTGCCGTTCCCCGCGCCGCGCAGGGCCCAGAAGAGGTCCGGGTGCTCGGTGGACGTGCAGCGCAGGCGCTTGCCCGCGGCGGTGACGAGGGTGACGGAGGTGAGACTGTCGCAGGTCAGGCCGTACGCACGGGAGACGACCCCGTGGCCGCCGCCGAGGGCCAGTCCCGAGATGCCGACGGTGGGGCAGGAGCCGGCGGGGACGGTGCGGCGGCCGTGTCGGGCGAGGCCCTGGTAGACGTCGATGAGTTTGGCGCCGGCGCCGATGGTGCCGTTCGCGTCGATCTTGGCGAGTTTCGATACGTCGACGACCAGGCGGCCGGTGCCGGAGGACCAGCCCGCGTAGGAGTGGCCGCCGTTGCGGATGGCGACGGGGGTGCGGTGCGCCGCGGCGAAGGCCAGGCATTCCCTGACGTCCGCCTCGTGCACGACGTCGGCGACCGCGGCGGGCTTCAGGTGGTCGAAGCGGGTGTTGTAGAGCCGGCGGGCGGTTGGGTAGGCGGCGTCGCCGGGGCGGACGAGCGGGCCGTCGAGACCGCGGGCGAGGGCGGACCAGGCGGGGGCGCGGGAAGGGGAAGGGGCGCGGGAGGCGGTGCTGGGGGCGCCGGTGGGGCCGTTGCGGCTGTCCGTGGTGCCGGTGGCGAGCGCCGGTGCAGGCGCCACGGCGGCGGTGGCCGCCAGGGCCGTGGCCGAGGTGAGAAGTGTGCGCCGTTCCATGATGTCTGCCTCCCGGTGGTCGAGACGGCTTTGAGGCGGAACGGGTTCCTGCGGGGCGGTGCTCTTTCCGGGCCCGGGTACGGATGCGGCCCGGGTGCGGGTGCCGCTGTGGAGTCTCCCCGGCCGCGCCCGTTCCCGGAACCGGGTCAGCTTGCCGTCACGTGCAGGTCCGCGTCGTGCGGGCCCGTTCGCGGGAACGGCGGGCCGGGCCGCGCCAGCCGCAGGTGCAGTGGGCGAAGCAGAAGGAGCCGCGTTCGGTCGTGCCGGTGCGGTGGGTGGGAGCGTCCGGTGTGGCGTGTTGCAGCACGGGTCCACGGTACCGGGGGAGTTGGACCGTGTGACCGGCCGGTCGGAAATCGGCGGCCGGCTTGCGCGGGCCGGTGCGCACGGGGGCCGGGCGAGCCGGGGCGTGACCGCGTTCGCGGGGAATCGTTAGGCGGGGCGGGTGCGATGGGTCACCGTGTGGTAAGGCGTTGGGGGTTGGCGGCGATGGTGGTGCGGCAGCACAGAGGCAAGGGCGGCGCGGTCGCCGTGGCCGTCGCGGCGGGGCTGCTGGCCTCCACCGGGTGTTCCGGTGGCGGTGCGGTCGCCGAGGACCAGCGGGGCGGCGCTCCTCTCGACACCGTGCGCCGCGCGGCCGACGTGCTCGTCGCGGCCGGGAGCTCCAAGGCCCGTACGTCCATGGTCATGGCCACCGGCGGCACCCGGGTCACCATCCGGGGCGAAGGAGCGTACGACTTCAAGAAGCGCATGGGGCGGCTCAAGGTGGCGCTGCCGCCGGACCCCGACGGCTCGGACAAGCACCGGCCCATCACGGAGCTGCTCGCCCCCGGTGCGCTCTACATGAAGAACCGGGGCGCGGGCGTGCCCGCCGACAAGTGGGTGCGGATCGACACGACGACGCTGGAGGACGGGAACCTCGTCACCGGCGGGGCGACGGATCCGCTGGCCGCCGCGGAGTTGCTGCGCGGGGCGGAGGACGTGACGTACGTCGGGAAGGCCGATGTGGCCGGAACCGGTGTCCGGCACTACCGCGGGATCACCGACATCGCCCGGGCCGCACGCGTCGCCGCCCCGCACGCGCGCGGGGCGCTCGCCGCCGCGGCGAAAGGGTTCTCCGAGGACGCGGTTCCGTTCGACGCGTACTTCGACGAGCAGGGACGGCTGCGCAAGGTCCGCCACCGGTTCGACTTCGCCAACGCGGGACGCACGGTGGCCGTCGCCTCGACGACGCTGCTGTACGCGTTCGGAGCGCCGGCCGAGATGCGGCTGCCGGCGGCGGCGGACATCTACGCGGGGAAGATCCACACATAGGCGGGTGGGGGGAAATGGTCCGTCCGTGCCATGCGCGGTGCGTGCCGCCCTGCCTACGCTGGGAAGCCGACGATGGCTGAAAGAGGTGAGGTACGTGGCACCGTTGAGCAGTACGCCCGTCCAGGACCACGTCGCCCTCGCCGAGATCGAGCTGTGCGGTGAGCTGATGATCGCGGCGTCCGGCGCCGACGGGGAACGGCTCAGTCCGGACCGTATCGACGAGGTGCTGAAGGTCGGGGCAGGGGCGGCGGCCGGCGGCGGGCCGGAAGCCCGCGAGCGTCCGTTCTGACGGCAGGTCCGGGGACCGACGGGCCCCCGGACCGTGAACGCCCCGGGATCAGGTCCCCGTCAGGTCCTCAGCAGGCGGGCGATCGCCTTGGTGGCTTCTTCGACCTTCTCGTCGATCTCTTCGCCGCCCTTGACCGCCGCGTCCGCCACGCAGTGCCGCAGGTGCTCTTCCAGGAGTTGCAGCGCGAAGGACTGGAGCGCCTTCGTCGAAGCCGAGACCTGCGTGAGTATGTCGATGCAGTAGACGTCTTCGTCGACCAGCCGCTGCAGACCGCGGATCTGGCCCTCGATCCGGCGCAGGCGCTTGAGGTGCTCGTCCTTCTGCTTGTGGTACCCGTGCACCCCGCGGTCGTGGTCGCTCACCACGGCTTCGGAGGCTCCGGAGGGCGCTTCGGTCGTCGTCGCGCCGGCCGCCTCGGTGGTCGTCATCGCGTCCTCCCGTTGTCCTGAAAGGGTCTGCATACCCCTCATGGGTATATGGTAACGAATTTTGCGGGTACTGGCCCGGGGGCCCGTACTGAGCACTGTGCCCGATGGGCGACACTGAAGAACGCCGGTTAGCCGTGGCCGGATGATGCGCCTAGCATCACCCTGACCGAATCCAATGCACCCCGAGGACCCCACGTGCGCTTTCGTCTGACCCCCAGGGAGACGAGCTTCTACGACATGTTCTCCGCATCCGCGGACAACATCGTCACGGGCTCGAAGCTCCTGATGGAACTGCTCGGAGCGGACTCCTCCGCCCGAGTCGAGATCGCGGAGCGGATGAGGGCAGCGGAGCACGCGGGGGACGACGCGACCCACGCGATCTTCCACCAGCTCAACTCCTCGTTCATCACGCCGTTCGACCGCGAGGACATCTACAACCTCGCCTCGCAGCTCGACGACATCATGGATTACATGGAGGAGGCCGTCGACCTGGTCGTGCTGTACCAGATCGAGGAGCTGCCGAAGGGCGTCGAGCAGCAGATCGAGGTCCTGGCCCGGGCGGCCGAACTGACCGCCGAGGCCATGCCGCACCTGCGGACCATGACGAACCTCACCGAGTACTGGATCGAGGTCAACCGCCTGGAGAACCAGGCCGACCAGATCCACCGCAAGCTGCTCGCGCACCTCTTCAACGGCAAGTACGACGCCATGGACGTGCTCAAGCTGAAGCAGATCGTGGACGTGCTGGAGGAGGCGGCCGACGCCTTCGAGCACGTCGCCAACACGGTCGAGACGATCGCCGTCAAGGAGTCCTGACCTCCGGTGGACACCTTTGCGCTCATCGTGACCATCGGGGTCGCGCTCGGTTTCACGTACACGAACGGCTTTCACGACTCCGCGAACGCCATCGCGACTTCGGTTTCCACGCGGGCGCTGACCCCGCGCGCGGCCCTCGCCATGGCCGCCGTGATGAACCTCGCCGGTGCCTTCCTCGGCAGTGGCGTCGCCAAGACCGTCAGTGAGGGGCTCATCGCGACCCCGCACGGCGACAAGGGGATGGGAATCCTCTTCGCCGCCCTGGTCGGGGCGATCGTCTGGAACCTCGTCACCTGGTACTTCGGTCTTCCTTCGTCCTCCTCGCACGCGCTCTTCGGCGGCATGGTCGGCGCGGCGCTCGCGGGCGGGACCGAGGTCATCTGGTCCGGGGTGCTGGAGAAGGTCGTCATCCCGATGTTCATCTCGCCGTTCGTCGGGCTGCTGCTCGGCTACCTGGTGATGGTGGTCATCCTGTGGATGTTCCGGAAGTCGAACCCGCACAAGGCGAAGCGGGGCTTCCGTATCGCCCAGACCGTCTCGGCGGCCGGCATGGCGCTCGGGCACGGCCTCCAGGACGCGCAGAAGACCATGGGCATCGTGGTGATGGCGCTGGTCATCGCCGATGTCGAGGGTCAGGGCGACGCGATCCCGATGTGGGTCAAGATCGCCTGTGCGCTGACGCTCTCGCTCGGTACGTACGCGGGCGGCTGGCGCATCATGCGGACGCTCGGCCGGCGGATCATCGAGCTGGACCCGCCGCAGGGCTTCGCGGCGGAGACCACGGCCGCGTCCGTGATGTACACGGCCTCGTTCATGTTCCACGCGCCGATCTCCACGACGCACGTCATCACTTCCGCCATCATGGGCGTCGGCTCGACCAAGGGGTCGCGCGCCGTGCGGTGGGGCGTCGCCAAGAACATCGTGATGGGCTGGTTCATCACCATGCCGGCCGCCGCGCTGGTGGCTGCCGCGTGTTACTGGGTCGTGCTGCTGGCCTTCGGCTGAAGCGTATGAAACGGGCCCGCCCCCGCTCCTCGAAGGAGCGGGGGCGGGCCTTTGCCTTGCGGTGGCACCGCCATGCAGCACCGCAGGACAGGCGTGGCGGCCGGCTTCCAGCCGAAGCGGCCCAGCCGAAGCGGCCCAGCCGAAGCGGCCTAGCCGAAGCGGCCGGAGATGTAGTCCTCCGTGGCCTGGACGGACGGGTTGGAGAAGATCCGCTCGGTGTCGTCGATCTCGATGAGCTTGCCGGGCTGGCCGATCGCCGCGAGGTTGAAGAACGCCGTGCGGTCCGAGACGCGCGCCGCCTGCTGCATGTTGTGCGTCACGATGACGATCGTGAAGCGCTCCTTCAGCTCGCCGATCAGGTCCTCGATGGCGAGGGTCGAGATCGGGTCCAGGGCCGAGCACGGCTCGTCCATCAGGAGCACCTGCGGCTCGACCGCGATCGCGCGGGCGATGCACAGACGCTGCTGCTGGCCGCCGGAGAGGCCGGAGCCGGGCTTGTTCAGACGGTCCTTGACCTCGTTCCAGAGGTTGGCGCCGCGCAGGGACTTCTCGACGACCTCGGTGAGCCTGCTCTTCTTGTACGAGCCGTTGAGGCGCAGGCCCGCCGCCACGTTGTCGAAGATCGACATGGTGGGGAAGGGGTTCGGGCGCTGGAAGACCATGCCGACCGTGCGGCGTACGGCGACCGGGTCGACGTCCTTGGCGTACAGGTTCTCGTCGTCGAGGAGGACCTTGCCCTCGACGCGGCCGCCGGGGGTGACCTCGTGCATCCGGTTGAGGGTGCGCAGGAAGGTGGACTTGCCGCAGCCGGAGGGGCCGATGAAGGCGGTCACGGAGCGGGGCTCGACGGTCATCGAGATGTCGTCGATCGCCTTGTGGTTGCCGTAGTAGGCCGACAGGCCGCTGATGTCGATTCGCTTGGCCATTTGGATCACTGCTTTCTGCGTGCCACGCGGCGGTAGCCGCACATTGGTACTTAGCGGCCGGTGCTCGGGGCCTTCCAGCGGGCGATGCCGCGGGCCACCAGGTTGAGGATCATGACGAAGGCGATCAGGACGAGCGCTGCGCCCCAGGCCCGGTCGATCGACGCTTCGGTGCCGACGACGTACTGCTCGTACACGTACAGCGGAAGCGAGGACTGGGCGCCTTCGAAGGGGTTCGGGTTGATCAGCTTCGTACCGAAGACGAGCAGCAGAACCGGGGCGGTCTCACCCGTGATGCGGGCCACCGCGAGCATCACGCCCGTGGTGATTCCGCCGATCGCGGTCGGCAGCACCACCTTGAGGATGGTCCGCCACTTGGGGACGCCGAGGGCGAGGGACGCCTCACGGAGCTCGTTCGGGACGAGCTTGAGCATCTCCTCGGTGGAGCGGACGACCACCGGCATCATCAGGATCGCGAGGGCCAGCGCGCCGGCGAATCCGGAGGGCCCGAAGCCCAGCATCAGGTTCCAGGTGGCGAGGATGAACAGACCCGCGACGATCGAGGGGATGCCCGTCATGACGTCGACGAAGAAGGTGACGGTCTTCGCCAGCCTTCCGCGCCCGTACTCGACAAGGTAGACCGCGGTGAGCAGACCGACCGGAGCGGCGATCAGGGTCGCGATGCCGACCTGCTCCAGGGTGCCGAGCAGGGCGTGGTAGATGCCGCCGCCCTCGTCGGTGTCGAGCAGGCCGCTCATCGAGTGGGTGAGGAAGTACCCGTCGATGACCTTGATGCCCTTGGTGATCGTCACCCAGGCCAGGGAGAGCAGCGGGACGAGGGCGAGGATGAAGCAGACCCAGACGACGCTGGTCGCCACACGGTCCTTGCCCTGCCGGCTGCCCTCCACCTTGGTGGTGATCGCGAAGGTGGCCAGTACGAAGAACAGGGCGGCGAGCATGCCCCACTGCACACGGCTGTGCCAGCCGGCGACGAGGCCGAGGCCGATGCCGGCCGCGACGGACCCGGCGGCGATGGCGGCGGGGCCCAGCGGGGGAGGCGGGCGTGGGCGAGCGACGCGTGGGGCGCGGGGGAGACCGGGCGCTTGTCCATGGTCGGGCTTGTCAGGCTCATGCGTTGGCCCCCGAGTACTCCTTGCGGCGGCCGATGATCCAGCGGGCCGCGCCGTTGACCAGCAGCGTGATGACGAAGAGAACGAGACCGGAGGCGATCAGGGCGTCACGGCCGAACTCGTCCGCCTCGTTGAACTTCGCGGCGATGTTCTGCGCGAAGGTGCCGCCGCCCGGGTCGAGCAGCCGGCCGGAGATGATGAAGCTCGGGGAGAGCACGACGGCGACGGCCATCGTCTCGCCGAGGGCACGGCCCAGGCCCAGCATCGAGGCGCTGATGATGCCGGAGCGGCCGAAGGGGAGGACGGACATCCGCATGACTTCCCAGCGCGTGGCACCGAGAGCCAGAGCGGCCTCCTCGTGCATCTTCGGCGACTGGAGGAAGACCTCCCGGGTGACGTTGGTGACGATCGGCAGGATCATGATCGCCAGCAGGATGCCGACCGTGAAGAGGTTGCGGGCGGGGCCGTCGCTCGTCTTGTCGAAGATGTAGGTCCAGCCGAGGTACTGGTCGAGCCACTGGTTGAGGCCGTCCAGGTGCGGGACCAGGAAGACGGCCCCCCAGAGGCCGTAGATGATGCTCGGCACCGCTGCCAGCAGGTCGACCACGTACGCGAGCGGTGTGGCCAGCCTGCGCGGGGCGTAGTGCGAGATGAACAGCGCGATGCCGATGGCGACCGGCACGGCGACGGCCATGGCGATGATCGAGCTGACGATCGTGCCGAAGAGGAGGACGGCGATGCCGAACACCGGCGGGTCGCCCGCCGGGTTCCACTCGGAGCTGGTGAGGAAGTTGGCTTCGTCCTTCGAGACGGCGAGACCGGTGCGGTAGGTGAGGAAGGCCGCGATGGCGGCCATGATCACCAGGAGCGCGATTCCCGAGCCGCGGGACAGACCGATGAAGACGCGGTCACCGGCGTGGCTGCTGCCTTTGGAGGCCAGCGTGGTGCCGGGTCCGGGCGGAGGTGGAGGGGACGAGGTGGTTTCTGTTGTTATATCCATCGGTTTTCTCCGGTCTGCGGAGCCGGCGAGGGCTCCTGGCGGCGGTGCACCGGAAGGCGTGGCCGGCCCCGGGCGGCGGGGCCGGCCACGCCCGGGGTCAGGAGAGGGTGGGGATGGTCTCGCGGACCTTGGCCGCGATCTCGGCCGGGATCGGCGCGTAGCCGGCGTCGGCCAGGACCTTCTGGCCGTCCTCGCTGGCGGCGTAGTTCAGGAACGCCTTCAGGGTGGACAGGGTCTCGGCCTTGTTGCCCTTGTCACAGGCGATCTCGTACGTCACCAGGACGATCGGGTAGGCACCCTCGGCCTTGGTGGCGTAGTCCAGCGACAGGGCGAGGTCCTTGCCCTGTCCCTCGACCTTCGCGGCGGCGATGGCCTTGGAGGCGTTGTCCGTGGTGGCCTCGACCGGGGCGGAGGCGCCGGTGTCGATCTTGACGGTGTTCAGCTTGTTGGCGGTCGCGTAGGACAGCTCGAAGTAGCCGATCGCGCCGTTGGTGTCCTTGACGTTGGAGACGACGCCGGAGGAGCCGTTGGCGGCCTGGCCACCCTTGGCGGGCCACGACTTCGACTTCGGGTCGTACGTCCAGTCCTTCTCGGCGGCCGTGCTCAGGTACTTGCCCAGGTTCTGGGTCGTACCGGACTCGTCCGAGCGGTGGAAGGCCTGGATCGTGCTGGACGGGAGCTTGGCGTCCGGGTTGAGCTTCGCGATCGCCGGGTCGTTCCACTTGGTGATCTTGTTGTCGAAGATCTTCGCGAGCGTCTTGGCGTCGAGGACGAGGTCGTCGACACCCTCCAGGTTGTAGCCGATGGCGACCGGGCCGCCGACCATCGGCAGGTTGATGCCCTGGCCGCTCTTGCAGATCTTCTTCGACTCGGCGACCTCCTCGGGCTTGAGCGCCGAGTCGGAACCGGCGAAGGCGACCTGGCCCTGGTTGAACTTGGTGATGCCGCCACCGGAGCCGATGGCCTGGTAGTTGATCTCTACGCCTTCGCAGGCGGCCTGGAAGTTCTTGACCCAGAGGTCCATGGCGTTCTTCTGGGCGGTCGAACCGGCCGCGAGGAGCTGGCCCTTGGCGTCGTCGCACTTGATGTTGCTGGCGGCCTTGGTCTCGCCGGCACCACCGGTGGAACCGCTGTTGTCGTCCGAGCCGCACGCCGTGAGGACCAGGGCGCCGGAGACGGCAAGGGCGCCGAGCGCGGTGGCGCGAAGCCGGTTCTTGCGCTGAAGCTTCACTGTTCGGGTGTTCCTTCCAGGAGCCGCCGGGCCTGTGTGGTGGCGGCGTGCGAAGAGGTAGGTGTTCTCGGGTCCCAGCTACCCAGTGGGGCGGCGTCCTGCGACGCGCCTCGCACCGCGTACGTCCGAAATTAGGCAGAACAGGTGAAGCCGCCGACGGGGGAGGGTGAACGGGAGGTGAACCGTGCCGAACGGTGTGGTGTGCGGGGGCGCCTCGCGGCGGAAGAGGGGTGGAGCGGGGTGCGGGCCGACGGCCCGGGGTCCTCCCCCTGCGGGTGATGACTGAAATGCGGGGTTGTACTCCGCTACGCGGTGTTTGCCGCCGGTCCTTCGGCTCGTTTGATCCCACCGTTTTGGCCACTGTTCGCCGGACACCGGACGGACCAAGGGATCAATCGACGGGTCTCCGCTCTTCCCGGCCCGCGCGCAGGACACGGAGAAGGGCGGCGACCAGATCCCTGTCCCTGTCCTGCGTCAGCTGCCTTTGCGCCGCACCGGGACGCAGCCACAGCACGCGGTCCACCTCGTCGCTCGGCTCGAACGAGCCGCCGGTGGCCTCCGCCGCCCAGTAACGGACCACCTTGGGGCGGCCGCCGACCGTATAGCGGGCCGTGGGCAGTTCCGGTCCCAGGGCGCAGGTCATGCCGGTCTCTTCCCGCACTTCGCGGACCGCCGCGTCCCTGGCGTCCTCCCGGGACCTGAGCTTGCCCTTGGGGTGCGACCAGTCGTCGTACTTGGGCCGGTGCACGAGGCAGACCTCCCACGGTGCCTCCCCCGCGCGAACGGATCCGGGAGCCCGGGGAACGCCGTCGGGCGGCGACCGGCGCCACAGCACGCAGCCCGCGGCGAGCACGGGGTCCGGGGCGCGGCCGTGCCGGTCATGGCGCTGTCGCCGCCGTCCGCTGCCACACCTGCTGGAAGGCGAAGCGGGCCGCCTCGACCTCGTGGCGCTGGTCGGCGTGGAGGACACCCAGGGCGTACGCCGTCGCCGGGGCGATGCGCGGGGTGCGGGCCGCCGACGCCGCCGCGCCGGCCGCCTCCGCCGCGTCCCGGTGGCGGTCGAGCGCCTGCACGGCGAGCACGTGCCGGCGGGGGCGGTGGGGACCGCGAAGGTCTCCTGCGCGTAGTGGTGCAGGCGCAGGAGGAGCCGTACCTGGTGCCAGGGGGCGTCCTGCGCCTCGCTCGTGGGCGTGGCGGCCAGGCCGTGGACGAGCGCCTCCGCGTTGTACGGGTGCGCGGCGCGCCCCAGCGGAAGTGCGGCCACCGCCTCCTTGAGCCGCTGCTCGGCGCCCACCGCGAGCGGTGCGTGCACCTCGGCGGCGGGCGCGGCGGCGGCGGGGCCGAGCGGAACGTCCGAGGCCAGTAAAGCCACGGCGTCGGCGACCGCGTGGAACCGCGAGGAGCCCAGCGCCTGCAGCGCGGCCGAGTGCGCCCGCGTCCTGGCCAGTGTCAGCTGCCGCTCCAGCAGCGCGCCGGCCCGTGCGGCGCCCACGGTCAGCGTCCCGGCCGGCTGCGCCCGCGACGCCGTGCTCGCGCGGTCCCCCGGCGCCGCGGAGGTCCCGCCGCCCGCGCCCGAGAGCCGGTTCAGCGCCTCCAGCAGCCGGTTCAGGCGCCCCGCGTAGGCGTGCTCGCGGGCCAGAGTGCCCGAGAGCCAGGCCAGCTCGCCGCGCAGGGTGTCCGCCCACCCCGTGTCGGTCAGGGGCCGGAACGTGTGCAGCGTCCCGCTGATCCGGCGCGCCGCGCCGCGCAGCGCGCGGGTCGCCTCGGCCGCGTCCGCCGCCCCCTGCGGATCCTGGCCGCTCTCGCGGTGCAGGGCGCAGGGAGCGCAGGAAGTCCGAGGCCCGGGAGTGGAGGTACGGGGCCAGGAGATCACGGGCCAGGAGGTCACCGGCCTGGAGTTCCTGTGCGCGCAGCCGGCTGGACAGGTCCTCGGGGGGCAGCGCCTCGCCCCCCGCCGCCGGAAGGACGGGGCCGGTGTCCGGCCGGGGACGGGTTCGGGGTCGGGATGCGGTGTCACGGTGTTGCACGCCGGCGCCTCCGGGCCTCTATGAGCATTTCCTGTACGTGCCGCAGCGGCTGTCCCTCGGCGTCCGTCGCGTGCCGCGTCCAGTTGCCGTCGGGGCCGAGGTGCCAGGAGGACGTGGTGTCGGACATGCCGGTCTCCAGCAGCCGGCTCAGGGTCGCGCGGTGGGCCGGGTCGGTGACCCGGACCAGTGCCTCGATGCGGCGGTCGAGGTTGCGGTGCATCATGTCGGCGCTGCCGAACCAGACTTCGGGCTCGCCGCCGTTGCCGAAGGCGAAGATCCGTGAGTGTTCGAGGAAGCGGCCGAGTATGGACCGGACCCGGATGTTCTCCGAGAGGCCGGCGACCCCGGGGCGTATCGCGCAGATCCCGCGTACCCAGATGTCGACCGGAACGCCCGCCTTCGCAGCCCGGTAGCAGGCGTCGATGATCGCCTCGTCGACCATCGAGTTGACCTTGAACCGCACGTACGCGGGGCGGCCCGCCTGGTGGTGCGCGACCTCTTTGTTGATACGGGCGACCAGGCCGTCCCGCAGCGACTTGGGCGCGACGAGCAGCCGGCGGTACGTCTCGCGGCGCGAGTAGCCGGAGAGCCGGTTGAAGAGGTCGGAGAGGTCCGCGCCGACCTGCGGGTCGGCGGTGAGCAGGCCCAGGTCCTCGTAGAGGCGGGCCGTCTTGGGGTGGTAGTTGCCCGTACCGACGTGCGAGTAGCGGCGCAGGGTCTCGCCCTCCTGCCGGACCACCAGGGAGAGCTTGCAGTGGGTCTTGAGGCCGACGAACCCGTACACGACGTGGCAGCCGGACTCCTCCAGCTTGCGCGCCCACTTGATGTTGGCCTGCTCGTCGAAGCGGGCCTTGATCTCGACGAGGACCAGGACCTGCTTGCCGGACTCGGCGGCGTCGATCAGGGCGTCCACTATCGGCGAGTCGCCCGACGTCCGGTACAGCGTCTGCTTGATCGCCAGCACGTCCGGGTCGGCCGCCGCCTGCTCCAGGAAGGCCTGCACGGAGGTGGAGAAGGAGTCGTACGGGTGGTGCAGGAGGACGTCGCGCTCGCGCAGCGCGGCGAACACGTCCGGCGCGGACGCCGACTCGACCTCGGCGAGGTCGCGGTGCGTGCCCGCGATGTACTTCGGGAACTTCAGCTCCGGCCGGTCCAGCGCCGCGATCCCGAACAGGCCGGTCAGGTCCAGCGGCCCGGGCAGCGGGTACACCTCGGCGTCCGACATCTTCAGCTCGCGCACGAGCAGGTCGAGGACGTACGGGTCGATGGACTCCTCGACCTCGAGCCGCACCGGCGGGCCGAAGCGGCGCCGCATGAGCTCCTTCTCCAGGGCCTGGAGGAGGTTCTCGGTGTCGTCCTCCTCGACTTCCAGGTCCTCGTTCCTGGTCACCCGGAACATGTGGTGCGCGAGCACCTCCATCCCCGGGAAGAGCTCTTCGAGGTGCGCGGCGATGACGTCTTCAAGAGGTACGTACCGCTGCGGCGACGCCTCCAGGAAGCGGGACAGCAGCGGCGGGACCTTGACGCGCGCGAAGTGGCGGTGGCCGCTGACCGGGTTGCGCACGACGACCGCGAGGTTGAGGGAGAGCCCCGAGATGTACGGGAAGGGGTGCGCGGGGTCCACCGCGAGTGGGGTCAGGACCGGGAAGATCTGCTGTCGGAAGAGCGTGAACAGGCGCGCCTGCTCCTTCTCGGTCAGGTCGGGCCAGCGGATGAGGTGCACGCCCTCGTCGGCGAGGGCGGGGCAGATGTCCTGCTGGAAGCAGGCGGCGTGCCGGGCCATGAGCTCGCGCGAGCGGGTCCAGATCAGCTCCAGGACCTCGCGGGGCTGGAGGCCGGACGCGGACCGGGTGGCGACACCGGTCGCGATGCGGCGCTTCAGGCCGGCGACGCGGACCATGAAGAACTCGTCCAGGTTCGACGCGAAGATGGCGAGGAAGTTCGCTCGTTCGAGGAGCGGGGTGGCCGGGTCCTCGGCGAGTTCGAGCACCCGCTCGTTGAACGCCAGCCAGCTGCGCTCCCGGTCGAGGAAACGGCCCTGCGGCAGCTCGATGTCCGCCTCGGCGTCCTCCACGTACGCATCCGGATCCGCGTCGATGTCGGGGTCCAGGTTGGTCACCGGCGATCCGGCCAGGGTGTGCGGGCGGTGCGCGGCGATGGCACCGACGGACGGCTGAGCATGCTGGACAGGGACATCGGCGCTCGGCTGCTGGCTCATGAACCCATTGTTCCGCGCGTGAGGGTCCCCGGCGCGCCGAAGAAGGGTGATGTGCGGGGGGTTCTCCCGTTCGGGGAGGGGGGTGGCACAGCGGGCTGCATTCCGAGAGGGTCGCAAGCGTGTCTGAATGTGCGGTAACGGAGACATGACATGCAGGATGCGACCACCGGGGTCCGGGATGCGTTTCCCCGGGCCCCGGTGCGTCCCGCCCGCCCCGCCCGTCCCGTCAGGCCGCGAGGCGGCGCAGTACCCGGAAGGCGGCGCAGGCGGCCCCGGCGGTGAGGGCCAGCACGATGCCGGTCTCGATCAGCTGGACGTACCAGAAGTGCGCGTACGGGTGGAAATCCACGTACCAGTTGGTGACCTCGAGGTCGGTGGGGCAGTACGCGCCCGGCATCCTGTCCGGGAGGCACTGGGGGAACACGAAGCGGTCACCGGCGGCGTTCTGCACCCCCATGTCCGTCATGAAGGCGTCCACGGGCATGTCCTGGCCCCTGAACTGCTCGCCGGGTCCGGTGATCGTACGCACCGGAAGCAGGCTCCACCGCAGGCTGCCCGTGCCCATCAGCACGGCGCCGGTGACCACCGCGGTGATCGACACGGCGAGAGCGTGCGGCGCACGAGCAGGCGAACGAGCGCGCCCACGGCGACACCGAGCAGGCAGTACGCGACGAGGGCCGGGCCGAGCGCCTCGTACACGCCGCGGTCGGACCAGGACAGGTTCGCCCGGCCCAGCAGGCCGGACGCGCCGAGCCGGAAGACGCCCACGAGGGCGAGCGCCCCGGCCACGGCGAGCGTCGCGGCGGTCGCGAGCTTGGACGCGAGCCAGCGCGCGGGGGAGATGGACTGGGTCCAGGCCAGGCGGTGCAGCCCCGCCTCCAGCTCGCGGGAGACGACCGGGCCGTCGGGGCGGATCAGGGCGGTGGTCCCGCGCCCGGTGGCGCGGGCCTCGACGACGGTGTGCGGGGCCAGGTCCTTTGCCGGGGCCAGTCCGGTCACCAGGGCGTGCGCGTCGACCAGGTCGTCGATCCCGCCGCCGAGCCGGATGCGGCCGCCGGAGACGAGCAGGAGATGGTCGCAGGCGTCCGTGAGTTCGCCGATGATGTGCGACGACATCACGACGGTGGTGCCGTGTTCGACGGCCTCGGCGAGCAGCGTGCCCATCAACTGGTGCCGGGCAAGGGGGTCCAGGTCGGCCATCGGCTCGTCCAGGAGCATGAGCTCGGGCCGCTTGCCGAGCGCGAGGGCGAGCGCGACGCGGTGGCGCTGACCGCCGGAGAGCGTGCGGATCCGCGCTCCCGGGTCGAGTTCACCGCCTTGCACGACGCGGTCCGCGACGCGTGCGTCCCAGCGGCCCGGGTTGAGCTCGGCGCCCAGGCGCAGGGTGTCGGCGATGGTGAGCTGCGGGTGGAGCGGCTTCTCCTGCGCGACGTACGCGATGCGGTCGCGGGCCGTCGCCGGGTCGGTGCCGAGCACGGTGAGCGAGCCCTCGACCGACGCCGCCCCCTTGCCCGTTAGCGCGTCGCGGGCTACGACTGCGTCACGACTCCGTGCGGTACATCAGGTCCGTCTCGTGCGTGGTGAAGCCGATCCGCTCGTACACCGTCACCGCCGCCGTGTTGTCCGCGTCGACGTACAGCATCGCGGTCGGCAGCCCCTGCGCCGCCAGGTGCCGCAGGCCGGTCGCGGTCAGGGCCTTGCCGAGGCCGCCGCCCTGCGCGTCGGGGCGGATGCCGACGACGTACACCTCGCCGAGCTGCTCCTCGGC
Source organism: Streptomyces altiplanensis (assembly GCA_003719395.1). Lineage (GTDB taxonomy): Bacteria > Actinomycetota > Actinomycetes > Streptomycetales > Streptomycetaceae > Streptomyces > Streptomyces altiplanensis. The sequence continues at coordinate 26,829 of RHMC01000011.1, forward strand.
GTGCACCTTCGTCCAGTGGAAGCCGACGAGTTCGCCGCCCCGCTCGGCCAGGAAGAAGCCCTTCGGGTCGAACCACGGCTCGGCCTTGCGGTCGTCCAGGTCGCGCTGCGTCATCCCGCCCTGCTCGGGGTGGTGGGCGAACGCCGCCGCGTTCACGGCGAGCCAGGCGGCGTCGTCCTGCCCCGGCACGAAGGTGCGGACCCCGACCCCCGCCGGGTACACCGGCTCGGGGATGTCCAGCGGGCTCAAGGGCCGCCGCATCTGGCGCAGTTCGCGGAAGAGGGTGAGCCCGAGGACCTGGGCGAGGTGGCGCGCCGCCGCCTTCCCGCCGTGCGCCCAGACCCGCAGCCGCTTCCCCGACGCGTCCAGCACGGTCGTCCCGAGCGTGCGGCCGTGCCCGGCGCCGCGGTGCGCGGGGTGCACGACGAGCTCGGCGGCCGGTGCCTCGACGGGGTCGGTGTCCTCCAGCTGCGCGTATCCGAGGAGGGGTCCTTCGCCGACGTACAGCAGGAAGTGCCGGACGCCTTCCCGGTGTCCGCCGCGCAGCTGAAGCCGGCCCTGCTCGGAGACGGCCTGCACGCCGTCCGCGCGGGCGGCCTCGTCGAGGAGCGCCAGGACCTCCTGGGCCTGCTCCTCGGTGAGCGCGTTCAGAGGGTCTGGATCTTCCTGAGGAAGGCGGGGGTGGCGGGGTCAGTCGTCATGGGTACGAGCGTACGGCGACGGTGGTGCGAGAGGGCGCCGGACGGATCCGGTCCCCGTCGATCGGCCGAACTGCTCCCCGCGCCGGGTGTACCCGGCCGCCTCGGCCGCCCGTCCGCCTGCTCGCCCGGCCGTCCGCCCGCCCGTCCGTCTCATCGCGTTCCGTGACGGAAGGGCTCCGCCGTACGGGCGACGTCCGGTCGGAAGCCGGCGTACGGCCGAAGGCAACCACCTTGTAACCCGTCACCCCCTGTTGCGCTACGCGCGTTGACTTTAGGCTGCGGTTCGTCCGTCACGCTGAACTCACAAGGGGACAGATGTCAGCGAACCCTCGTACCACCCGCACCCACCGCGTGACCCGGCGCGTGCTCGCCTCGGCCGCCGGTCTCGCCACCCTCGGCGCCCTCGTCGCGGCGATGCCGGCCGGCGCGGAGGAAGGCGACCGGGCAGCAGCCGGCGGCGGGCAGCACAAGCCGAAGCCCTCGCGGACCGTGGACGTACAGCTGCTCTCCTTCAACGACAAGCACGGGAACCTGGAGCCCCCGGCGGGCTCGGCCGGCACGGTCAACGAGACGCAGCCCGACGGGACGGTGAAGGCGGTCCCGGCCGGCGGCGTCGAGCACCTGGCGACCGCGCTGCGCAAGGCGCGCCAGGGCGAGCGGTACTCCGTCACCGCGGCCGGCGGCGACATGATCGGCGCCAGCCCGCTGATGTCCGGGCTCTTCCACGACGAGCCGACGATCGAGGCGCTGAACAAGCTCGACCTCGACGTGTCGGCCGTCGGCAACCACGAGTTCGACGAGGGCGCCGCCGAGCTGGCCCGCATCCAGAACGGCGGCTGCCACCCGGTCGAGGGCTGCTTCGAGAAGGGCAAGGAGTTCGAGGGCGCGGACTTCCCCTACCTCGCCGCGAACGTGACGAACGAGAAGACCGGCAGGCCGATCCTCAAGCCGTACACGGTGTGGAAGAAGAACGGCGTCAAGATCGGCTTCATCGGCGTGACCCTCGAAGGCACTCCGGACATCGTCACCGAGAACGGCATCAAGGGCCTGAAGTTCCACGACGAGGTCGAGACGGTCAACAAGTACGCCAAGGAGCTCGACCGCCGGGGCGTCAAGTCGATCGTCGCGCTCATCCACGAGGGCGGCTCGCCGGCCTCCTCGTCGTACGACTACGACTGCGACTCGCCGGGCGCCGGCGACGGCATCTCCGGTCCGATCGTCGACATCGCCAAGGGCATCACGCCGAAGGTCGACGCGCTGGTCACCGGCCACACCCACCAGGCGTACGTGTGCACCGTCCCCGACCCGGCGGGCAAGCCGCGCATGGTCACCTCGGCGTCCTCGTACGGCAAGCTCTACACGGACACCACGCTCACCTACGACCGCCGCACGAAGGACATCGTGCGCACGGGCGTCAAGAGCGCGAACCACATCGTCGTCCGTGACCAGGAGCAGGCCAGGATCTGGGCCGAGGACATGACCTCGCTGATCGGCCGCTGGAACGCGCTGGCCGCTCCGATCGCGGGCAAGCCGCAGGGCTTCATCGCCGCCGACATCAACGGACGCGGCTCGACGGCCCCCGAGAAGCCGCTCGGCGACCTGATCGCGGACGCACAGCTGGAGGGCCTGGCCCCGGCCGACAAGGGCGGCGCGCAGATCGCCTTCATGAACCCGGGCGGGATCCGCTCCGACCTCGTCTTCAAGGCGAGCGGCAAAGAGGGCGACGGTGTCGTGACGTACGGCGAGGCGTTCACCGTCCAGCCGTTCACCAACATGATGAACGTCGTCGACCTGACCGGCGCCCAGCTGATCACCGCGCTCCAGCAGCAGGTCAGCGGCGGCAACGAGGCCTCGCCGAAGATCCTCCAGGTGTCGAAGGGCTTCACGTACACCCTGGACATGACGAAGACGGGCGCCGCCCGCGTCGACGTCGCCTCGGTGAAGCTGAACGGCACCCCGCTCGACCCGGCGAAGACGTACCGCGTCGCGATGAACGAGTTCCTCGCGGGCGGCGGCGACGGCTTCCCGGTCTTCAAGGAGCACAAGAACAAGCTGGTCGGCGCCTCCGACCTGGACGTCTTCAACGCCTACCTGGCGAAGAACTCCAGCGCCTTCGCACCGATCACGCCCCCGGCCGCCGACCGGATCACGATCGTCAAGTAGGCACCGCAACACGGCACCGCGGCACGGCTCAGCGGGGCGGCACCCGGACCGGGTGCCGCCCCGCCCCGCTGCCGCCGGGGCCGGACGGCCCCGCGAGGACGCTTCCCGCGGAGGTCTAGGCGGTGCCGGGCGGCGGTGCCGGTGCGCCCGGCAGCCTGATCAGGGCCTCCGTGCCGCCACCCCCGTCCGCCGGGCGCCGCAGCGCGACCGTGCCGCCCGCCTGCTGGACCGTACGGGCCACGATGGACAGGCCGAGCCCCGAACCCGGCAGGGACCGGGCGGACGGCGAGCGCCAGAAGCGTTCGAAGACGTGCGGGAGTTCGGCGTCCGGGATGCCGGGGCCGTGGTCGCGCACCGTCAGCTCGCCGTGCCGGTCCAGGGCCACGTCGACCGCGGCGCCCGGCGGGCTGAACTTCACCGCGTTGTCCAGGACGTTGACCAGCGCCCGCTCCAGCGCCGCCGGCTCGGCCCGTACGTACCAGGGGGAGAGGTCCGCTTCGATCGTCAGCTCGGGGCCGCGCAGCCGGGCGCGCTCCAGCGCGGCGGCGGCGATCTCGTGCAGCTCGACGATCCGCGGCGGGCTGCCCTGGTCGGCCGTGTCGGGCCGCGCGAGCTCCTGGAGGTCACCGATCAGTGACGCCAGTTCGGTCATCTGCGCCTTGACGGACGCCATGAGCGCGGCCCGGTCGGCGGGCGGGATGGCCCGCCCCGTCTCGTCGCTGCGGGCCAGCAGCTCCACGTTCGTACGCAGGGACGTGAGCGGGGTCCGCAGCTCGTGGCCCGCGTCGGCGATCAGCTGCGCCTGGCGGTCGCGGGAGGACGCGAGGGCGGTGGTCATGGCGTTGAAGGAGCGCGAGAGGCGGGCGATCTCGTCCTCGCCCTCGACCGGGATGCGTACGGTCAGGTCCTCCGTGCGCGCCACGTGCTCGACGCGCCGGTGACTTGTCGACGGGGCGCAGGCCGCGCGGGCGACCCAGAGGCCGGCGGCGCCGGCGCCGCACGACACCGATCCCGGACACCGTGAGCAGCACCCAGGCGAGGGAGCCGAGCGGCTCGTCGATCTCGCTCACCGGGCGGGCCACGGAGAGCGCGAACCGGTCGGCGGCGGGGCCGGTGCCGGCGATCCGGCCCAGCGGCCGGGTGTGGACACGCATCCGCGTGCCGGCCTTGTCGGCCGTCGTGTGCAGCGCGTCGTCCCGCAGCCCGCCCGCCACGGCGATGTCGCCCTGCTGCGCGGGGACCGGTGAGGACCTCGGGGCGGTACAGGTCCGGCCCGACGCCGCCACGATCTGCACGGAGTACTCGCTGGGGAACACCGGGGCCGGCAGGGCTCCGCCGCTCAGGCAGGACGCCAGCAGGTCTCCGGTCGCCTTCTCGTCGAACTTCGCGCCCCGCAGCGAGTCGTCCATCTGCTCCTGGAGCTGAGCCTTCGTCACGAACCAGCACGCCGCCGCGACCGCCGCCACCGCGACCGCGACCGCCGTGGCCGTCAGCAGCGCCAGCCGGGACCGCAGCGGCAGCGCGCGGAACCTGCGCAGTGGCGCCGGTGCCGGCACCGGCGCACCGCTCACGCCTCACCGCCCCGCAGCGCGTACCCGACCCCCCGCACCGTGTGCACCAGGCGCGGCTCGCCGCCCGCCTCGGTCTTGCGGCGCAGGTACATCACGTACACGTCCAGGGAGTTCGAGGTGGGCTCGAAGTCGAAGCCCCACACCGCCTTGAGGATCTGCTCGCGCGTCAGCACCTGGCGCGGGTGCGCGAGGAACATCTCCAGCAGCGTGAACTCGGTACGGGTCATGCTCCACCGGCCGGCCGCCCCGCGTCACCTCGCGCGTCGCGAGGTCCATCCGCAGGTCGGCGAAGGACAGGAGGTGCCCCGGCCCCTCCTCGCCGGACGCCGCCCCGGCGGCGTACCCGCTGCGCCTCAGCAGCGCCCTGATGCGGGCGAACAGCTCGTCCAGTTCGAACGGCTTCACCAGGTAGTCGTCGGCGCCCGCGTCGAGCCCGGTCACGCGGTCGCGACCGTGTCGCGGGCGGTGAGCATCAGGATGGGGAGGGTGTCGCCGGACGAGCGGATGCGGCGGGCCGCGGTCAGGCCGTCCATGCGGGGCATCTGGATGTCGAGGACGATCAGGTCCGGTTCGTACGACGCCGCCTTGGCGAGCGCGTCGATGCCGTCGACGGCGACCTCCGTCCCGTACCCCTCGAAGGCGAGACTGCGCTGGAGTGCCTCGCGCACGGCGGGCTCGTCGTCGACGATCAGGATGCGCTCGGCGGGGCTGTTCATCGGTCTTCCTCGGCCTGTCTGTGGTCGCTGCGCGGTGGCTGGCGCGGGCCCGTGGCCCGTGGATCGCCTTCAGCCTCGCACGGTACGGACGTCAGCTGTCGCCCCCGGCGCGGAGCCCGTCCAGGTCGGCCTTGACCGTGCCGACGGGGATGGCGAAGCCGAGGCCGACGCTGCCGGAAGCGGAACCGCTGGCACCGCTCGGGGCGTACATCGCGGAGTTGATGCCGATGATCTCGCCGTTCATGTTGATGAGGGCGCCGCCGGAGTTGCCGGGGTTGAGGGAGGCGTCGGTCTGGATCGCCTTGTACGTCGTCTTCGACGAGCCGGTGTCGCCGTTGAACTGCTGCCCGCCGAACTCGAACGGCCACTGGCCGCCGCCCTGCCCCTGCTGTTCCTGCTGCCCCTGCTGTTCCTGCTGCCCCTGCTGTTCCTGGCCCGGGTTCCCGTCCTTCGACACGGTCACGTCCCGGTCCAGTGCCGAGACGATTCCGCTGGTCACCGTCCCGGTCAGACCCTCGGGCGAGCCGATCGCCACCACCTCGTCGCCGACCTTGACGTCGTCGGAGTCCCCGAGCGTCGCCGCCTTCAGACCGCTCGCGCCCCGGAGCTCGATGAGGGCGAGGTCCTTGTCGGGGTCGGTGCCGACGACATCGGCGGTATACGTCTTGCCGCTGCTCAGCTCGACCTTGACGGAGGAGGCGCCCGAGACGACGTGGTTGTTCGTGATGATCTCGCCGCCGGCGGTGATGATCACGCCGGAGCCGGTGGAGGCGCCGGAGGCCGACGTCGCGCTGATCTCCACGATGCTCGGGCTCACGGCCTGCGCGACCCCGGCGACGGTGCCCTTGCTGCTCTGCGAGACGGTCGTACCGCTGACGCCGTTGCCGCCGGTGACGGGGTCCGTGCCGGCCAGGCGCTCCGCGAAGGCCGCCGTGCCACCGCGATCGCGGCGGCGACGATGGCGACCGCCGCCAGCAGTGCCACGGGCCGCCGGGCCCGCCGGGGCGCGGCCGGGGGCGCGGCGACAGGAGGCGCGTACGCGGCCGGCGAGCGGATACGCGGCGCCGTACGCCGGTGCCTCGGGCCCGGCGCCGTCCCCGGCGCGCTGCCGGGGGACGAAGGAGGGCTGCTGCTCGGGCTCGGGGTACTCGCCGCTGCGGCGGGGGCTCTCGGTCATGTCCCCGAGCTTGGTCGGCTCTCATGAGAACCGTCTGAGGAGCCGCTGAGAAGCCCGACAGAACCGTGTATGCCCCATATAAGGAGAGCTACGACACGAAGGGAGCTACGACACGAAGGGAGCTACGTCGCCGGGCAGCCGCAGGAGCGGCGCACCACCAGCGCCGACGGGAACTGCTTCAGCCGCTCGCGCCGCGACCCCGCCACCCGCAGCGAATCGTCCAGCACCAGGTCCACCGCCGCCCGCGCCATCGCCGGCCGGTCGGAGTACACCGTCGTCAGCGGCGGATCGGTGAGCGCCGCTTCCTTCACGTCGTCGAAGGCGGCCACCGCCAGCTCGCCCGGTACGTCGATGCGCAGCTCGCGCGCGGCCCGCAGCACGCCGATCGCCTGGTCGTCCGTGGAGCAGAAGATCGCGGGCGGCCGGTCCGGCCCCGAGAGGAGCCCCAGGGCGACCTGGTAGGCGTCGTACCTGTTGTACGGAGCCTGGAAGAGGCGGCCCTCGGTGGACCGCCCCGATTCCCGCATCGCCCGGCGCCAGCCGACGACGTGGTCGGCCACCGGGTCGCCGACCATGGGCGTCGACTCCATGCCGCCCAGGCAGGCGACGTACGGATGACCGTGCTCCAGGAGGTGGCGGGTGGCGAGCTGCGCGCCGCCGATGTTGTCCGTGACGACCGCCACGTCGTCGATCGTCTCGGGCCGCTCGTGCAGCAGCACCACGCGCGCGTCCCACGCCTCGATCTCGGCGGCCGCCCACTCGCTCGGGCCCTGGCTGACCAGGATCAGGCCGGAGACCCGCATGCCGAGGAAGGCCCGCAGGTAGTGGACCTCGCGCTCGTCGCGGTAGTCGGAGTTGCCGACGAGGACCATCTTTCCGCGGTCGGCGGCGGCCTGTTCGACCGCGTGCGCCATCTCGGCGAAGAAGGGCTGCCGCGCGTCGGGGACGATCATGCCTATGAGGTCGGTGCGGCGGGACGCCATGGCCTGCGCGACCCGGTCCGGCCGGTAGCCGAGCTCCTTGATCGCGGCGAGGACACGCTCGCGCGTGGCCGGGGCGACCGGCCGGGGTCCGTTGTTGATGACGTAACTGACGACCGCGGTCGAAGTCCCCGCCAGTCGCGCCACATCGTCCCGCGTCACCTTGGCCACGCGCGGCAGTCTACGCGGGGTGACCTACCGCTGGGCAGGCCGTACGGCGGCTTCCTCCCGGGGGATGGAGTCCGCGGCGGCGTCCGGAGCGGTGTCCGCCACACGGGTGACGGTCTCGGGCGCCGTTTTCTGCCCGGCCTTGGCCCGGACTTCCTCGGCGGCCGTCCGCTCGACCTTCTCGGGGGTCACGAAGCGGTAGCCCACGTTGCGTACGGTCCCGATCAGCGACTCGTGCTCGGGGCCGAGCTTCGCGCGCAGCCGCCGTACGTGCACGTCGACCGTGCGCGTACCGCCGAAGTAGTCGTAGCCCCACACCTCCTGGAGGAGCTGTGCGCGCGTGAAGACCCGGCCGGGGTGCTGCGCCAGGTACTTCAGCAGTTCGAACTCCTTGAAGGTCAGGTCCAGGACCCGCCCCTTCAGCTTCGCGCTGTACGTCGCCTCGTCGACCGACAGGTCGCCGTTGCGGATCTCCATCGGGGAGTCGTCGGAGGTGATCTGCCGGCGGCCCGTCGCGAGCCGCAGCCGCGCCTCGACCTCGGCCGGACCCGCGGTGTCGAGCAGTACGTCGTCGATGCCCCAGTCGGCGGTGACGGCCGCCAGGCCGCCCTCCGTCACGACGAGGATCAGCGGACAGCCGGGTCCGGTGGACCGCAGCAGCTGGCACAGCGACCTGACCTGCGGGAGGTCGCGGCGGCCGTCGATCAGTATGACGTCGGCACCGGGGGTGTCGACGAGGGCCGGGCCCTCGGCGGGGGCCACCCGCACACTGTGCAGAAGCAGGCCGAGGGCGGGGAGCACCTCCGTCGACGGCTGGAGGGCATTGGTCAGGAGCAGCAGAGAACTCATCGTCGGCCACCTGCCCGGGTCGTCCGGTCATGCACGGTTCGCTCGCCCATTACGTCGGTTCCTCCTCGGTCCCTGCGGAGGGGGTCCCACCCGCGCCCTTAAGGCGTGGGGGAGTATGCGGCACTGCTTCGTACTTCGTACTTCATGCGGTGCGGTTCCGCGCCCTGGGACCGCACCGCGTCATCTGTCCGTAACAACGGTCAGAAAACACAAAAGGACCCGGGGGCAACGTTGCCCAGGTCCTATGCCCAGCACAATAGCTCACATGAGTTCCGTGCCGGAGGACCAGTTCCGCAGATCACCTGTTCCCTTGATCACGCACGGAGCCCGGCGCACGGTCCTGCGGGCGGACGACGGGGTGCGCATCGAGGCGCTGTACGAGCCGTCGCCGGGCGCGGGACCGACGGCCCCGCGATCGTCGTCGCACACGGCTTCACGGGCTCCCTGAACCGGCCCGCGGTACGGCGCGCGGCCCAGGTGTTCCGGCAGTACGCAGCCGTGATCACGTTCTCGTTCCGGGGCCACGGCGGCTCCGGCGGGCGCTCCACGGTCGGCGACCGCGAGGTCCTCGACCTGGCGGCGGCGGTCCGCTGGGCGCGCTCGCTGGGGCACGGGAAGGTGGCCACGGTGGGCTTCTCGACGGGCGGCTCGTGGCCGTCCGGCACGCGGCGCTGTACGGGGACGGGAGCGGCTGCGCGCACGGGGGGCGCACAGAAGCGAACACGGCCGCGCACGTGTCCGCGCACGCCGACACGGTCGCGGCCGTCAGCGCCCCCGCCCGGTGGTACTACCGGGGCACGGCGCCGATGCGGCGGCTGCACTGGGTGGTCACCCGCCCCGCCGGGCGGCTCGTCGGGCGGGTCGGGCTGCGCACCCGGATCCACCCGCGGGACTGGGACCCCGTGCCACTCCCGCCGGCCGAGGCGGCGGCCCGGCTCGGTACGACGCCGCTGCTGGTCGTGCACGGCGACCGCGACCCGTACTTCCCCCTGGACCACCCCCGCATGCTCGCCGGGGCCGCGGGCGACCGGGGCGAACTGTGGATCGAGCCCGGCATGGGCCACGCCGAGAACGCGGCCGAGGAGACACTCCTCACCCGCATCGGCGCCTGGCTGGTGGCGGCATAGCCCATCATGGAAGCCGACGAAAGGAGCGCCGTTATGGCAGCGGGCACCATCCGCTACTGGGCCGCGGCCAAGGCCGCGGCCGGGACCGCCGAGGAGCCGTACGCGGCCGGGACGCTCGCCGAGGCGCTCGACGCGGTGCGCGACCGGCACCCCGGAGAGCTGACGCGCGTACTCCGGCGGTGTTCGTTCCTCATCGACGGCGATCCCGTCGGCACCCGCCCCCATGAGACCGTACGGCTGGCCGAGGGCGGCACGGTCGAGGTGCTCCCGCCGTTCGCAGGAGGATGACCCCCACACCATGAGCAACCAGCAGCCGTATCCCTATGACGGACGCGACGGACGCGACGGACGCGACGGGCACCAGGAGCCGCACCCGTCCGCACAGGAGCCGTACACCCAGACGTGGGACGGACCGACCTGGGACACCCAGTACCAGCCGGTCCAGCAGCCGTACCGGCCGCAGGAGCAGTCCGCGGCCGGCACGGCGTATCCGGCGTACCCGGCCCACCCCTCGGACATCTCGGACCCGTCGCCCCGCAACGGCGCGTACGCGCGCCGCCCGAGGCCCCGGGTGCGTACGACCCGTACCCGCAGGCCCCGGGTGCGTACGACCCGTACCCGCAGGCCCCGGGTGAGTACGACCCGTACGCGCAGGGCCCGGTGGCGCACGGCCCGGCGGCCCCGGCATCCGGCGCGTACGGCTACCCGGCGGCGGCGTACCGACCCCGCCCCGCGCCCGCGCCCGCGGCGGCCCCGGCTGCCGCGTCCCGCTCCACCGGCCACGCGGCGTACAGCGCGCCCACCACCCTGGGCAACGCACGTCCCCGGGCTTCCGGTTCCGCTCGGACAGGGGAGGCCCCGCTCACCGCCTCCCAGCGCGCCCGCGCCGAGGGCCGGTCGCCGATCATCGCGCCCGGGATGCAGCCGCCGCCCTGACCGCCGGGCTCTCGCTGCTGCTCGCCGCGCGGCGCCGTCGGCCCGTACGCCCTGCTCGTGCCGCTCGTGCTGCTCCAGGCCGTCACCGCGGCCGGCTGGTTCCGGCTCAACGGCATGTGGCCCGCCCGCCAGGGCATCGCGCTCGCCTTCCTCGGCGGAGTCACCGCCGACATCGTGCTGCTGGCCGTCGGCGCCGAGCACGCGCCCGCCGCGATCATCGGCACGCTCGGCGTCTGGGTGCTGCTCGCGCTCGTCCTCCATCTGCGCAACCGCGCCCCCGCCGACGAGCGGATGTACGGCCTGACGGCCACCGTCACCTCGGCCGCCCTCGCGGTACTCGCCGCGGGTCACCTCGCGGCGGCCCCCGAGGCCGTGACCGTCGGCGGCGTGGCCGTCGCCGTCGCCGCACTGGCCCGCCGCGCTGCCGCTGTCCCGGCGTCGCGTCGGTCGTCGTCGCGCTGCTCGCCGCCACACCGGCGCCGGGGGTCGCGGCCGCGGGACGACGGACGTGGGCGCCGGGGGCGCTCTGCTCGGGCTCGCGGCCGGGGTGTGCGCGCTGATCGGCCTGCGCGTGGCCAGCTACGACTACCCGTCCCGCTTCGTCCACATGACGGCCGGAGTGGCCCTGCCCCTGACCGCCGCGGCCCCCGCTGTGTATCTGATCGGCCGGATCATCACCTGATCCTTACGCTACCTGGCGGTAGGCTCGTGATCGTCAAGGCGGGCCGGTCGACTCGGGGGATCCGTAAACAATGCGTGCGCTGCGAATACTGCTGGTCGTCGCCGTGATCCTCGGCGGCATCTTCGTCGCCCTGGACCGCCTGGCGGTCAACATGGCCGAGTCCGAGGTCGCGAAGCGCCTCCAGAGCCGGCAGGGCCTGACCGGCACGGCAGACGTGTCCATCAAGGGATTTCCCTTCCTGACGCAGGTCGCCGCCAAGCGGTTCGACCAGGTCGACGTCACCCTCAGGGACATCGAGGCGAGCACCGCAGGCCACCGGCTCCGGATCAGCGAGATGACCGCCGAGCTCCACGACGTGAGGGTGCGGGGCAGCGTCACCGGCTTCGCCGGCGCGACGGCGGATCGCGCCACCGGTGGGGCCCTCATCTCGTACGCGGACCTGTCGGAGGCCGCCGAGGACGACATTTCCCTCTCCTACGGCGGCAACGGCAAGGTGAAGGTCACCGGCTCCGTCGACGTCCTCGGCCGCAAGATCACACGCAGTGTGCTGTCCAGCGTGAGCCTGGCCGACGGCGACACCATCCGGGTGCGGGCGGACGAGGTGCCCGGCGAGGGCGTCCCCGGGCTGGAGGGGATGATCCGCGAGAGGACCGACTTCGAGCGGCAGGTCAGCGGGCTGCCCGAGGGCATGGAACTCGAAAAGGCCGAAGCGACGAAGGGCGGGGCGAAGATCTCCGTCACCGGCACGGACGTGGCCCTCGCCGGATAGTGAGACACCCGCGTCCGCCCCTCAGGAAGCGGGCGGGCGCGGGCCCTGCGACCGCCTGGAACGGCGGCCCCGCACCCTCTCCCCGTCTCATGTCGCGGACGATACCGTCTCACCATCCGACACGCCGGTGACATGCCGGTCGTGACGTCCCTACGATCGGTCCCATGCAGCAGCGACAGGCGGACCTCACGAAGCGGCGGGCAGTAGACCTGTGCCGCGTCGCCGCCATGCTCTGTCGCACTGTCTGAGCGGGTTCTGGCCGGAACAGCCTCCGGCGCCCGCCTTCCCCGGCCCTCCGACCGACCGACCGAACGAACCGGCGACGTCGAAGTCGGGGCCGTCCCGTGCCGCCGTACGCCGTCCCGTTCCGCGTACCCGCACACCCCCTCGCGCACAACCGCCGCACCTGCCCCGGAGGAGAACAGCATGAGCCGCAGCGATGTCCTGGTAGACGCAGACTGGGTCGAGGCCCACATCGACGACCCGAAGGTCGCCATCGTCGAGGTCGACGAAGACACCTCGGCGTACGAGAAGAACCACATCCGCAACGCGATCCGCATCGACTGGACCAAGGACCTCCAGGACCCGGTCCGCCGCGACTTCGTCGACCAGGCCGGCTTCGAGAAGCTCCTCTCGGAGAAGGGCATCGCGAACGACACCACGGTCGTCCTCTACGGCGGCAACAACAACTGGTTCGCGTCGTACGCCTTCTGGTACTTCAAGCTCTACGGCCACCAGGACGTCCGCCTCCTCGACGGCGGCCGCAAGAAGTGGGAGCTCGACTCCCGCGACCTGGTCGCCGAGGTCCCCGAGCGCCCGGCCACGCAGTACAAGGCCAAGCCGCAGGACACCTCGATCCGCGCCTTCCGCGACGACGTCGTGGCCGCGATCAACAACCAGAACCTCGTCGACGTGCGCTCGCCCGACGAGTTCAGCGGCAAGCTGCTCGCCCCGGCCCACCTCCCGCAGGAGCAGTCGCAGCGCCCGGGCCACGTCCCGTCCGCCCGCAACATCCCGTGGTCGAAGAACGCCAACGACGACGGCACCTTCAAGTCCGACGAAGAGCTCAAGGCCCTGTACGAGGCCGAGCAGGTCGACCTGGCCAAGGACACCATCGCGTACTGCCGCATCGGTGAGCGCTCGGCCCTGACCTGGTTCGTCCTGCACGAGCTGCTCGGTGTCGACAACGTCAAGAACTACGACGGCTCGTGGACCGAGTACGGCTCGCTGGTCGGCGTGCCGATCGAGCTCGGCGCCAGCAAGTAACCCCTCTCGCCCGCGACGTGAAGGACGGATTCAACATGTGTGGAGCAAAGGCCGGCGGCCCCGACGCCTCGACCATCAAGCCCGGTGAGACCACCATCCAGGGCAGCGTGACCCGCGACGGCGAGCCCGTCACCGGTTACGTCCGACTCCTGGACTCGACCGGCGAGTTCACCGCCGAGGTCCCGACCTCGGCCACGGGCCAGTTCCGCTTCTACGCGGCCGAGGGCACGTGGACCGTCCGCGCGCTGGTCCCGGGCGGCACGGCCGACCGTACGGTCGTCGCCCGGACGGGCGGTCTCGCGGAGGTCGCGATCGCCGTCTGACGAGGCGCTTTCTCACTGGCCGGAGGGCCGCACCCCAGGGGGTTGGACGCTTGCCTGGACCGGGTGCGGCCCTTCGGTCGTACCGTGGAGGTATGTACGCGCGGCGCCGTCACGCCTATTTCCTGCTGATGGGCGGATGCATCGTCCTCTTCGTCTCCGCCTGGGCCCTCGTGCGGCTGTGGTCCGTGCCGGTGGCCGTGGGGATGTGCTTCGTCGCCATGGTCATTCCGCCGGTCGCGGCGGTGGTCGCCAACCGGCGGGGGCCGGAGGACCGCTGGTGGGACGATCCGTCCGGGGACCCGACGTCCGACGACTGGTGGGACGAGCTGGACGGCAAGAAGCACCGCCGGTGAGCGCTCAGTAGGCGTCGGTATCAGTAGACGAGGGACTGGACGCCGTCCGCCATGACCTCGCTGACGAAGACCTGGGCGCCCGCGATCCGTACGCCCTCGATCACGTCCTTCTCGGTGATCTCGCGCCGCGCCGCGCACTGCGTGCACAGCGTGATCCGTCCCGCCGCCGTGATCGACTCGATCAGGTCCGGCAGCGCTCGCCGCGTGCGGCAGCTCGAACTCCGCCGCGCGCCCCGGCAGCGCGAACCACGAGGACTCGCCGGTCAGCCAGAGCGAGACCTCGACCCCGCTGGCCACGGCCACCGCCGCCACCGTGAATGCCTGCGAACACCGCTCGGGGGCATCGGCCCCGGCGGTCACCTTGATCACGAGCTTCTTCGCCATGCCCGAACTGTAATCCGCCGCCGCACAACCGCCGCCCCTCGCTGGTCTGTAGTGCGCCGCAGGTAATGGAACCTGCGCCTCAGGTCTCGTGGGGGGACCCCCTTGGAAGCTCAGCGAACCGTTCCTGAACAGCAGGAACCGGAACAGTCGGCTGTTCCGGCGGAGGGCGACAGCCCTGTACGCGGCGTCCGCACGCGCGGGCGTACGTCCCTGGTCGTCGCCGCCGCCGAGGTGCTGGGCATCGTCGGCGGGAGCGCCGTCGGCTACACGGTCCAGGCCGAGCGGCCGCCGACGCCGCTGCCCGCGCTGGCGCAGGACGGTCTGGCGTACCCGGCGAAGCCCCTGCCCGAGGGCAAGGAGCCGGAGCCGCTGTCCGCCAGGGACGACCGTCGCGTCAGGACGGACGGCGACCTGCGCAAACTGCTCGTGCCGAAGCCCGCCGGGGCGCGTGACGCGGAGATGTCCGGCCCGGAGGACGGCTGGAAGGAGATCGGGCCGTACGCCCTTGCCGGCCGGCGCCACGCAGGACAAGGAGCTCGACGGCGGCTGGGTGGCCTCCGAGCGGTTCACGGAGGTGTACGAGAAGGACAGGCGGAGCGAGCTGGGGTTCGCGCTGTCCGACTACGCCGTACGCCATGTCGCCGCGCGCGGCTGGACCATGCCGGACGGCACCGCGTCCCGGGTCTACCTGCTCCGGTTCAACTCGGTCGGCATCGCCGAGCGCTTCAGGAACCACGTGCTCGCCGTCGGCATGGACAGCGGCGTACCGCTCGCCGGGTCGCCCACCCTGGAGCTCGACCCCGACTGGGCGAGCTCGGGCCTGGTCGAGAACACCATGGCGTACCTCTTCACCGAGGAGAAGCCGTACGACGGCGGGCAGGACCGGCTGGCCCACGTCCAGGCCGGCGACACGATCGCGCTGCTCACGCACTCCAGGAAGGGCGGCGCCCCCGGGGTGCCCTTCCACCAGTCGGTGATTCTCCAGAACCAGCTGCTCGGCTGAAGCCCCGGGACGGCCGTGCCGGGGCCCGCCGACTAAGCTGGGGCCCGGCCCCGTACCGCCCACCGCTCGTGCAAGGAGCACCCCCGTGCTGACGATTTTCTTCGAAGCCCTGCTGGTTCTGGTCTGCGTCGGTGTTCTGGCCTTCGCCGGTCTGACCGTGAAGAAGCTCTACCAGGGTCAGCGCTAACCCACCCCTCCCCTCACAGATCGCCTGAGCAGCTCATGATCGAGATCCCGTCCGACCTCCACCCGGACCTCGTCCCCCTCGTCTTCCTCCTCGGAAACTGGGAAGGCGCGGGTGTCTTCGACTTCCCCGGTGACGAGAAGGCCAATTTCGGCCAGGAAGTCACCTTCTCCCACGACGGCCGGGACTTCCTCGAGTACGTCTCGCGCACCTGGGTGCTCGACAGCGAGGGCAAGAAGGTCCGCCCGCTGGAGAGCGAGACCGGCTACTGGCGCATCGACAAGGACCGCAAGGTCGAGGTCGTCATGATCCGCGACCAGGGCGTCGTCGAGATCTGGTACGGCGAACTGGCGGACCAGAAGCCGCAGATCGACCTGGTGACGGACGCCGTGGCGCGTACCGCCGCCTCGGGTCCGTACACCGGCGGCAAGCGTCTCTACGGCTACGTCAAGAGCGACCTGATGTGGGTCGGCGAGAAGGCGACCCCGGACGTCGAGCTGCGCCCCTACATGTCGGCGCACCTGAAGAAGGTCGTCGACCCGAGGGAGTGGGCGAAGGACCTCAAGGACCTGCCCGACGACGGAATCGCCTTCTTCAAGTAGGCCGTACGCACCTTCGGTCGCTCGCCGCGCTGCCTACACTGGGCACGTGGTGAGCACCGACTGGAAAAGCGACCTGCGGCAGCGCGGCTACCGGCTGACGCCCCAGCGCCAGCTCGTCCTGGAGGCCGTGGACGCCCTGGAACACGCGACGCCCGACGACATCCTCGTCGAGGTGCGCAAAACCGCGTCCGGCGTGAACATCTCCACGGTGTACCGGACCCTGGAGCTCCTGGAGGAGCTGGGGCTGGTCAGCCACGCCCATCTGGGGCACGGAGCCCCGACGTACCACCTGGCGGACCGCCACCACCACATCCACCTGGTGTGCCGCGACTGTACGAACGTGATCGAGGCCGACGTCGGGATCGCCGCCGACTTCACCGCCAAACTGCGCGAGACGTTCGGCTTCGAGACGGACATGAAGCACTTCGCGATCTTCGGGCGTTGTGAGAAGTGCGCCGCACAGGCTTCACCTGCCGAGTCGTAGGCTGGCCGCATGCTGCGACACTCACCGACCAGCCCCTTGTTGTCCCTGCCCGGCGCCGTCCCCGCCGAAGGGCGTGACGAAGGCGTCGCCGCGCACTACGGAGACCTGTTCCGCGAGCAGCGCGCGCTCGCCGGCGGCACCGGTTTCGTCGACCTGTCCCACCGGGGCGTCGTCACCGTCACCGGGGACGACCGGCTGAGCTGGCTGCACCTCCTGCTCACGCAGCACGTCAGCGAGCTCCCGGCCGGCCGGGCCACCGAGGCGCTGATCCTCACCGCGCACGGCCACGTCGAGCACGCGATGTACCTCGTCGACGACGGCGAGACGGTGTGGATGCACGTCGAGCCGGGCACGCAGGGCGATCTCCTCGCGTACCTGGAGTCGATGAAGTTCTTCTACCGGGTGGAGACCGCCGACCGCACCGAGGACTTCGCGGTCGTCCACCTCCCGGCCGGATCCATCGCCGACGTGCCCGGGGGAGCGGCCGTACGGGAGACGCCGCACGGCCGGGACCTCTTCCTGCCGCGGGGTGAGCTGGAGGCGTACGCCGGGGCCCACGGTCCGGCGGCCGGCATCCTGGCGTACGAGGCCCTGCGCGTCGAGGCGCACCGGCCCCGGCTGGGCTTCGAGACCGACCACCGCACCATCCCGCACGAGCTGGGCTGGATCGGCAGCGCCGTACACCTCCAGAAGGGCTGCTACCGGGGTCAGGAGACCGTCGCCCGGGTCCAGAACCTGGGGAAGCCGCCGCGGCGCCTGGTCTTCCTGCACCTGGACGGCAGCGAGGTCCTCCTGCCGCCGCCCGGTACGCCGGTGCGGCTCGCGGCGGACGGCGAGGAGGGCCGTCAGCTCGGCTTCGTCACCACTTCGGCCCGCCACCACGAGCTGGGGCCGATCGCCCTCGCGCTGGTCAAGCGCAACGTGCCGGTGGACGCGGAGCTGATGGCGGGGGACACGGCCGCGGCGCAGGAAGTCGTCGTGGAGCCGTAGCGGCAGCCGTAGCGGTCCTTCTCCGCCTCGGGGCCGCCGCCCCGGACCGTCCCGGGCCGCCTCAGACCTCGATCAGCACCGTGAACGGGCCGTCGTTCGTGAGCGAGACCCGCATCTCCGCTCCGAACCGGCCCGTCTCCACGCGAGCGCCCAGGGCGCGGAGCTGCGCCACGACCTCGTCGACCAGGGGTTCGGCGACGTCGCCGGGGGCCGCGGCGTTCCAGGTCGGGCGGCGGCCCTTGCGGGCGTCCCCGTAGAGGGTGAACTGTGAGACGACCAGAAGCGGCGCATTCACGTCGGAGCAGGATTTCTCGCCCGCGAGGATCCGGACCGACCACAGCTTCCGGGCGAGCTGTGCGGCCTTGTCCGCCGTGTCCTCGTGGGTGACTCCCACCAGCACACACAGCCCTTCGCCGACGATCTCGCCGACCGTCTGCCCCGCCACGACGACGCTCGCGCCGTCCACCCTCTGCACCACTGCACGCATGTGGACCAACCTATCGGGGGCCGAACGGGCGTAGAGCACCTGCAGGGTGGCAGTCAGGAGTGGCACGATGCACGGAGGCGGTGCGCGCCGCACCGGTCGAGGGGACGGAACACTTCATGAGCACACCTGGCGCCGGGCAGTCGCCCGGGCCCGTACCTATGCCGATGAGCCGGCTGACGGCTTCCGCTTCCGCCGCACGACCACCGGCTCAGCGGACCGGCGAGAGTACGGGCAACGCCTTCGCGGCCGACCGGAAGAAGCCCGATCTCGCCGTGCTGGGGCTGCCGGAGCTGCGCGCTCTGCGCCGTGACTCGCAGCGCGACGAGGCGGACCTCAGCTATGTGCGGCGTCTGCTGCACGGGCGGATCGACATCCTGCGGGCCGAGCTGGCACGGCGTACGGGGCCGGAGTCCCCGGTCGTCGACCGGCTCTCGGAGATCCTCACGGACGCCCCGTCGCAGCACCGTTCCTCCGCCCGGCACGTCACGCTCTCCACACCGCGCAGCGAGGAGTCCCGGCGGCTGGCCGCCGAGATGCTCGCCGAGGTCGAGCTCTCGGACCTCGGTGCCCGTACGGACGAGGAGCTGCACGCGGCCATGGTGCGGCTCGTCCGCTACGAACAGCAGGTCTCGCGCCGCCGGCAGCTCCTCCAGCGGACGGCGGACGATTGCAGCACCGAGATCGCCCGCAGGTACCGTGATGGCGAAGCACAAGTAGACGACCTGCTGACCTGAAGCTGACCCGAGGCCGCGATTCGGCCGGCTCCGCCTCGGAGAGGCCGGTCCTGCCCCCGGAAGGTCGACCCCCATGTCCTCCAGCACCGCCGCCGCTGCCATATCCCCGGTCCTCGCGGAAGTCGTTCGTTCCGGTTTCGTCGAGGGCCATCACCGGGGTTCGCTCGTCGCCCTGGCGGCGGACGGCAGTGTGGAGCTGGTGGTCGGGGACCCGTACGCCCCGGTCTTCCCGCGCTCCAGCAACAAGCCGATGCAGGCGGCGGCGGTGGTGCGGGCCGGGCTCGACCTGTCGGGCGAGCGGCTGGCGCTGGCGGCCGCGAGCCACTCGGGAGAGCGGTTCCAGCTGGATCTCGTACGGAAGATGCTGGCGGAGCACGGGCTCACCGAGGCGGACCTCCAGACCCCGCCGGACCTGCCGCTGGACCCGGTGGAGGCGGAGGCGTACCTGGCCGCGGGCGGGGTGCGGGAGCGGCTCACCATGAACTGCTCGGGCAAGCACGCGGCGATGCTGGCGGTCTGCGCGCTGAACGGGTGGGACGCGGACTCGTACCTGGACCCGGCTCATCCGCTTCAGCAGCTCGTGCTGAAGGTGGTCGAGGAGGCGAGCGGCGAGCGCGTCACGGCGGTCGGGACCGACGGCTGTGGCGCGCCCCTGATGCGGCGATCAGCCTGACCGGGCTCGCGCGGGCCTTCCGCCACTTCGTCCTGGCCGGGCAGGGCACGGCGGAGCGCCGCGTCGCGGACGCGATGCGGGCGCACCCGGAGTACGTCGCGGGTACGCGCCGCCCCGACACCTGGCTGATGCGCGAGGTGCCGGGCACGCTGTCCAAGATGGGCGCCGAGGCGGTGCAGGCGGTGGCCCTGCCGGACGGCCGGGCCCTCGCGTTCAAGATCGACGACGGTGCGACGCGGGCGCTGGGGCCGGTGCTGGCACGGGCGCTGCGGCGGCTCGGCGTGGACGCGCCGGTGGTGGACCGGATCGGGCGGGCGCGCTGATGGGCGGGGCGGCCGAGGTCGGGGAGATACGCGCGGCGTTCTGAGGCCGTCGGGAGCGGCCGGAGGCGGCCGGAGGGGTTCGAGGGCGGCCGGAGGCGCCGGGGCGCGAAATGTACGCGACAGCCGGTGGCCGGCGTGCCTAGCGTGGGCGCATGAGCGTCGACGTCCGTACGGTCACCGAGTCCGAGTTCCCCGACTGGCTGCGCGCCCTCGCCACCGGCTTCCTCCGCCCGCCCGTCCTCCGGGAGGACGAGACGGCGGAGCGCCTGTCGCACATGGGCCTGCCGCGCATGCAGGGCGCGTTCGACGACGGGCGCTGTGTCGCGACGTACCGCTCCTTCGCGCAGGAGCTCACGGTGCCGGGCGGTACGGCGGTCCCGGCGAGCGCCGTGACCCAGGTGACCGTGTCGCCGACGCACCGCCGCCGCGGCCTGCTCAGCCGGATGATGGACGTGGACCTCGCGGCGGCGAAGGAGCGCGGGGACGTCCTGTCGACGCTGATCGCCGCCGAGTACCCGATCTACGGGCTGGTACGGGTTCGGGCCCGCCGCCTCGGTCACCGAGTGGGAGATCGACGTGCCCCGGGCCGGGCTCGACGTGCGCTGGGCGGGGCCCGACGACGGCGGAGGCCGGGTCGATCTGGTCGACGGGGCCGACGTGCGCAAGCTCGGGCCCGAGCTGCACGAGCGTTTCCGCGCGGTGCAGCACGGTGCGATCAACCGGGACGAGCGCTGGTGGCAGCTCGGCACGGGGCAGGTGGTGATGTCGTTCCAGCCCTGGACCGAGCCGTTCTACGCCGTCTACCGGTCGGCGCGGGGTGAGGTCGAGGGGCTGATGACCTACCACGCCGACGAGAAGTGGGGCGACGGCAAGCAGCCGCTCAACACGGCGACGGTGCGCGACATGATCGCGGTGTCTCCGGCGGCGGAGCGCGCGCTGTGGCACTTCGTCTGCGCGGTCGACTGGATCACGACGGTACGGTCCGGGTACCGCGCCGGTGACGACCTGCTTCCCCTCCTGCTCCCGGATCCCCGGGCGGCCAGGACCGTCACGCAGGCCGATTTCCTGTGGGTGCGGCTGCTGGACGTCGTACGGGCCCTTGAGGCGCGTACGTACGCGGTGCCCGCCTCGCTCGTGCTGGAGGTGCACGACGCGGCGGGACTGGCCGGCGGGCGGTTTTGGCTGGACGCCTCGGCGGACGGGGCGGTGTGTGCCCCTTCGGCCGAGGCGCCGGATCTCACGCTGGACGTGAGGGAGCTGGGGGCGCTGTACCTGGGCGAGGAGTCCGCGGTGCGGCTCGCGGCGCTGGGCCGGGTCGCGGAGGAGTCGGCGGGCGCCGCCGCCGTGGCCGACGCCCTGTTCCGTACGCCCAGGCGCCCGTGGTGCCCGGACATCTTCTGACCGGCCGGACGGCCGGACGCGGGCCGGACGGGCACCCGGCGTTCGGCGGCCCGCGGAACGCGGCGTCCGGGGAGCGGACGCGGAAGTGGTCCGACGCGCTCTGGAACACCGCCACGTCGGGCCTGACACTCTCCTAGTGACCTCTGACACGACTCAAACCGAACAGGCGGCACCGGTGACCGAGGAACTGCGGGATCTGATCACGGGTGCGCAGTACGTGGTCTTCGGCTTCGACGGCCCCCTCTGCCGGCTCTTCGCGGGCCGCCAGGCGCACGACATGGCGGGCGGTCTGGTCGACCGGCTGGAGAAGCGCGGCCTGCATGTGCCGCTGACGGAGGAGGAACTGGCTTCCGGCGGCCCGCACGCCGTCCTGCGGGCCGTGGCACGGGCCCGCCCCGGCAGCGAGCTGCTGGAGGCCCTGGAGGAAGAACTCACCCGCGAGGAGCTGCGGGCCGCCGCCACCGCCAGGCCCACCCCGTACGCCGACCCGCTGGTACGCACCTGGAGCGCGGTCGGCAGCCGTCTCGCGATCGCGACGGACCACGCCCCGTCGGCGGCGGAGCGGTACCTGACCGGCCGGGGCCTCGCCGGCTGTTTCGGCCCGCACCTCTACGGCCGTACGCCCGGCCCGGGCGCCCCGCTCCCGGCCCGGACTGCCTCGGCCGCGCCCTCACCGGACTGGACGCCCGCCCTGCCCAGACCCTGATGGTCGGCGGCACCCCGTCGGACCTGTCCGCGGCGCGGGAGGCAGGCGTACGGTTCCTCGGCTACGCGCGCGACGAGAGGCGGATGCGGGGGCTGCTCGGGGCGGGCGCGCCGGTGGTCGTGGACGACCTGGAACCGGTGCTCCGGACGGTGCGGGCGACGGCACGGGTCTGAGGGCCCGCAAGCTGCCCGGAACAGCGGCCCGGCTCCGGCTCACCCCTCGGGGACGGGCCGGTAGGTGCAGACGTGCACGCCCGCGTCGCTGACGACGGTGGAGACCAGTTCGAGCGTGCGCAGCCCGCCGTCGTCGGGGAAGATCGTCTTTCCGCCGCCCAGGAGCACCGGCATGATCATGAGCCGGAGCTCGTCGGCCAGGCCCTCGCTCAGGAGGGTGCGTACGAGCGTGGGGCTCCCCATGACCACCAGGTCGCCGCCGTCCTTCTCGCGCAGCTCCCGGATGCGGGCGACGGCCTCGTCGCCGGGGATGCGCGTGGTGTTCTCCCACGTCAGCTCGGAGTCGTCCAGGGTCCGGGACACGACGTACTTCGGAAGGGAGTTCATCCGGTCGGCGAACGGGTCGCCGGCCCGCTCGGGCCACGCCCCGGCCATCGTCTGCCATGTGCGGCGTCCGAACAGCAGCCCCTCGGCCTTGGCCGTGGCGTCGTCGAAGGCGCCGCCCACCACCTCCGGGTCGAAGAACGGGTGCGACCAGCCGCCGTGGGCGAAGCCGCCGTCGGTGTCCTCGCCGGGGCCGCCCGGCGCCTGCACGATGCCGTCCAGACTCATGAACTCGCTGATGACGATGCGCATGGGACTCGTTCCTCTTCCTCGCTTCGGGGTTACGGCAATGAAGACGACCGTGCCGCCTCGAAATCATCGTGCCCGCCCGGCCCCGCCGTTGTGATGTGGAACACATGGCCGTACGCCGTTCCTGTCCGGCCCGGACCTCACGCCGTCCGGCGCCGGAACAGGACGTCCGACAGGGCGACGGCCACCACCAGGATTCCCGCGCACCACGCCAGGGCGACCCATGGGGTGTTCCCCACGGGCTCGTTCATGAGCAGGCCCCGGAGGGATTCGATGACCGGGGTGATCGGCTGGTGGTCGGCGAAGCCGTGGAGCCAGACGGGCATCGTGTCGGTGCGGACGAAGGCGCTGCTCGGGTAGGGGAGGAAGGAGACGAAGAAGGTGAACCCCCCGGCCGCCTCGGGGGACTTGGCCAGGAGGCCCACGGCCGCCGACAGCCAGGAGAGCGCGGTGATGTACGCGAGCAGGACGGCCGCCGCCGTGAGCCAGTCGGCGGGGGAGGCCGAGGGGCGGAAGCCGATCGCGCAGGCGACGCCCAGGACCAGGGCGGTCGAGACGAGGTTGCGGACGGTGCTGGCCAGGACGTGGCCGGTCAGGATGGGAATGCCGCCGACGTCCAGGGTGCGGAAGCGGTCGATGATGCCGGTCTTCATGTCCTCCGTCACACCCACCGCGGTGGTCGCCGAGCCGAAGCCGGCGCAGAGTACGAGGACGCCCGGGACGACGTAATCGACGTACGCCGTGCCGGTGTTGATCGCTCCGCCGAAGAGGTGGACGAAGACCAGCATCATCATGATCGGCAGCATCATCGAGGTGATGACGGCGTCGGTGTTGCGGCGGCTCAGGCGGAGGGAGCGGCCCGTCATGGTGAGGAGTGCGGTGGCTTCAGGCATGGGAGGGCTCCTCGGCGGACCGGCGGCCGGTCGTGGTCAGGGTCAGGAAGACGTCGTCCAGCGTCGCCGTGTGGACGGAGAAGTGGCTGACGGCCGAGCGGGACGGGTCGATCTCGTCGAGCAGGGCCCGTACGTGCGCCGCCGTGCCGTCGGTCGGGACCGAGAACGTCAGCGCCCCGGGCGCGTGACGGGTCGCGCGGGCGCCGAGCAGGGAGGTCGTGTGCAGGTAGGCGGCCCCGGTGGCGAGGGTGAGGTCCAGACGGTGCCCCGCGACGCGTGACTTCAGTTCCTCCGCCGTGCCCTGCGCGACCAGGCGGCCCCGGTCCAGGACCGCGATGCGGTCGGCCAGTTCGTCGGCCTCCTCCAGGTACTGGGTGGTGAGGAAGACCGTGACGCCCCGGGCCGAGAGCTCGCGTACGGCCGCCCACAGCTCACGCCGGCTGCGCGGGTCCAGGCCCGTCGTCGGCTCGTCCAGGAAGATCACTTCGGGGCTGCCGACCAGGCCCGCCGCGAGGTCGAGCCTGCGCCGCATGCCTCCGGAGTACGTCGCGACCAGCCGGTCCCCGGCCTCGGTCAGTCCGAAGCGGTCGAGGAGGGCGGTGGCGCGGACGCCGGCCTCGCGCGGGTGAGGCGGGCCAGCCTCGCCACCGTGCGGAGGTTCTCCGCGCCGGTCTGGCGCTCGTCGACGCCGCGAACTGCCCGGTCAGGCTGATCGCGCGGCGCACCCGGCTCCGTTCGGCGCGTACGTCGTACCCGGCGACGCGCACGGTGCCGGCGTCGGCCGTGGTGAGGGTGGTGAGGATGCGCACGGCCGTGGTCTTGCCCGCGCCGTTGGGGCCGAGGAGGGCGAAGACGGACCCCGGGGCCACGGACAGGTCGATGCCCTGGAGGACGGCGAGCTTTCCGTAGGACTTGGTGAGGCCGGACGTCTCGATCGCGGGAGGGGCGGGGTGTGCGGGAGGTGCGGGATGTCCTGCCATGGGTGGGGCTCCTCGTCGCTCATCTTCTGCGTATGCCATACGCTCTACTGTGTAAGGCTTACGCATAACTAGGATGGACGTCAAGCGAGAAGGTGAAGAGGGAGGGCGAGCGAATGAGCGCGGCCGACGGCGGCGATGACGGCGCGGACCTGCCCGTGAGCCTCGAACTCGCCTGGGGCCTGCGGGAACGCCCGGCGAAGGGGCCGAGGCCCGGCCTGAGCCTGGAGCGGATCGTCGACGCGGCGGTCGGGCTCGCGGCGGCCGAGGGGCTCTCGGCGGTGTCCATGGGCCGCGTCGCCAAGCAACTCGGCGCGTCGACGATGTCCCTCTACCGGTACGTCGCCGCCAAGGACGAGCTCTACGTCCTCATGCTGGACGCCGCCGCCGGAGCCCCGCCCGCCCCGCCGGAACCCGGCACCGGCTGGCGCGAGGCGCTCACCCGGTGGGCGCGGGCCCAGCGCGAGATGCTGCGCCGCAACCTGTGGGCGCTGCGCATCCCGACCGCCGGTCCGCCGGCCACCCCCAACTCCCTGGCCTGGATGGACCAGGGGCTCGGAGCGCTGGCCGGCACCGGCCTCGACGAGGGCGAGAAGCTCTCGGTGATCCTGCTGGTCAACGGCTTCGTACGGAACGAGACGCAGCTGATGGCGGATCTCGCGGCGGCGAACGAGCGTACCGGCGCCACACCCGAAGAGGTCCTCGGACGGTACGGGCGGACGGTGGCCAAGCTGGTCGATCCGCAGCGGTATCCGGCGGTGACGCGGGTGCTGGAGTCGGGGATCTTCGAGCAGCCGGACGATCCCGATTTCGAGTTCGTCTTCGGGCTCGAACGGCTGCTGGACGGGGTCGAGGTGCTGGTGCGGAAGCGGACGGGGGACTAGGGAACGCCCGGGGCCGGTCGGGTGGCCGGTGCCGTCGGGTGCCAGGTGCCACTGCGAGCCGGGTGCCGGGAACGCGGACGGGGCGGCGTACGCCGACGGGGTGTCGGGGTACGCCGCCTCGGGCGGTACGGGCTGCGGGAGGCGGCCCGCGCGGTCGTCCCGGTTACTTCGGGTCGCGGTTGAAGGCCGCCTTGGACCAGAAGTAGCCGAGCGCGGTGAGAGCCAGGCACCAGCCGAGCGCGAGCCACCCGTTGTGGCCGATCTCGGTGCCGAGCAGCAGTCCGCGCAGGGTCTCGATGGCCGGGGTGAACGGCTGGTACTCGGCGATCGGCTGGAACCAGCCGGGCATCGCATCGACCGGGACGAAGGTGCTGGAGATGAACGGGAGGAAGATCAGCGGCATCGCGTTGTTGCTGGCCGCCTCGACGTTCGGGCTGGTCAGGCCCATGCCGACCGCGATCCAGGTGAGCGCCAGAGTGAAGAGCGTGAGCAGCCCGAACGCCGCGACCCACTCCAGGACGGTGGCGTCGGTGGACCGGAAGCCGATGGCCACACCGACGGCGCGACGAGGACCACGCTCATGACCGACTGCACCACGCTGCCGACGACGTGTCCGATGAGCACCGAGCCGCGGTGGATGGCCATGGTGCGGAAGCGGGCGATGATGCCCTCGGTCATGTCCATGGCAACGGACACCGAGGTGCCGACCGTGGTGGAGCCGATGGTCATCAGCAGCAGGCCCGGCACGAGGTAGGCGATGTACTCGGACCGGTCCGCCCCGCCGCCCCCGATGCCGGCACTCATCACGTCGCCGAAGACGTAGACGAAGAGCAGCAGCAGTATGACCGGCGTGAGCAGCAGGTTCAGGGTGAGGGACGGGTAGCGCCGGGCGTGCAGGAGGTTGCGGCGCAGCATCGTGGACGAGTCGCGCACGGCGAGGGAGAGGGAGCTCATCGGACAGCCTCCTTGGAGGGCTGGTCGTTACCGCTGGTCAGGGCGAAGAAGACGTCGTCGAGGTCGGGGGTGTGCACGGTGAGCTCGTCGGCCTCGATGCCGGCCGAGTCCAGCCAGTCCAGGAGGGAGCGCAGCTCGCGCTGGCTGCCGCCGCTGGGGATCTGCAGCGACAGCGCCTCGTCGTCCCGGGTGCCTCGCGCAGTGCGGAGGCGGCGGACCGGTGGGCGGCCGGGTCGGAGAAGCGGAGTCGTACGTGTCCGCCGGGGACGAGCCGTTTGAGTTCCTCGGCGGTGCCTTCGGCGGCGATCCTGCCGTCGTTGAGCACCGCGATGCGGTCGGCGAGTTCGTCGGCCTCCTCCAGGTACTGGGTGGTGAGGAAGACGGTCACGCCGCCCGTGACCAGTTCGCGGATGATCTGCCACATGTTGTGGCGGGAGCGGGGGTCGAGGCCGGTGGTGGGCTCGTCGAGGAAGATGATCCGCGGGGAGCCGACCAGGGTCATGGCGATGTCGAGGCGGCGCTTCATGCCGCCGGAGTAGCTCTGGGCGGGTTTCTTGGCGGCGTCCACCAGGTCGAAGCGCTCCAGCAGCTCGGCGGCGACCCGCCGTCCCTCGCGCTTGGACAGGTGGTGCAGGTCCGCCATGAGGAGCATGTTCTCCTCGCCGGTGATCAGGCCGTCGACGGCGGAGAACTGCCCGGTGACGCCGATCGCGGCACGCACCCCGTCCGGTGACGTGGCCACGTCGTGGCCCGCCACCTGGGCCTGCCCGCCGTCGGCGGTGATGAGCGTGGAGAGGATCTTCACGGCGGTGGTCTTGCCGGCGCCGTTCGGCCCGAGCAGCGCGAACACGGATCCGGCCGGGATGTGCAGGTCGATGCCGTCGAGCACGGTCTTGTCGCCGTACGACTTGCGCAGACCGACGGTGGAGACGGCGGCGGGCGACTGCGGACCGCCGCCCCGATTGGGCGTGGACATGACAGATGAAGGCATGGAGCCCTCCCGTTCGAAGGGTGAGGTGGCTGGGGGAGTGGGCGGGGTGAGGCGGGCCGGGCTCTGCCGGGTCAGGGCTTGGCGCGGCGGACGTCGATGTTGCCGTACCGGGTGCGGGCGCGGATCTTGACGGTGTCCTCGGCCTGCGCCGGGCCCTCGGACGCGGTGAGCGCGTTGCGCACCTGGCCCGAGTTCGCGCTGACGTCGAGCCAGGCGGCCGTGCCCTCGCGGACGCCGACGTCGATGGCGCCGTAGCTGGTCTCCAACTGGACGGTGCCGCGCGCCACTTCACCCACGCGCAGGGTGCCGTGGGCGGTGGTGGCGGTGACCGAGTCCTCGGCGCGCCGGATCTGGATGTCGCCGTTGGCGTTGTTCACCCGCAGCTCGCCGGTCGCGGCGCCGATGGTCGTGGTGCCGTGCGAGTTCTTCAGGACGGCGGGGCCGTCGACGAGGCCGACGCTCAGGCTGCCGGTGCTGGTGGTGATCTCGGCGGCGCCCTCGACGCGGTCCACGGTGATCGAACCGTGCGACGCGGTCAGGTTCAGCGGGCCGGTCGTGTCGAAGCGGGCATCGCCGGACGAGGTCTTCACGCGGACCTCGCCGAGCCGCCCCTCGCCGAGCACCTGGGCCCATGCGCCGGTCATGTCGATGCGCGAGCCCGTGGGCAGCTCGACGGTCACGTCGACCGTGCCGGTGCGGCCGATGAGATAGCGCGTCTTGGGCGTCCTGACGGTCAGTGCGCCGTTCGCATACGCGATCTCGGTCTGGTCGGCCGCCCGTACGTCCAGGTCCTTGCCGGGGTCCCGGGGCCGCGCCTCGACGACGGTGTCGGGGCGGTCGCCCGCGGTGAACTGGATGGAGCCGGCCTCCACGTGCGCGGTGACCGAGATCGGTTCGGGAGTGTCGAAAGAAGGCATGGCTGTCCCGTCCTCTTGGCTCTTCAGGGCGTCCCCGCTGGTGGGACGTGGTGTGGGTGAGGTCGTGCGGGCGGATGCGCGGCAAGATCCGTGAGGGACGGCCTAGCGCACCCAGCCCGTGAAGCTCTGGCCGATCTGGGTCTTCTCCGTCGTGCGCGGCCGGCTGCCGCCCTCGACCGCGGCCGACACGGCCCGCACCAGCCACGCGTTGACCGACAGGCCTTCGCGGCCCGCGGCTTCCTCGGCGCGTGCTTTGAGGTGGGCCGGCAGGCGCAGGTTGACGCGTGCGGTGCCGCCCTCCTCGCCGTCGGCGGGAGTCTGCGCCGCGGATGGCCCGACGGGCGCGGACGGCTCCACGGGGGCGCCGCCGGCGGGCGGCGGTGTCACCACGAAGTCGGGATCGAGCCCCCGCAGCCGTACGTGGACCGAGCCGGGGGCGAGTTCGCGGGTGATCTCGTCCATCGCGGCGGAGAGCACGTTGAGCATGGTCAGCCGGGTCGCCGACTCCAGGGGAGCGGTGAGCCGCTCGGCCAGCTCACGGGCTTCGTCACCGCCGGCTTCGGCGGCCACCGCGAGTTCGCGGCGGAGGGTGTCGACATACGGGGTGAGATCCATGACGCCATAGTGGCACCACAATGGCGCCTCACGCAAGGGCGGATGGCGCCTTGTGGGGGGCGAGCTTGGTGCGATCTTGGGTGTGTGTGCCCTGAGCTGCGGAAACGCGCAGAGGTCGGCCTGGGTCATGGTGGCGCCATGCGTGTGCATGTGCTTTTTGGGGGCATGAAATGGCACCGGGTGGCACCAAGCGGTGCCACCCGGTGCCATTCCATGCCATGCGACGCCACAAGGGGGTGGTCTGCCCCCGCCTCGCGGTCTGCCGCCGGGCCGGGCCCATGCGCGGCGGCACGACCCCGCCCCGCCCGGCCCGCCCCCGCCCGGCCGGGGCGGGGCGGGGCCGTGATCAGACGCGCCGGGCCGATCCGCCCCTGGGCGGATCCGGCAGGAAGACCGGCACCCCGTGCCACTCCGGACTTCCCTGCGTTGTTCCGCGGGGCCGGGCGGAAGTCTGCGGGGCCGGGCGAGCCCTTCGTGCGATCGGCCGCTCGACGCCCCGCGCCCGACGCGGAACCCCGCGAGCGGGCGGCCACCGGCAGGACCGGTCTTACCGGGATTTCCCGTGCCTCACCCGCTCAGGCTCGTGAGCAGCGCCTTGCCCGCCACCGCCCGCGCCTCGATCGCCGCGTGCGCCTCCGCGGCCCGGGCCAGTGGGAACGTGGCCGCGATCACCGGGCGCAGGCGGCCTGCCGCCGCCTGCGCCAGGGCCTGCGCCGACAGCCGCGTGATGTCGGCCGTCCCGTACTGGACCTCGCTGATCCCGCGCAGCGTGATCCCCCGGCGTTCCGCCTCGCCCGCGTCGACGGCCGCGAAGCCGCCGCTGGACCTCGCCGTGCGCCGAGACGCGGCCGCCGTCGGCCGTCAGCGCGAAGCCCGCCAGGCCCAGCTCGCCGCCCACGCCGTCCAGCAGTACGTCCGCCCCCGCGCCGCCGAGCGCCTCGCGGGCCCGGTCGGTCCAGCCCTCCTCGGAGTAGTCCACGACCGCGTCGGCGCCCAGTTCCCGTACGAGTCCCAGCTTCCGCTCGCCGCGCGCCGCCCCGACGACACGGGCCCCGGCCGCACGGGCCATCTGCACCAGCAGCGTCCCCATACCGCCCGACGCGCCCAGGATCAGCACCCGCTCGCCGGGCCGGATGCCGGCCGCCTCGGCGATGCCGGTGCCGGTGACGCCGTCGTGCGCGAGTGCGGCGGCCTCACGCAGGCCGAGGCCGTCCGGAACCGGGATCAGCCGGTCGAGCGGGACGGCGACCTGTTCGGCGTACGTTCCGAGGGCGCCCGGCCCCGCCACGACCCGGCGGCCGGTCCACGCGGGGTCCACGCCCTCGCCCACGGCCAGTACCGTGCCGGCGGCCGCGCCGCCCGGCACGTACGCGGTCGATGCCGAACTGCGGGCCCCAGCCGCCGCGGATCTGCGTCTCGACGTAGATGGTGTCGGTCACGGCGACTTCGACGACCACCTGTCCGGGCCCGGCCACCGGGTCCGGCAGCTCGGTCGCCACCAGTACCTCCGGGCCGCCGAACTCCGCCACCTGGATTGCGCGCATGACGTTCACTCCCACTCCGCCGGTACCTGTGCGACTGCCTGTGCGGCTGCCCGTTCCATGAGTCTGGGACCTCAAGTTCTGTTGAGGTCAAGCGCGTACTGGCTCTGTACGCGAGATCGGGCAGCGCCTGTTCACCAGATGGAGCATCACGTGGTCCGTCTCTCGAACCGGAACAGTCACGAGTTCGGACAGCAGGACCACTTCTGAGCGGGGCCGACGTGGTGACTTAGGTTTCCGCCATGACCAGAACTACGCCGCCGCGCCCGGTGCACGTCGAGAAGCTGTTCCCGAAGCTGGGCGCGTTCCGGGGCGAGACGACCCGCCTGCACCCGCGGCCCGGGCGCCCGGACGCGTCGGTCAGCTCGGTCGGCGGCCCTCTGCTGTGGCCGGCCGACGAACCGTGGCCGGTGTGCACCGAGCCGCACAAACGCAGCCGTGGGTACCGCATCGCGGACATCCGTCGCAGCCGTCAGCTGCTCGCGGACGCCTGGGCCCGTGACCAGCCCACCGCAGAGGAATGCGCCCTGCTCACACAGCTCGGGCGCAAGCATCGCGTCCCGGACGCCGCCGACAGCGATCCGATCCCGCTGATCGCCCTGGCCCAGCTCTACCGGCGGGACGTGCCCGGCCTCCTGCCGGGCCCGGACGGCTGCGACCTGCTCCAGGTGCTCTGGTGCCCGTTCGAGGCACATGGCCCCACCCGCTACGGCCTGGCCCTGCACGTACGCTGGCGCCGTTCTGACCAGGTCGCCGTGGCGCTGCACGCTCCGCCGCAGCCGACGGTAGTCGGCTTCGAGGGCGCAGTCGCCGAACCATGCGTGCTGCACCCCGAGCAGGTCATTACCTACCCTTGCGCCGACTCGCTCCCGGCCAGACTCGGGAAGAAGATCGACGCCTGGGACGAGGCCCGGGAACGGGAGGCGGAGAAGGACGGCCTGGACGACGAACTCACCTACTCCCACGACCTGTCGATTCCCCAGGGCTGCCGGGTGGGCGGGTTCCCCTCGTGGCCCTCGACCGATCCCCGCCCGATGAACTGCGAAGCCTGCGCCGCACCCATGGTCCTGCTGCTCACCATCGACAGCTACGAGTGGAGCGGCGTGAACGGCAGTTGGATGCCGACCGAGGAATGGGAGGTCGCAGAGCACCTGCGCGACTCCTGTCCCACGAAGCTCACGATCGGCCGAGGCGGTCTACTGAACATCTTCGCCTGCCCCACCGAGCCCGGGCACCCGCACCGGTACAGCATGCAATAGCCGGAGCAGAGCTTGCCGGACCGGGTGCTGCCGCTCCTCGTGAACATCGAACAGGACGCCGCACCACTGCCTCCCGGATTGCTGAGCGACTTCTGCCCCCGACTCGTCAACAGAGCCACGCGTACGCTTCGTCGTCATGAGTGGTTTGCGCGAGCGCAAGAAGCAGCGGACGTACCGGGTGATCTCCGATGCCGCGATCGCCCTGTTCCTGGAGAAGGGCTTCGACAAGGTCTCCGTGGCCGAGGTGGCGGCCGCGGCCGAGATCTCCAAGCCCACGCTGTTCCGGTACTTCCCCGCCAAGGAGGACCTCGCGCTGCACCGGTTCGCCGACCACGAGGACGAGGCGGCCCGGGTGGTGGCCGCCGGGCGCGCGGACGGGCTCTCGCCGCTGGACGCCCTGCACCGGCACTTCCTGGACGGACTCGGCCGGCGCGATCCGGTGACCGGGCTCTGCGACGACGCGGACGTGCTCGCCTTCCACCGGCTGCTGTACGGGACGCCGAGCCTGGTGGCCCGGCTGCACGCGTACGTGAAGCGTTCCGAGGAGGCGCTCGCCGCCGCGCGCTCGGCGGGCCGGACCTCCTGGCCTCGCGGCTCGCGGCCGGACAGATCGTCGCCGTGCAGCGGATCCTCGCCGAGGAGAACTGGCGCCGGATCGATGCGGGGGAGAGCGCGCGGGAGGTGTCCGCGGGGGCGGTGGCGGCGGCGGACCTGGCGTTCGGGCAGCTGAGGGACGGGCTGCGGGAAGCGGGCTGCGGAAAACGGGATTCTGAGTCTAGGTAAAATTAGTTACTCGGTTGCGTTATTTTGGGTGGATGACGTCACCCGACCACGCCCTCAGCCAGGAACGGATCTTCCACGACCTCTGCCGCGCGGCCCTCGCCCGGATGACCGAAGGTGCCGGTGAGCGGGTCGTCACCGGCGAGGACGTCTCCGCCTCCGGTGCCGACGCCGAAGCCCTCGGCTTCCATCTGCGCTCGTACGCCAAGGAGTTGAGGCAGGAGCCCGAGAGCCCGCTCTTCTTCGGGCGGCTGGACCTGGCCGACGGCCGGAGCCACCACATCGGCCGCCGCCGCATCACCGAGCACCCCGCGGACCCGCCGCTGGTCATCGACTGGCGCGCCCCCGTCTCCCGCGCCTTCTACCAGGCGAGCGCACGCGACCCGCAGGGCGTGGCGGTGCGCCGGCGGTTCGGCTGGGCGCCGTGGAGCAAGGGGGCGTCCGAGGACCTGACCGGGCTGGAGGACGAGCGGCTCGCAGGCGGGGGAGGAAGCCGGCGGCGTACCGGGGAGCGGCATCCTCGCCGGCGAGATCGAGCGCCCCCGCGTCGGCCCGATGCGCGACATCGCCGCCACCATCCAGCCCGAGCAGGACGATCTCGTACGCTCCGGACTCACCGAATCCGTCTGTGTGCAGGGCGCCCCGGGCACCGGCAAGACCGCCGTCGGCCTGCACCGCGCGGCCTACCTCTTCTACACGTACCCGCAGCGCCTCAAGCGCGGCGGCCTGCTGGTCCTCGGCCCCAACCGGACCTTCCTCTCCTACATCTCCGAGGTGCTGCCGGCCCTGGGCGAAAGCGGCATCAGGCAGTCGACGTCGAGGACGAGACGGGCCGTACACCCCGTGCGCGCCCAGGACACCCCCGCGGCGGCCGCCGTCAAGCACGACGCCCGGATGGCGGCCGTGCTCCACCGGGCGCTGTACGGGAGGGTGTCGGCGCCCGCGGAGACCGTCGTCGTGCCGGACGGCTCGTACCGCTGGCGGATTCGCTGGACGAGCTGGAGCGATCGTCGCGGAGGTACGGGCCGAGGCGCCCCCGTACGCCGTCGGCCGCGAACGCGTCCGCACGCACGTCGTCCGGGCGCTCCAGCTCCGGGCCGAACGGCGGGCCGGGCCGCCGGGCGATGCGTGGCTGCGGCGGATGGAGCGGTCCCGGGCGGTCGGGGCGTTCGTCGACTCGGTGTGGCCGAAGGTCCGGCCGGAGGAGGTCGTCGCCGCCGTGCTCACCGACCCGTCCGATCCGCTCCTCACCCCAAAGGAGCGGCGGGCGGTCCGCTGGGCGAAGCCGCCGCGCTCGTGGAAGAGCGCCAGGTGGTCGGCCGCCGACCTGGTGCTGATCGACGAGGTCGCCGGACTCGTCGAGCGCCCCGGAAGCTACGGCCACGTCGTCGTCGACGAGGCGCAGGACCTGTCCCCGATGCAGTGCCGGGCGATCGCGCGCCGGGTCGGCTTCGGGTCGGTCACGGTGCTGGGCGACCTCGCGCAGGGCACGACGCCCTGGGCCGCCCGCACCTGGCCCGGACTCCTCGCCCACCTCGGCAGGCCCACGGCCGCCGTCGTCCCGCTGACCACCGGCTTCCGTGTCCCGGCCGCGATCGTGGAGCTGGCGAACCGGCTGCTGGGAGCGCTGGACGTCGACGTACCGCCGGGGCGGTCGCTGCGCGCGGACGGGGAACTGTCGGTGCGTCAGGTGCCGGACGTGGTGGCGGCGACGGTCGACGCGGTACGGGCGGCGCGGGCCCGGGAGGGATCGGTGGGCGACATCGCGACGCGGGGCGGGTGGCGGAGCTCAGGGAAGCGTTGGAGGCGGCGGGGCTGGGGGAGACGCCCCGGGTGTCCGTGCTGCCCGCCACGCTCGCCAAGGGCCTGGAGTACGACCACGTCGTCGCCGTCGAGCCGGCCGAGATCGCCGGAGCCGAGGAGCGGGGTCTGCACCGGCTCTATGTGGTGCTGACGCGGGCAGTCAGCCG
Organism: Streptomyces altiplanensis; assembly: GCA_003719395.1. Taxonomy (GTDB): domain Bacteria; phylum Actinomycetota; class Actinomycetes; order Streptomycetales; family Streptomycetaceae; genus Streptomyces; species Streptomyces altiplanensis. Next base: position 61,168 of record RHMC01000011.1, read on the forward strand.
CCTCGACGTGCTCCACCGCCTTCCGCTTCCGGCGGAGATGCGGGCCTGAGCGCCTGCCTGCCCGCCGCCGTGGATCACCCCGGCGGCCGGGCGGCGCCGTACGGGCCCGGAAGTTCCCCGGCGGCCCCTCCCGGCGCGGGGACGGCGGCAGCCCCGGCCGTCACGAACGCGGAAGGTGCGGCGCGAAGCGGCCGGCGCGGCAGGGGGCCCGGTCGGGACGCGGGGCCGCCCGTACGCCGCCGGGCGCCGGACGGCCCACCGCCTCACACGTCCTGCCTCACACGTCCGTACGCCGGAGCCGCACCACCGGAATGTCGCGGCTGGTCTTCTTCTGGTAGCTCTCGTACGGCGCGAAGACGTCCACCAGGTGCGGCCACACCCGGGCCTTCTCCTCGGGGGAGAGCGTCTCGGCGCGGGCCGGGAACCGCTCGGTACCGACCCGGAGCCGCACATCGGGGTTCTCCTGGATGTTCCGGTACCACAGCGGGTGCTTGTCGGAGCCGCCCTTCGACGCCACGACCAGATGGTCGTCGCCGTCACGTCCGTAGATCAGCACGGTGCGCCGTGTGATGCCGCTGCGCCGCCCGACGTAGTCCAGCAGCAGGCACGGTGCGCCCTGCATCGTGGTGCCCCTGGTGCCGCCGGACTCCTCGTACAGCTCGGCCTGTTCGGCCACCCAGCCGCTGGGGCTGAGCTTCACCGCACCGCTGTCGTCGCCGCCGCCGTTTCCGTGTGTCACGTGTGCCGCTCCTTCTCGCCGTGTCGCTGCTGTCCCGTCGTACTGCCGGGCACCCTCCAGATTCGCCCCTGGAGCCGCAGGCCGCACAAAATCGCTCGACAGCGGGTGTACGGGCGAAGAACATTCACCCCGATGACACGAACCGACGAACCTCCCACGCCCGACGAGCGCGCCTCGCTCGCCACCTTCCTCGACTACGTCCGCGACACCGCGCGCGCCAAGTGCGACGGCGTCTCGCCGGAGGACGCCCGCAGGGCGCCGCTGCCGGGCTCTCCGCTGATGACCCTGTGCGGGCTCATCAGCCACCTCCACTGGGTGGAGTACTACTGGTTCCAGGTGGCGTTCCTCGGTGAGGAGGACGAGGGACCGTGGACGGACGAGGACCCGGACCGGGAGATGCGCATCGCGCTCGACGTCCCCCTGGCCGATCTCCTCTCGGCGTACGAGGCCCAGTGCGCCCGCTACCGGAAGCTGGTCGCCGAGCACGACCTGGACACCGAGGCGAAGCGCGCCGGGCGCAACGGCAAGCACCCCAATCTGCGCTGGATCCTGCTGCACCTGATCGAGGAGACCGCCCGCCACAACGGCCACCTCGACATCCTGCGGGAACTGGCCGACGGCCGTACCGGCGCGTAGGCCCGCGCGCCGGCGCCTTCCTCCGCCCCCGTCAGCCGGTCGTGCGCAGCACCTCGTCCGGGAGCGGCAGGTGCCGGCGCAGCGCGTCGCGGCCCTCGTCCGTCAGGGTGAGGATGCGGGTGCTGCCCCGGCGTACGAGCCAGGACGCGTCCATCGCGTGGCGGAACAGGGCCGCGCCCACCGCGCCCGCCAGGTGCGGGCGGCGTTCCGTCCAGTCGAGACAGGTACGGACGTGCGGGCGGCGGGAGGTGCCGGGACGGTCGTCGGCGATGCCCAGACCGCGAAGCCAGGAGGCGCCGGAGGCGGTGAGCGCCGGGCCGTAGTCCCAGGCGAGGAACTCCCGGGCGGTCATGGCTTCGGTGACCGCCACGCCCAGGGCGCCCGCCAGGTGGTCGTAGCAGGTACGGGCGTGCGCCAGGTCGCGGCGGCGGCGGGCGTCCGTCAGGGAACGGACGGGGGCCGGCCGCCGCGGCGCGTGGGCCGCGAGACCTTCGATCATCTCGGCGGTGTCCGGGCCCGCCAGGCGGACGTAACGGTGGCGGCCCCGGCGCTCCTGCACCAGCAGCCCGCCCGCGACCAGCTGGTGCAGATGGCTGGTCGCGGTGGAGGGGGCCACGCCCGCCATGCGGGCCAGTTCCGTCGCCGTCCAGGCGCGGCCGTCGAGCAGTGCCAGGCAGAAGGCGGCGCGCGTACGGTCCGCCAACAGGGCCGCCAGGGAGGCGAGATCCGGGCTGTCGGCGTACGAGTCGGGGCTGGTCACCGGATCATTCTCGCCGGACGTCACTTCGGCCGGCATCGAAGTGTCCCGCACCTAGCGTTCCGGTCATGACGACGGCAACGACGGCAATGACTGCAACGACGACGACTGCGACGACCGCGACGACCGCGACGACGACGGCTGACCAGCACGTGGTGGTCCGGCCGAGCATCCTCTACTTCGGGACGCCGGTGGTCCTGGTGAGCTCGGAGAACGAGGACGGTTCCTGCAACCTGGCGCCGGTCTCCTCGGCCTGGGCGCTGGGACAGCACGTCGTCCTCGGCCTGGGCAGCGAGAGCCAGACCGTACGGAACCTCTCCGCGCGGCCGGAACTGGTGATCAACCTGCCCTCGCCCGACCTGTGGGAGTCCGTGGAGCGCCTCGCGCCGCTCACCGGCGCCGACCCGGTCCCGGCGGCCAAGCGCGCGGTGTACCGGTACGAGGCCGACAAGTTCTCCGCCGCCGGGCTCCGGCCGCAGGATTCGGAGAAGGTGCGGCCGGTCCGCGTCGCCGAATGCCCGCTGCAACTGGAGGCGAGGGTGACCGCGATGACGGCCGGCGGCGGAGGCATGTTCTTCACCGTCGAGTGCCAGGTCGTACGCGTACACGCCGATGAGCGCATCGTGGTGCCGGGGACCCAGCACATCGATCCCGCGGTGTGGAGCCCCCTCATCTACAACTTCCGTCACTACCACGGTCTCGCCCCCGAGGTCGGTCACGGCTTCCGCTCGGAGACGGCCGGAAGGCCGCCGGCCGGAACACGTGCGGCAAGGGCCTGAAGCGCGTGGTGCGCGGACCGTTGCCCGGCGTCCGGTTCCAGCCGGTACGGCAACGCGCTCACGGTTGCGGACGAGCCGAGCCCGGCGGTCTCACCGTTGCCGCACGGTCCTGTGCGCGGTCGCCCCCGCCCACCAGGCCGTCCCCGCCCCGACGGCCGGCGGCCACAGCAGTCCCACGGCGTCCGGCTCCGCCCCGCGCACCGGACCGGCCACGGCGGCCGGACAGCCGAGGGCCACCAGCGGCCCCCGCACCTGCCACAGCAGCGCCCCGAGCGGCCCTGCGCCGCCCAGCGGCACCATCGAGCCGCTCACCCAGGTGCACGGGGACGGTTCCCCGGTACGCGCCCACCAGCGCGGCACCGGCCAACGCGGGCACCAGGACGGGCAGCACCACCAGGCGGTCCGACCACAGGCCGGCCCGCGGCCGCCGCCGCGCCCAGTCCGAGCAGCGTCAGCAGCCCCACCGCGGGCACCGTCCCGTGGCGCAGCGCCAGTTCCCGGGCGGACCACGGCAGGTGCGCCGAGCGCCGGACGTCCTCCGTCTCCAGGTGCGCCGGCTGCGCCGCGGCCGGATACCCGGCCGGCAGCGCCATCGGCGTGACCGGACCCGGCCCGCCGTCAGGCACAGCAGCGCGACGGCCGTGGCCGCCCACGCCACCGCCCGCACCAGCCGCCCCGGCGCGCGCAGCAGTGCGGTCGCGTCCCGCCACGGGACGAGGAGCCACGCCCGGCGCGGGAACGGCAGGCGTACGCCGGACCGCGCGCTCCGGGACCGGGTGGCCCGTACGGCCACCCGTGCCTGCCGCAGGTCCAGGGGGTACAGGGGGTACAGGGACGCCTGCACCCGCAGCGCGGTGCCCGCGTGCGTCCGTGCCCGGTCACGCCGACACGTAACACTTTTGCAAGCATGCGCTTGCAAAAGTTAGCAACCATGGCGCACTATCGGGGCATGGCATCGCTCAACGTCGGCAATCTCGGTGAGTACCTGCGCGAGCAGCGGCGCAACGCGCAGCTGTCGCTGCGGCAGCTCGCCGACGCCGCCGGGGTGTCCAATCCGTACCTCAGCCAGATCGAGCGCGGGCTGCGCAAGCCGAGCGCGGAGATCCTCCAGCAGCTGGCGAAGGCGCTGCGGATCTCCGCCGAGACGCTGTACGTGCAGGCCGGCATCCTCGACGAGCGGGAGCGCGAGGAGCTGGAGACGCGCGCCGTCATACTCGCCGACCCGTCGATCAACGAGCGGCAGAAGCAGGTTCTGCTGCAGATCTACGAGTCGTTCCGCAAAGAGAACGCGACGGACGCCGAGGCGGACGCCGTGACGGACGCCCCTGCCGGCGACAGCGATGCAGGCACACCACCCTCACAGTGAACTGAGATCCGGGAGGACCACAGTCATGGCCATCACCGATGACCTGCGCAAGACCCTCACCGACCCGACTCCCCTCTACTTCGCGGCCGGCACCGCGGACCTCGCCGTACAGCAGGCGAAGAAGGTGCCCGCGCTGATCGAGCAGCTGCGCGCCGAGGCTCCGGCGCGCATCGACGCCGTGCGCAACACCGACCCGAAGACCGTCCAGGACCGGGTGTCCACCCAGGCCAAGGAGGCCCAGGCCACCGTCCAGGCGAAGGTCACCGAGGTGCTCGGCGCGCTCGACACCGACCTGAAGAAGCTGGGCGAGCAGGCGCAGGACCTGGCGCTGCGGAGCGTGGGAGTGGCCGCCGAGTACGTGGTCAAGGCGCGCGAGACGTACGAGAAGGTCGCCGAGCACGGCGAGCAGAGCGTGAGGACCTGGCGCGGCGAGGCGGCCGAGGAGATCAACGAGATCGCCATCGCCGTCGAGGCCGACCCGGAGACCGGGAAGAAGGCGGACACGGACGAGCCGAGGGCCGCCGAGGCCAAGGCCGCCCCGGCGAAGAAGGCCGCCGCGCGCAAGGCGCCGGTGAAGAAGGCCACGCCGGCCGCCGACAAGTAAGGCAGGTAAGGCAAGCGGGGCGGGCAGGGCAAGCGGGCGATACGAGCGCGAGCCGGGCACCTTTGTGGGTGTCCGGCTCGTTGTCCGGGTACCTTGGCCGCGAGGCGCTCATCCACTCTCTAGGCGGTGTACAGCATGTTGCTTTCGGCATTCGGCACTCTGTTGTGGTTGATCAACCTCGCCATGCTCGTCCTCGCCGTGGTGGCGCTGTTCTTCGCCGCGACGGCCCGCGAGGACGCGTACCGCGCCGCCGACAAGCAGACCAAGGTCTTCTGGCTGGTCCTGCTGGGCGTCACGGTCGCCGTGAACCTGTTCGTCCCGATGCTGTTCCTGCAGATCGCCGGTCTGGTCGCGACCATCGTCTTCATGGTCGACGTACGGCCCGCGGTCAGGCAGGTATCGGGCGGCGGCGGTGGCGGCCGCAGGGGCGGCAGCAGCAGTGACGGTCCGTACGGGCCGTACAACGGCGGGCGTTAGGGCGCCGGTCACGGCTGGAACCGTTCCGGGCCGGCCCGCCGCCCGGGACGGGCGCCGCTCAGCCGCGGTCGAGGAGCAGCAGCGCCACGTCGTCGGTCAGTTCGCCGCCGTTGAGATCCCGTGCCTCGGTGACCGCGGCCTCCAGGAGGTCCTCGCCGCCGAGTCCGGCCGCGAGCTGGCGGTTGATCATCTCGACCATCCCGTCCTGCCCGAGCCGCTGCTTCGAGCCCGGCGGGCCGACGCGGCCCTCGATCAGGCCGTCCGTGTACATCATCAGGCTCCAGGAGCCGCCCAGTTCGACCTGGCGGCGCGACCAGCGGGCGCGCGGCAGCAGGCCGAGTGCGGGGCCCCCGTCCTCGTACGGGAGGAGCTGCGCGGCCCGGCCGTGGCGGGCTATCAGCGGGGACGGGTGACCGGCCAGACACAGGCCGGCCCGCCGTCCGTCCGGCGCGATGTCGACCGTGCAGAGCGTCGCGAAGATCTCCTCGCTCTCCCGCTCGTGCTCCAGGACCTGCTGGAGCGTGGAGAGCAGCTCGTCGCCGCACAGTCCCGCGAAGGTCAGGGCCCGCCAGGCGATGCGCAGCTCCACGCCGAGGGCGGCCTCGTCCGGGCCGTGGCCGCAGACGTCGCCGATCATCGCGTGGACCGTGCCGTCGGAGGTGCGGACCGTGTCGTAGAAGTCCCCGCCGAGCAGGGCGCGCGAGCGCCCCGGCCGGTAGCGGGAGGCGAAACGCAGGTTCGAGCCCTCCAGCAGCGGGGTGGGCAGCAGGCCGCGCTCCAGACGGGCGTTCTCCTGGGCGCGCAGCCGTGACTCGGCCAGCTTGTGCTGCGCGGTGTCGGCGCGCTTGCGCTCGACGGCGTACCGGATGGCGCGGCTGAGCTGGCGGCCGTCGAGTTCGTCGCGGAAGAGGTAGTCCTGGGCGCCGACGCGCACCGCCTCGGCGGCCCGCTCGGCGTCGGCCTCGGCCGTCAGCGCCAGAACGGCGTGCCGGGGCGCGAGGCGCAGCACGTGCCGCAGCGTCGCCAGCTCGTCCCCGTCCTCGCCGGAGGGCCCCGGCAGGGCCAGGTCGAGCAGGATGCAGTGCACGTCGTCCGTGAGCAGCCGCTCGGCCTCGGTGAGGTTGCGGGCGGTGCGGATACGGACACGGGTGCCGGCGGCGTCGAGCAGCGACGGGACGGTGAACGTCCCCGCCGGGTCGCCCTCGATCACCAGCAGGGTGAGGTCGTTGCCGTGTGCGGACGTGACGGGGGCGGCGGGGGCGGCCGGAGCCGCCGGGGCGGCGCGGTCCGCGGCTGTCCGGACTGCGACGGCTGCTGCGCTCTCCGTGCTGCTGCCGGTCTGCTGCCTCGGCAGGACGGGCCGACCGTGCTCGACGGCCGGGTTCTCACGCTGCCGCGGTACGGGTACGGGCATCGGTCTCGGTTTCCTTCCCTCCCCCCGAGGGTGCGGCGGCACGCCGATCGACGTTCCGCCAAACGGGGACCATAGCGTCACCGGGCACCGCAATGGAATGCCGTGCGGAGGGCCGCCGGCGTCATATGCCGCCTCCCGCAACGCATCCGGCGGGGTCGGCGGGGTGCGGGGTCATGACGAACATCACGCCCCGCCGCCCCCGCGCCCCGTCCGTTCGGCCGCCGCTACTTGTCCGGACGTACGACGCCCAGGATCGGCATCGAACCGGCCCCGGCGACCGTCACGTCCCGGCCGGGACGCGGTGCGTGCACCATCGACCCGTCGCCCAGGTACATCCCGATGTGGCTGGCGTCGTCGAAGTAGACGATCAGGTCGCCGGGCCGCATGTCCTTCACGTCGACGCGCGGCAGCTGCCTCCACTGCTCCTGCGACGTGCGCGGTATGACCCGGCCCCCCGCGCGCCACGCCTGCGACGTCAGCCCCGAGCAGTCGAAGGAGCCGGGCCCCTCGGCGCCCCAGACGTACGGCTTGCCGATCTGCGCCATCGCGTACGCGACAGCCGTCTCGCCGTCCCGCGTCGCCCTGTCGCCGGTGGCCCGGAGGGCGCCGGAGTCCAGCCAGGCGGTCTGCGCTTCGCGCTGCGCCTCCTGCTCCATCCTGAGGAGCCGTTCCCGCTCCTCCTTCTCCAGCGTCGCTTCCAGCTTCTCGGCGGCGGCGATCTGCTTCTTGATCTCCTTCTTCGCCGCTTCCTTCTTCTCGCGGTGGGACTCCAGCTTCTTCAACCGGGAGGTCGCGTCCTGGGTGTACGCCTCCAAGTCGTCCTGGGTCCGCGACAGTTCGGCGATGAGCGCCTTGGCCGCCTGCTGGCCCTGCAGGATCCGGCTCGCCCCGTCCAGGAAGTGCTGAGGGTCGTCGCTGAGCATCAGATGCGCCTCGGGCGGCAGACCGCCGCTGCGGTACCGGGCGCTGGCCTCGGCCCCCACCCGCTTCTTCAGCTCCTCGATGCGCTTCTTGCCCTCGGTGATCTCCTCGGTCAGCTCCGCGACCTCGGACGACTGCTTCTCGGCGCGCTCCTCGGCGAGGTTGTACGCGTCCGTGGCGGCCCCGGCCTTGCGGTAGAGGGCGTCGATCTCGCCGCGCACCTCCTGGAGGCGCTGCTCGCTCCTCGGCGGCCCGGGATCCGCGTACGCCTGTCCAGGCACGGCCGACACGGCCAAGGCGCAGACCAGCACGATCGCGCTCGCGGCGCTGCGACGTCGGTTCACGAGCTCCCCCCGGATCTCAGATTCCAGATCCCACATCACACATCCACATGTGATTTACCGTCAGTAACTTAGTTTTCGATGCCGTGATGCTGCCATGCCGTCCGTCAAAACGACAGAGGTCCCCGCTCACAGGTTTCTGACGAACGGGCAGAGGGCCGTGTTCCCCCCTGGCGGTCACTCGTCCGAGAAGATCCGTACCGGTTTCAGGCGGTGCGGGGCTGGAGAGCGGCCCAGTTCACCGTGACTTCGCCCTGCCGCCACCGGCGCTCCCCGTCCGCCAGCGGCCAGTCGGCAGAGAGGTCGCGCACGGCCTTGATCCAGCGCTGCCGGGCGCCGAGCGAGGCGTACGGAGCGGCCGCCGCCCACGCCCGGTCGAAGTCCCGCAGGAAGGCGTGGACCGGCTCACCCGGCACATTGCGGTGGATGAGCGCCTTCGGCAGCCGCTCCGCGAGGTCCGACGGCCGGTCCAGCGACCCGAGCCGGGTCGCGAAGGTGACCGTCCGCGGCCCCCCGGCCCCGAGCGCGACCCACACGTGCCGCCGCCCGATCTCGTCGCACGTCCCCTCGACCAGCAGCCCGCCGGGCGCCAGCCGTCCGCACAGCCGCGCCCAGACGGCGGCGACCTCCCCCTCGTCGTAGTGGCGCAGCACGTTCGCCGCCCGGATGAGGGCGGGGCGGCGGCCACTGGGCAGCGGCACCTCGAAGCCGCCGTGCCGGAAGGCGAGGCCGTCGCGCTCGTACGGCTTCGCGGCGGCGACCCGGGCCGGCTCGATCTCGATGCCCACGACCTCGGCGGCGGGCGCGGCGGTGCGCAGCCGGCCGAGCAGCTCGACGGCGGTCCAGGGCGCGGCCCCGTATCCGAGGTCGACCGCGACGGGGTCGTGGCTGCGGCGCAGCTCGGGGCCGTGCACGGCGGCGATCCAGCGGTCCATGCGGCGCAGGCGGTTCGGGTTGGTCGTCCCGCGGGTCACGGCGCCGACAGGGCGCGAGGGGGGAGTACGGGAGGCCATGAAGCGAGGGTAGACGCCCGCCCGGACCCGTAAAGGTTGAGGCGGATTGGGTAATGATTTGGCAAAGCGGAAATTGGAGGAGGGCATTCCGCTGTTTGCGCTCAACGGAGGGTCTCACCCCTCCCTCTGTCATGCCCGAGCGAGGAGGACCTTCGACGTGAGCCAGTACGTCTCCCGACTCGCCGGCACACTGGCGACGCCGCCCCGCCTCAGGCTGCCCGGCGCCCACCACCGCAAGCCGCGCCGCATCGCCATGCTCAGCGTCCACACCTCCCCGCTGCACCAGCCCGGAACGGGCGACGCGGGCGGCATGAACGTCTACATCGTCGAGCTCGCCAAGCGCCTGGCCGCGATCAACATCGAGGTCGAGATCTTCACCCGGGCGACCACGGGCGGCCTGCCCCCGAGTGTCGAGCTCGCGCCCGGCGTACTGGTCCGCCACGTCGACGCGGGGCCGTACGAGGGCCTCGCCAAGGAGGAGCTGCCCGCGCAGCTCTGCGCCTTCACGCACGGCGTGATGCAGGCCTGGGCCGGTCAGCGCCCCGGCTACTACGACCTCGTCCACTCCCACTACTGGCTCTCGGGACATGTCGGCTGGCTCGCCGCCGAGCGCTGGGGCGTCCCCCTCGTACACGCCATGCACACCATGGCCAAGGTCAAGAACGCCGCGCTCGCGGAGGGCGACACGCCCGAGCCGGCCGCGCGCGTCATCGGCGAGACGCAGATCGTGCGCGCCGCGGACCGCCTCGTCGCGAACACCGCGGAGGAGGCCGACGAGCTGGCCCGCTTCTACGAGGCCGACCCGGCAGGTCGCCGTCGTACACCCCGGCGTGAACCTGGAGCGCTTCCGTCCGGCCGACGGCCGGGCAGCGGCCCGCGACCGCCTGGACCTGCCCCAGGACGCGGTCGTCGCGCTCTTCGCCGGCCGCATCCAGCCGCTCAAGGCCCCGGACATCCTGCTGCGCGCGGTGGCGGTGCTCCTCGACGAGGACCCGTCGCTGCGCTCGAAGCTCGTCGTGCCGGTCGTCGGCGGCCCCAGCGGCAGCGGCCTCGCCAAGCCCGAGGGCCTCCAGAAGCTCGCCGCCCGCCTCGGCATCGCCGACGTCGTGCGCTTCCGCCCGCCCGTCGGCCAGGACCGCCTCGCGGACTGGTTCAGGGCGGCATCGGTCCTCGTCATGCCGTCGTACAGCGAATCCTTCGGTCTGGTCGCGATAGAGGCCGAGGCGTCCGGCACGCCGGTCGTGGCGGCGGCGGTGGGCGGTCTGCCCGTCGCCGTACGGGACGGGCAGACCGGCATCCTCGTCGAGGGCCACGATCCGGCCGGGTACGCCCGCGCACTGCGCCGCTTCATCGACGAGCCCGGCCTGGTGGACCGGATGGGCACGGCGGCCGCCCGCCACGCGCAGTCCTTCGGCTGGGACACCGCCGCGTCCGCCACGGCCGACGTGTACACGGCCGCGATGCACGAGCACCGCCGTCGCGTACGCTCGCACCATGGCTGACGCACGGCAGACCGCCGCCGAGACGCTCGAACGGACGCTGAAGGACGCGGACCTGAAGTGGGAGAGCCCCGAGCCCGGCTCGTACGTGGTCACGCTCCCCGGCACCCGCAAGCTGTCCACCACCTGCTCCCTGATCGTCGGCAGGCACTCCCTCTCGGTCAACGCCTTCGTCATCCGCCACCCCGACGAGAACGACGCGGCGGTGCACCGCTGGCTGCTGGAGCGCAACCTGCGCCTGTACGGGGTGAGTTACGCGATCGACGGCCTCGGTGACATCTACCTGGCCGGGAAGCTCCCGCTCTCCGCGGTGACCCCCGACGAGCTGGACCGCCTGCTGGGGAGCGTCCTGGAAGCGGCCGACGGCAGCTTCAACACCCTGCTGGAACTGGGTTTCGCGAGCGCGATCCGCAGGGAGTACGCGTGGCGGGTGTCGCGCGGCGAGTCGACCAGGAACCTGGACGCGTTCACCCACCTGACCCGGCCTGCGGCCGACTGACCCGGCGGAGAAGCCCGCGGAGTCCGGGCCGGCGACGTCCACGGAGGCCGAAACGGCCCCCGCCGGTGAGTCCGCGGCGGCCTCCGCCCCGGGCTCGCCGTCCGGGTCGGCCCCCGCGAACCCGGTGTCCGACGACTCCACCGGCCCGCTGGCCGAGACCGGCAGCAGCAACGCCGGCGTCACCGTCGCCGGTGCGGCCGTCCTGCTCGCCGGCGGCGGAGTCCTCTTCGCCCGTGCGGCGCCCGTCAGGCCACGCGCTCCCACTGGCGTCTGACGGCAGCTCAGGTACCGGAAGGGGTACGGCGGACTGCCCGCCGTACCCCTTCCGCGTACGCGAACACAGGGGACGCGCCCCTTTCCCCGCCTTCGGCCTTTCCGGCATGCTCGCCGACGATGCGACGCAGACCTGAACCCTGTTCACATCCACGGAGGACGGGCTCATGGACACCGGTCGAGGCGCCCTCACCGGACGGAGCCTGATCGCCAGTGCGACGGTCGTCGCGGCGGCGACGCCTCCGCCGGCCCCCTCCACGGCGCCCGCCTCACCCACGGGAACGTGGAGGCCACCAACGCCCGCGCCGGACTCGTGAAGACCGGCACCGTCGTCCCGTACAGCGCGACCGTCGGCATCGGCGAGGTCGGGGAGGTCGGCCGGACCGACGTCCCCGACTTCACCGGACCGCTGCCCTCGCGGCCGGCGGCGTACGGCGCTCCCGGCTCCGTACGGCCGCGCAACCCGTACGACACCCGGCGCGCCCTCGCCCCCGGGCGCTGACCGCGGCGCCGGCCTCAGGCGACGGCCCCGGGCTCTGCCGCCGCCTTCCGCGCACCGGCGGCGGAGGGAGCCGCCACCGCTTCCACCGCCACCGCTTCCACCACCACCGCTTCCACCGCCACCGCTTCCACCGCCACTTCCTCCGCCTCCGCCGGAAGGTTCCGCATCAGCAGCCAGTACCCGGCCGCCGCCACCGTCCCCAGCACCGCGCAGGCCCCCCACAGCCACTCCGCCCCGTACCGGTCGATCAGGAAACCGGACATCAGCGGGGCGACCAGCGCCGCCGCCGACCACGACATCGTGTAGACGCCCTGGTAGCGGCCGCGCCCGTGCACCGGCGACAGCCGCACCACCAGGCCCGTCTGGACAGGGGAGTTCACGATCTCCGCCAGCGTCCAGACGCACACGGTCAGCGCGTAGACGGTGATCGACCCGGCGAAAGCGGTGAGCCCGAAGCCGTACCCCGCGAGCAGCGACGAGACGATCAGCAGCCGGCGCGGATCCCGGTGCTCGATGAACCTGGTCACCGGTATCTGCAGGGCCACGATCAGCACACCGTTGACCGCGATCGCCATGCCGAAGTCCGCGCTGGTGAAGCCGTCCGTGCCCATCGCCACCGGCAGGCCGACGTACCCCTGCTGGAAGATCAGCGCGATGACGAACGACAGCCCGACCACGCCCATGAAACGCCCGTCACGCAGTACGGCCCCCAGCCCGGCGTCCGGCACGGCCGGCCTGCCCGCCGCGTCCATCACCCGTACCGGCCTGGACTCGGGCAGCTTCACGAAGACCAGCACCGCGCACACCAGCGTCATCGCGGCCTCGCCGAGGAAGCCCGCCAGGTAGCTGTACTCGGCGATGAACCCGGCCCCCGCCGACGAGATCGCGAATCCGAGGTTGATCGCCCAGTAGTTCAGGGAGAAGGCGCGCACCCGGTCCTCGGGCTTCACGATGTCCGCCATCATCGCCTGCACCGCCGGGCGCGACGCGTTGCTCGCCATGCCGACGAGGAAGGCGACGGCCGCGATCGCCACCGGGTGCTCCATGAAGCCGAGCAGCGCCACCGAGAAGGCCGTCGACGTCTGCGCGACCAGCAGGGTGGGGCGCCGGCCGAGCCGGTCGGTCATCACGCCCGCGCCGAGGGAGGAGACGACGCCGCCGAGCCCGTGCAGCGAGGCCACGAGTCCGGCGTACGACGCCGAGTAGCCGCGGTCCAGGGTCAGGTACAGCGCCATGAAGGTCGCGACGAAGGCCCCGAGCCGGTTGACGAGGGTGCTCGTCCACAGCCACCAGAACTCCTTGGGGAGCCCGGCGACGCTCTCGCGCGCGGCCCGTCTCACACTCTTCACGGACACGGTGGGCATCGGGCTTCCCCCAGGGATGTAAGCGGCTCAGTGGATATCCGCAACTTACAAGTGCCCTGCTCAGGGGTGCCAGTCAATTGACGGCAGGCGTCAATCGTGGCGCGTGGATTAGGCTCGGCGCATGGCCGAAGCACCGTACAAGCTGATCCTCCTCCGCCACGGCGAGAGCGAATGGAACGCGAAGAACCTGTTCACCGGATGGGTGGACGTCAACCTCACCGAGAAGGGCGAGAAGGAGGCGGTACGCGGCGGTGAGCTGCTCGTGGACGCCGGCCTGCTGCCCGACGTCCTGCACACCTCGCTCCAGAAGCGCGCGATCCGCACCGCCCAGCTGGCGCTGGAGTCCGCGGACCGTCACTGGATCCCCGTCCACCGCTCCTGGCGTCTGAACGAGCGTCACTACGGCGCCCTCCAGGGCAAGGACAAGGCGCAGACCCTCGCCGAGTTCGGCGAGGAGCAGTTCATGCTGTGGCGCCGCTCGTACGACACCCCGCCGCCGGTCCTGGAGGACGGCACGGCGTTCTCCCAGTCCGACGACCCGCGCTACGCGACGATCCCCAGCGAGCTGCGCCCGCGCACCGAGTGCCTCAAGGACGTCGTCGAGCGCATGCTGCCGTACTGGTACGACGGCATCGTCCCGGACCTCCTCGCGGGCCGCACGGTCCTGGTCGCCGCCCACGGCAACTCGCTGCGCGGCCTGGTGAAGCACCTCGACGGCATCTCCGACGAGGACATCACCGGACTGAACATCCCCACCGGCATCCCGCTCTACTACGAGCTCGACGCCGACTTCCACCCGGTCACCAAGGGCGGCACGTACCTCGACCCGGAGGCCGCGAAGGCCGCCATCGAAGCCGTGAAGAACCAGGGCAAGAAGAAGTAACACCTACGGATCGAGCCCCCCTGCCGCGGATGTTCCGCGGCAGGGGGCTCGGTGCTGCGTGACGCGGCGTGAAGGTTTCCTGCGGTCCGAGAAGTACGCGAAGAGGCGAGAGCACAGTATGAGCGACACCCTGCTGACCACACTGGCCACTGCCATGGCGCAGCTGGTCACGACCATCGACATGACGGACGAGGACGAGGTCGATCCGGACCTGGTCACGACCTGGTTCGAAGACGTCGCCTACAACCTCGGCAGGCTCTCCACCGAGGACCGGCACCGGCTCGCGGCGCTCTTCAGGGAAGCGGCCATGGAGGAGACGCGGCCCGAGTTCCGGGAGGCGATGCTGGAGGTGCCGGAGAACTTCGGCCTCGAGGACGACGAGGACGACGAGGGCGACGGGAGCGGCCAGTACGGCCGGTACGAGGAAGGCGACCGGGTGTAGGTCCGGGTCCGGGCACAGGCCCGTACAGAAAGGGCCCCGTCCTCACCGGACGGGGCCCTTTCCGCGAACACCGGCAGCACCGGCCGCACTAACCGCTGCAGCCGCCGCACTGGCACGGCGCCGCCCGAACTGGCAGCCGCAGCCGCAGCCGGAGCCGCAGCCGCAGGCGCCGAGGACGGGCAGCGCGGGCAGGCGGACCGCCTCGGCCGGCGGCTCCTGCGGGGAGCGGGGTATGGGGGAATCGGCCATGGAGATCCTCCTCGAAGAGGCACGCGGCGTACTCCTGCTGCTGCCCATTGGATCCCCACGGGGGCGGGCGCATCAACGGCGCACACGCGCAATTCCCGGGCTTACTCGCCCTGCGAGGGCGTGGCGGCCGCCGCCTGGATCTCGTCCGCGTGCTCACCCGTCACCAGGTACACCACGCGCTTCGCCACCGAGACCGCGTGGTCGGCGAAACGCTCGTAGTAACGGCCCAGCAGCGTGACGTCGACCGCCGTCTCGATGCCGTGCTTCCAGCGGTCGTCCATCAGGTGCTGGAACAGCGTGCGGTGCAGCAGGTCCATCTCGTCGTCGTCGTGCTCCAGCTGGAGCGCGAGGTCGACGTCCTTCGTGGTGATGACCTCCGCCGCCTTCGCCATCAGGCGCTGCGCGAGCTGGCCCATCTCCAGGATGGTCGCGTGCAGGTCGTGCGGCACGGCCGAGGCGGGGAAGCGCAGCCGGGCGAGCTTCGCCACGTGCTGGGCCAGGTCGCCCGAACGCTCCAGGTCGGCGCTCATCCGCAGCGAGGTGACGACGATCCGCAGGTCCGTCGCGACGGGCTGCTGGCGGGCCAGCAGGGCTATCGCGCGCGCCTCCAGGTCGTGCTGGAGGTCGTCGACCTTCTGGTCGGCGGCGATCACGCTCTCGGCGAGCTTGAGGTCCGCGTCGAGCATGGCCGTGGTGGCCCGCCCGATCGCCGACCCGACGAGCCGGGCCATCTCGACCAGGGCTTCGCCGATCGAGTCAAGTTCCTCGTGGTACGCGTCGCGCATGAAAGTCCCTCTCTTGTCCTTCTGAGGTCAGCCTCTGAACCCCACGCTCCCACGTTCTGTCCGTTACGCGTCCGCTTCCGGCCCCCCAAGTGAACCAACCCCGTCACCTCGGTGAACTCTGAGCGACGAGTGTTCGAGCGTCCACCCTTTTGGCTGGGGCGGTGTCATCGCCCCGGCATAACCTGGATGCATGGACGTGAACGCGGCAGTCGCCGCAGCAGCAGCGATCGCCGGTCTGTGCACCGGCGTGGTCGCCGTGCTGACGTTCCGCTGGAGCGAGCGCGAGCAGTCCAGACCCACCCGGTCCTCGCTGCGCCCCGACATCAACGCGGTGCTGCCCCCGGGCGTCGACACCGTGCTCTCCGTACTCCGCTCCTCCGCCGTCGTGCTGGACGAGAGCGACAGCGTCGTCAAGGCCAGCTCGGCGGCGTACGCCCTGGGGCTCGTCCGGGGCGGAAAGCTCGCCGTGGACCCCATGCTCCACATGGCCCGCGACACCCGCAGGGACGGCGAGATACGCCAGGTCGAGCTGGACCTCCCCCGTCGCGGCACGGGCCGCGGCGAGGCTCTCGCCGTGTCCGCCCGCGTCGCCCCGCTGGGCTCGCGCCTCGTCCTGCTCCTGGTGGAGGACCTCACCGAGGCCCGCCGCATCGAAGCGGTACGGCGCGACTTCGTCGCGAACGTCAGCCATGAGCTCAAGACTCCCACCGGCGCGCTCTCACTGCTCTCCGAAGCCGTCATGGACGCGTCGGACGACCCGGAGGCGGTCACCCGGTTCGCGGGCCGCATGCAGATCGAGGCGACCCGCCTCACCAATCTGGTCCAGGAGCTCATCGACCTCTCCCGCGTCCAGAACGACGACCCGCTGGAGGACGCCGAGCCGGTCCGCGTGGACGAACTGGTCGCCGAGGCCATGGACCGCAGCCGCCACGCCGCGTCCACCAAGAACATCACGATGGCCGCGGGCGGCACCGCGGGCCTGCACGTCTGGGGCAACCGCGGCCAGCTCGCCGCCGCACTCGGCAACCTCGTCGAGAACGCCGTCAACTACAGCCCGGCCCGCACCCGCGTCGGCATCGCCGGCCGCCGGATCTCCACGCCCGGCAGCGGGGGCGCCTCCCCGGCTTCCGGTTCCGGGGGACTGATCGAGATAGCCGTCACCGACCAGGGCATCGGCATCCCCGAGAAGGACCGCGAGCGGATCTTCGAGCGCTTCTACCGCGTGGACCCGGCCCGCTCCAGGGCGACCGGCGGCACCGGTCTGGGCCTCGCCATCGTCAAGCACGTGGCCGCCTCGCACGGCGGGGAGGTCGCGGTGTGGAGCTCCGAGGGACAGGGCTCCACCTTCACCCTGCGGTTGCCCGAAGCAGCCGCGCCGCGCGACCGGTCACCGGTCGCCGCTCCGGACGCCCCGGACATCCCGGACGACGACGTCGACGAGGACGACGGCGGCCCGTACAAGACCACTGATCGCGAACCCATTCCTGCCCCGGAGGTCCTTCCGTGACCCGAGTGCTCGTCGTCGAGGATGAGGAATCCTTCAGCGACGTCCTGTCCTACATGCTCCGCAAGGAGGGCTTCGAGGTCGCCATCGCGACCACCGGCCCCGACGGGCTCGACGAGTTCGAGCGCAACGGCGCCGACCTCGTCCTGCTGGACCTGATGCTCCCCGGCCTGCCCGGCACCGAGGTCTGCCGCCAGCTGCGCAGCCGTTCCAACGTCCCGGTCATCATGGTGACCGCCAAGGACAGTGAGATCGACAAGGTCGTGGGCCTGGAGATAGGAGCAGACGACTACGTCACGAAGCCCTTCTCCTCGCGCGAGCTGGTCGCCCGCATCCGCGCGGTCCTGCGCCGCAGGGGAGAGCCGGAGGAGGTCACCCCGGCGGCCCTGGAGGCCGGTCCGGTCCGCATGGACGTCGACCGTCACGTGGTCACGGTCGGCGGCGGCAAGGTCGACCTCCCGCTGAAGGAGTTCGACCTCCTGGAGATGCTGCTCCGCAACGCGGGCCGGGTCCTCACCCGCATGCAGCTGATCGACCGCGTGTGGGGCGCCGACTACGTGGGCGACACCAAGACCCTCGACGTCCACGTGAAGCGCCTGCGGGCCAAGATCGAGCCCGACCCGGGAGCGCCGCGCTACCTGGTGACGGTCCGCGGCCTGGGGTACAAGTTCGAGCCGTAGACCGGGGGGACCGTTCACGCACGGGGGCGCCCCGCCGGTACGTACCGGCGGGGC